>CAZJGQ010000100.1:0-5747 GCA_964545425.1 uncultured Chthoniobacter sp. | reverse complement strand
GCACAAATTTGAGAAACTCGACCTCGACATCCATGCCGTAGAGGTCGCCTTCGAAATCGAAGAGGTGGACCTCAAGCACGCGGTGGCTGTCGTGAGAAACGGTGGGACGAATACCGAGGTTGGCGATACCGCTGAAGACCTTGTCGCCGATGCGAACGCGCGCGGCGTAGACGCCGTCCGGAGGCAACTGCAACCCGGCGGCGTCGATGTTGGCGGTGGGGAAGCCCAGCTTCTGGCCCATTTTATTTCCGGGCACCACCTTGCCGTGGACAGCGTAAGGGCGACCGAGGGCTTTTTCGGCGAAGGCAAGGTCGCCGCGGGCCAGCGCAAGGCGGATGGCGGTGCTGGAGATGGCTTCGCCGTCGATCGACACAGCTGGGATGCCGTCGACCTCGAAACCGCCTAATTGCTTGAGGAGGTCGACATTTCCGCCGCGGCCTTTGCCGAATTTCCAATCGGCGCCGACCACGATCCCGCCGAGCGGACGGCAGGCCTTGCGCAAATCCTCGACGAATTCCTCGGCGGTTTGTCCGGCTCGGGCCGCTTCGAAGGGCAGCACGGCCAGATGGGTGACACCTTGGCGCTCGAGCAGAAGTTCCTTGTGGCGCGGACTGGAGAGGCGCAGCGGCGGCTCGGCGCGCTGGAAGAACATCATGGGGTGCGGCTCGAAGGTCATGACCACGGCCGTGCCGCCGGTTTTTTTGGCGTCGGCTTTGGCTTCCTCGATCAGCGCCTGATGGCCGCGATGCACGCCGTCGAAGATCCCGATGGCCAGGTAGACCGGACCGCGGAGCGATTGCAGTTCGGCCAGATCGTGGAGGACCTCCATGAGGCTTACACCCCGCGCAGACGGGAAACTTCCGGCAAAGTCATGATGCGCGACTTGATCTGGTCGAGCGGAAGAGAACGCAGCTCGTCAACCGTGAGGACTCCATCGACACGGAACTTGCCGGAGGCCGTGCGACGCAACGCCTTCAAGTGTCCGCCGCAGCCGAGGATCTGCCCGATATCATAGGCATACGTCCGCACGTAGAACCCCTTGCTGCAGACCACGCGGAATTCCACTTCCGGCAGGGCGATGTTGAGCAACTCGTGACCGTAGACGTGCACCAGACGTGGTTCGCGTTCGATCGTCTTGCCTTGGCGGGCCAACTTGTAGAGCGGCACGCCGTCTTTCTTGATGGCCGAGACCATGGGCGGGGTCTGGTAGAAGTCGCCTTGAAAGTTGCCAAAGGCCGCGTCGATCTGCTCGCGGGTTAGCTCGGGGACCGGCTTTTCCTCGGTGATTTCTCCGTCCGCGTCCTGGCTGCTCGTGTTTTGCCCGAGGCGGATGGTGCCGACGTATTCCTTGTCCTCGCTCATGAGGAGATCCTGGATCTTGGTGCCGCGGCCGATGGTGATGATGAGCAGGCCGGTGGCCAGCGGATCGAGCGTGCCGCAGTGACCGACCTTGCGGGTGTTTAGGACGCGGCGCGTGATGGCGACCACGTCGTGCGAGGTCATGCCCGGCGCTTTGTCGATGAGCAGGACACCGTCAATCGTTGAGTCGGACTTCATGGCAAATGGCTTCCAAAACTTTCTCTTCGGCGGACTCGAGCGAGCCGACCAAGCGCGCACCGGCCGCTTGGGCGTGTCCCCCGCCCCCGAAAAGTCCGCAAATCTTGCAGACATCGAAACGCGGTTCCTTCGACCGCATGCTCACGCGGACCTTGCTTTCGGGGAGCTCCTCGAAAAAGACGGCAACCTGGACGCCTTCGACCGCACGCAGGTGGTCGATGAGGCCCTCGTTGTCTTCGGGCAGGACGGCCAAGTTTTTGGCCGTCTCGAGTGAGAGACTGAAGCTGGCCACGCGGTCGTCGCAATCGAAGCGGGCCGAGTTAAGCAGCGCCTTGAGCAACTCCAGACGGCGGCGCGGATAGCTGTCGTACATCTTGCGCGACAGTTCGGGGACGTTGACCCCCTTTTCGACCAGATCGGCGATGAGGCGGAAGGTGTGCGGTGAGGTCTTGTCGTATTGAAACGAACCGGTGTCGGTCGAAATGGCCGCGTAGAGGTTTTCCGCCATGGCCGGGGTCACAGGAGCGCCGGTCTCGGTGAAATAGTCGTAGAGGATTTGCCCGGTGGCCGGGGAGGTGTCGTCGATGTAATTCAGATCGCCGTAGCGGTGGTTGCTCACGTGGTGGTCGATATTGATCCACGTGGTCACGTTGCCGGTCGCCTTGAGCACGCGTCCGAGACGTTCCTTGGTCGAGGTATCGAGGGCGAGGAAGACATCGAAATCATGCTTCCCGTGCTCGGGCGGGAAACCGACCAGATCGCTCTCCGGCAAGTAGCGGAATTTCTCGGTCATCCCCTCCTCGTTCCACACCGTGACGTCTTTCCCCTGCGCCTTGAGATGCAAAGCCATGGCGATGGCCGAGCCGTAGGCGTCGGCGTCCGGGCGCACGTGACTGGCCACGAGAATCCGCGTCGCCGCATCGAGCGTGTGCTTGATCTGTGCGAAGTTGGCGTCGAGTCCGTGGCTCATTGGTCGGTCGCCTCCCCGGTGGCATCGAGTTCGTCGAGAATGTCGAGGACGCGGGATCCGCGTTCGATCGACGCGTCCAATTTGAAATGCAGGTGCGGGGTGAATTTGAGCACGACCCGCTTGGCCACCTCGGCCTGGAGAACCCGACGGCTGTGCTCGAGTCGCTCGAGGGCCGACTTCTGCTGGGCAGCGGTGCCCATCACACCGACGAAAACCGTGGCATTACGCAGATCCGGGGAGACATCGACGGCGTTGACCGTGATGAGCGCACCATCGGACGGCACCTCGCGCAAAATGACCGTGCTCAGCTCGCGCTTGAGGATTTCGGCGACGCGGACCAAACGGTTTTTCATGCCAGCAGTTGAGCGTTGAGAGATGAGGGTTGAGGGACCGGGCCCCCGAAGCCCTTACTCGAGTTTCTGGGCGACTTTTTCGAGCGTGTAGGCCTCGATGATGTCGCCGACTTCGTATTCGTCGTAATCACCGAGCTTGATACCGCACTCGAAACCGTTGCGCACTTCCTTCACGTCGTCCTTGAAACGGCGCAGCGTGGAGATGCCGCCGTCGTAGATCGGCTGCTTGCGGCGCAGAACGCGGGCCCGTGCGGTGCGCAGGATGCGTCCGTCGGTCACCATGCAGCCGGCGACCATGCCCTTGGTCAGGTCGAAGACCTGACGGACCTCGGCGTGGCCGATGACATTCTCGCGCAGCTCCGGCTCGAGCAAGCCGGCCATGGCCTCTTTGATCTGGTCGATGAGTTCGTAAATGATCGAGTAAAGCTTGATCTGCACGCCTTCGCGCTTGGCTGCCGTAGCCGCGCTGTTTTCGGTTTTCACGCCGAAGCCGACGACAATGGCATCCGAGGCGGTGGCCAGCAGGATATCCGATTCGCTGATCGGACCGACGGCGGCATGGATGACCTCCAAGTCGATCTGTTTGGCTTTGATGTCGCCGAGAGCCTGGACGAGCGCTTCGAGGGAACCTTGCACGTCCGCTTTGAGCACGACGCGCAAGGACTTGCGCTGGTCGGCGGCAAGGTTGTCGAAAAGACTTTCCAGCGTGGCGCGCTGAGGCGCGGCCAGCTTTTCCTGGCGCTGCTCTTCCTGGCGTTCCTCGCTCAAGGTGCGGGCGGAGCGCTCGGAATCCATGACCATCAACTCGTCGCCCGCTTTGGGCAGTCCGTCGAAGCCGAGAATTTTCACCGGCATACCCGGGCCGACCTCCTTGACCGGTTTGCCAAGGTCGTTGATCAGCGATTTGATCTTGCCCCACTGCAGACCGCAGAGGAATGCCTGACCGACTTTCAACGTGCCCATTTTGACGATGACCGTGGCGGTCGGACCGCGCCCGGGTTCCATCTCAGCCTCGATGATCGTGGCGCGGGCCGGCACTTTCGGGCTGGCTTTGAGTTCGAGCACTTCGGCCTGCAGGGCCATCATTTCGAGCAAGTGGTCGACACCGGTGCCTTTGGTCGCGGAGACCGGACAAACGATGGTCGAACCGCCCCAGTCTTCCGGCGTGAGGTCGTGCTCCTGCAACTGCTGCTTCACGCGATCCACGTTGGCGGTGGGGAGGTCTGTCTTGTTCACCGCGACAATGATGGTGACACCTGCCGCCCGCGCGTGACTGATCGCCTCTTCGGTCTGCGGCATAATGCCGTCGTCGGCCGCGACAACGAGAATGACGATGTCCGTGACATTCGCTCCGCGCGCACGCATCGCGGTGAAGGCCGCGTGGCCCGGCGTGTCGAGGAAAGTGATCTTGTGTCCGCCATGCTCGACGGAATACGCGCCGATGTGCTGCGTGATGCCGCCCGCCTCACCCGCGGCGACGCGCGACTTGCGGACGAAGTCCATGAGCGAGGTTTTGCCGTGGTCGACGTGGCCCATGAAGGTGATGACCGGCGGACGCGGCTCGAGTTCCTCCTTGGCCACCTCGACTTCGGGTTCGGACGGCGGGGCGACGACCGGCTCGGCTTTGTGCACCCCGGCACCGGCTTGGCGTTTTTCTTTCTCGAAAACAAATCCGTGCTTCTCGCAAACCTGCGCCGCAACTGCGGGCTCGATCGTCTGGTTGAGGTTGGCGAAAATGTTCGCCTCCATCAGGTCCTTGATGACCACGAACGGCTTGATGCCCATGGCCGCGGCGAGGTCTTTGACCACGATGGGCGGCTTGATGTTGATGATCTTCTTGCCGTCCTCGGTCAGCTCGGGTTCCGCCGCTTCGACCGCGGTAACTTCCGGCGCGGGAGCAACAGGCGTTTCCTCGACCGGCTTTTTCTTCGGCTTCTCGTCGATGAGAGAGACAACCTCGACCGGCGCTTTTGGCGCGGGTTTGGGCTTTGTCTCGGCAGCGGGCTTGGCTGCGGCAGACGCCGGCTTGGCCGCGGGTTTTTTCGCGGCGGGCTTTTTGGTCGCTGGCGCTTTGGCGGGCATGCGTGAGTGGTCGGATGATTATTCGGCGGAAGCGGCGGCCGGTTCCTCGGCCGGAGCCGCGGCGGCGGCAGCGGGCTCGGGCTTTTTGTCGAGGCCCTTGGCCTTGTCGAGAATTTCGGCCGCTTTGGCCTCGTCGATGCCGAGCATGTCGACCAGATCGCCGGGCTCGACGCCACCGGCGACGAGTTCCTGCGGACTGGTGATGCCGTTCTGCACGAGCTTGGCCGCGGTTTCCTCATCGAGTCCGAGCTGCGTCTTGAACGCCTCAGTCGCGCTGGACACTTGGCTTTCGAAGGCCTGCTCCTTGGACGCGTCTTTCTCAATGTCCACTTCCCACCCGGTCAGCTTGGCGGTAAGGCGGGCATTTTGACCCTTCTTGCCGATGGCGATGGAAAGCTGGTCTTCGTCGACCGTCACTTTGACGCGCTTGTCGGCTTCGTTGATTTCGATGCTCTTGATCTTGGCCGGCTTGAGGGCCTCGACCACGAATTCCTTCGGGTCATCGCTCCACTTGATGATGTCGACTTTCTCGTTGTTGAGTTCGCGGACAATGTTCTTCACCCGCGCGCCACGCATACCGACGCAGGCGCCGACCGGATCGACTTTGCTGTCCGCGCTGGCCACGGCGACTTTGGTGCGCACGCCGGCCTCGCGGGCGATGCCTTTGAGTTGCACCGTGCCATCGGCGATTTCGCTCACTTCGAGCTGGAAGAGTTTGCGGACGAAGTTCGGATGGCTGCGCGAAAGGATGATTTGCGGGCCGTCCTTGCCGTTTTCCACCGCAA
>CAZJGQ010000099.1:0-5756 GCA_964545425.1 uncultured Chthoniobacter sp. | reverse complement strand
GTGGTGGTGGAAATTTTTCGCACCGGAGCGCACGGGTATATTTTGAAGTCGGATGCCGGGCGGCAGCTGCTCGATGCGGTTAAGTGTGTTCTGGGAGGAAAGCACTACTTCAGCTCGCAGGTTTCCGAGGTGATATTTGACAGCATGCGGGGCGGCAATCTGCCGCACACTACGTCAAAGGATGAGGACAAGCCGACGACGCGGGAGCGGGAAATTATCCAGTTGCTCGCTGAGGGACAGAGTAACAAAGAGGTGGCGGAAAAACTGGGGATCAGTGTGAAAACAGTGGAAACGCACCGCGCGGCGATCATGCGCAAGCTGGGGTTACATTCGATCGGGGAGCTGGTGCGGTATGCGATACGGAATCATATGATTGAGGCGTAGGCGTGGGCTAAAGCCCGCGCAGCAGGGGGCATGGAGCGGGGAGCATGGAGAAAATCCTGTGGGAGACGGCTGAGGCGTGGCGCGGCTACGCAGCAGGGAGTGGGGAGTCGGGAAAGAGAAAAGAGAGGCTCTCGCGGAGGCGCGGAGGGCGCGGAGAGGTGCGTTGTGAAAGGGGCTCTTTCGCGATCGAGAGGATCGTTCAGCGGAGGAGGTAGGCGAGCAAGAGCCAGAGGACGGCGGCGGCCGCGGCGATGAGGAAGACCGCAGCGTAGATTTTTAGGACTACGACCAGAATTTCGCGGAAAGGCACGCGGACAGATGTAAGGCGGACGCTGTGCGGTGCGATGGCGTTCATGCCGGGGAAGTCCAGCCCATGCACGGCCGGCGGAGGCGCGGTGATTTTGTCCGGTGCTTCCTCTGCGGAAAATTCCAACTCGGGCAGGAGATCATTGGCCTCCAGCCAAACCTCGGAGTCGCCGCGACGGAATTCGGTGCTCGCGTCGATTTGGCGCGATTTCCACATTTGACGCAGGTCGCGCAAGGTATAAGGGGTGCTTTCGATGCCCCGATGCCGGATCCGGTAGGTGTGCTGGGTTTTCATCGTATGGTCCAAACTCCCGCGCGCCTCCCGCTCAGATTTCGAAGCCCGGTTGAGCGGGCGTCGCAGCGACCCCCTCCGGCTCGGCAACACCCGTGTAGCTGAGGCACTTGATCTCCTCCAGGGAGGTGTTGCCTTCGGCCACTTGGACCAGGCCTTCCTGGTAAAGCGTGCGCATGCCGCGGGCCGAGGCGATTTTGCGCATTTCCCCCTGTGGGGCATTGACTGAAATGAGATCGGCCAAGGTGTGGTCGATGGGGCACATTTCCATCAGGGCCAGGCGCCCGCGGTAGCCGGTTTCCCGGCATTCCGGACAGCCTTGCGCCTCGTAGAGGTTGTTCACGTTGGGCGGGATATCGACCTTGTTGAGGGCGAAAAGCTTCCTTTGCTCCGGCTTGAGCGGAGCCATCACCTTGCAATGGGTGCACAAGCGGCGGACCAGGCGCTGGGCTTGGGTGAGGGCGAGGGAATCGGCCAGCAAGTAAGGCGGCACGCCCATGGAAATGAAACGACTGACGGCGCGCAGACAGTCGTTGGCGTGCAAAGTGGTGAGCACCAAGTGTCCGGTGAGGGCGGCGTTGACCGCGGCGCTGGCCGTTTCCTCGTCACGGCACTCGCCGATGAGAATGATGTCGGGGTCCGCGCGCATGAGACGCCGGAGCCCTTGGGCAAAGTCGATGTCGTGGACGGGGTCGGTCTGTGTCTGGTTGATCCCTTCGATTTCGTATTCGATCGGATCTTCGATCGTTTGGATGTTGACGCTCTCGCCGTTGACGCTGTTGAGCAGAGCATAAAGCGTGGTTGTCTTGCCGCTCCCGGTCGGCCCGGTGATGAGGATCAATCCCTGGTCGCGGGACATGGCTGCCTGGAACATTTCCAAATTTCGTGGCGAGAGATTGAGTTCGCTCAGCTTCTTCACTCCCTCGGCCTTGTCCAGATAACGGATGGTGATCTTCTGCTGGTCCTTGCGGCAGGGGATGGCGGAGACACGGCAGTCAATGCGGCGCTTGCCGAGGCGCAGGGAGAAGCGTCCGTCCTGAGCCTCCTGCCTTTCCTGGCCCATGTTGGCGTAGTTTTTGATCAGACTGATGTAGCGTGGCAGGAGTTCCTCCGGTGCGGAAAAGAGGGTGACCAGCTCGCCGTCGATCCGTCCGCGGAACCGCGCCATGTTGAAATATTTCTCGATGTGCAGATCGCTGGCGCGTCCGGTGATGGAGCGGTGCAAGACCCAGTGCAACGCCTGCTCGGCGGTCGTGTTGATGCTGGCCGGATTGATGCGGGCAATTTCGTTTTCGTCGATATCGACGATGTTGGCCACGCCAGATTCGACCAACTCGCCGACCATGGTCTCCGCTCCGCCCACCGCGGCGCTGCCGCGGTCACGCGAGATGGTGCGGAGGATCGACTCCTTGTCGCAGAGAATCACCCGTAACTCCCGGGTGTCCGAGGTGCTGGAAAGCCATTCGTCCTCGAAACCGAAGATGCGCTTCTGGCTGCTCAGCATGTAAATGGTATTTTTTCCCACGTAGAGCGGGAAGACGGCATGCTTTTCGAGCAGGGTTTCGGGGAACGCTTTCTGCTTCGGTGCGAGTGTCGCATTGAAGCACGTGTCTCCGGTGCAGAGATGACGCAGGGCCGCCCCGAAACCGGGCGGCAGCGTTTTCAACTGCAGAACATTGGCGCCGGACACGCCCGGCAAAGTGTCGAGCGCATCGGTGAGGAGGGCGCGCTCTTCGTCGCGGAAGGGATACTCGGCGAGGAGCCACTTGAGCATGCTCTCGGCGGAGGCCTCCGGAGCCGGCGGCGGATTTATCCTCAGGGCTTCTTGCCGTCCCAAAGGCCGCGCCTCCAGCCGCGTCCGCAGGTCCTCGTGCAGGGCCTCATAGGCTGTCTGGTCGAGCAACACCTTGATCAGGAAAGGCTCGGGGATGTGCCAGCAATCCGTGACCGTCGGGTTGTAGTGCCCGACGATGAGCAGAGGACCAAGCTTTCCCACCGGCAACCAAGGAACGCCATCCTCGGTCATGGTGCCCGAAGCGAGCGAACGGAAAGAATTCTCCGCCGCCACCGAAAGGATGAGGCGGGGATTGGACAAGGGGATCAAACCGAACTGCCCGGCCGTCCACTCGAAGGCATCGTCCGCCGAGACGCCGTTGGCCAAGGCCAAGGCGCCTTGAAAGTCCGCGGCATTCTCAGCCGTGTCGAGCGGCGCGCTCAGGCCTTTGTCGAGCAGGGCGTTGTGATGATTCGGGGCAACGGCGGGCATGGCGGTGACTCTCGCCTAATTTGCTCCCGCCGTCCGCGGAGCGCAAGTTCCGCCCGAGCCTCAATAGGACAGGGCGTTGGTCCCGCGGAAGACCGCGGCTTTTTGGCGCAAGGGATCTGTCGTGCTGAAGGTGGCACTGTATCCGGTGGGCATGTAGGCCGAGAGTGTCGACGGAGCGAAGGCGAGGTAGGGTGAGACCAACGCGTAGCGGGCCTCGTTGTTGGCCGCATTGGTCCAAGCCGCGGAAGCGGCTTGCCGACCGACCGATTGAAAATAAGCAGCCGCGGCCACGTTGAGCGCCTCGGCTCGCGAGCGCGCCAGGTTGTCCTCGCTGTCGCTGCGCACCTGCACGATGTTAGGGATAGCGAGAAAAAGCACGACCCCGAGAATGACAAGCACCACGAGAATCTCGACCAAGGAAAATCCGGATCTCTTCGCTTGGGGCGATTTCAAAGGGATGGGGGATCTCATGGCATCAGGACTTTGGGATAGCTGTTGTCGGTCCAAGAGGAAAATTGCAGCGACTTGCCCGAGGCTGCAAGTGCGGCGCTGCTCACCGCTCCGCCCGAGACGCTGAAGACACCCGGGTCGCGAAGGTATGGACCCAAGGCGGCCAGCATGGTGGTGGCATTTGTGCTGTAGGCTACTTTGGCGCCACCCAAGCCAGCCGTGCCCGAGGATTGCGCGGTGATCCACGCATCAAGGGCCGTCTGGAGTTGCACCTGTTGCTGGCGGGCAACAAGGATGCGGGAGTTGTCCGCGGCGCCTCCAACGTAGCTGACGGCCAAGCCGCTTAAGATGGCGATGACGGCAATAACGAGAAGTATCTCTACCAGAGAAAACGCGCTAAGGTCGCGCAAGAGCTTCGGCTTTTCAGGTGTTGCTCTTTCAGCGGCCGATTTCATTACTTATGCCATAGTAGCATCGACTAGTCTAATCGCAAACGCTTCCAGTCGTGGCCTCCGGCGAGGTATTACGCATTTCAAGAAAAAGCCCCGGCGAACCGGGGCTTTGTGGTAGTAACGAGCGAATCAAGCCGCAGAAACTCCAACTAATTGAGCTGGAAGTTGACAACGTTCGTGCCGTTCGTGACGTTGATTCCCGTGCCGTTGGTGAGGTTTCCCAGCGTGATGTTAGCTGCCGGCACACCTAGCGCACGAAGCTGGTTGGACATGTTGATAAAAGCCTCGGCGTTGTAGGTGTCTCGCGATGCAACAGCCGCCTCACGGGCACCGGTGATGTTCGGGATCGCGATAGCCGCGATAACGGCGATAACCGCGATGACAACGAGAAGTTCGACCAAGCTGAAGGCCGAGTTGAACTTTGATTTGAGTGTGGTGTGTTTTTTCATAACGAGGCTAAGTTAAGTCCAGCTCGGCGAACCCTCAATTTCCCCGATTTGGTGTTTTTCGTTAGGGTTTTCCTGTAGGCGCCGCAGGCGCCTACAGCAAGGGATGAAACTTGAGTGGGAGACTTGAGTGAAAGGGAGTGGAGGGGGCCAAGTTGGCGGTCGGCAGTTTTGCCTACGGCTGTCTCCCAAAGCCTCGGCTCAGTTTTCAGCCGGAGGGGCAGACGGGTGGGAAGGTTTGAAGGTGGGAACGTGGGAAGGTGGGGCAGTTCGCAGCGCTAATTGGTTGCCTTCCGCGGCCTATCAGAGGAGATTTTTTGCCATGAGGATCGGCGAACTCCCCATCAAATTGGACCGCAACGCCTTGGCGGATTTCTGCTCGCAGCGCGGCATCCGTCGGTTGGCGCTTTTCGGGTCGGTGCTTCGCCATGACTTCAATCCGGAAACCAGCGACATCGATGTGCTGGCCGATTTTCAGCCCGGCGCCCTGCGGGGTCTTGGTCTGGGCTATTTTGATTTCGGTCCCGACCTGTCCCGGATTCTGGGGCGGCGCGTCGATTTTTGTTCGAGGTTGAACCGCTATCTTCGCCCGCTGGTGGAGCGCGAGATGCTCGTCATCTATGAGCAGCCATGATCCGCGGGTAACTTTGCAGCAGTTGGCTGATTTCATCAATGAGGCCGACGCGCTGATCGCTGACCAGTCACTCGAGACATTGATCGCCGATCCCGTCAGACTGCGAGCATTCGAGCGGGTGATGGAGTTGGTCGGCGAGTGCGCCAAGCGGCTGCCATCCGAGCTGCGGGATCAATACCCGGCTATTCCTTGGCGACAGATTGCCGGCATGCGAGACGTCATCAGCCATGCCTACGAGGATCTCGCGTATGAAGTGCTTTGGGACGCCTGTTGCCAAGATCTGCCAAAGCTGAGGACGGAAGTCGGGAGCATCCTGCGCGATCTGGGCTGAATTATGTCGCCGCTTGTTGCGATCCCGCGAGACACGGGGGCAAAGTGGGCTTGAAGGTGGTGCAGCGTGGAGCGCGGAGCTAGGAGCTAAGAAGGATTTAGAGACGGGCTTGACGGGGTTGGGGGTATGTTTATCTTGAAATGAACATGAAGGCCTCGATGGAGATCATTAATACGCGCCAGTTGAGGGAGGAAA
>CAZJGQ010000098.1:0-5869 GCA_964545425.1 uncultured Chthoniobacter sp. | reverse complement strand
TGGCGGCATTTTTTCTTCGGAGGCACGGAGGAAACTTTGCAAGAGCTGACCTCCCACTTGCGCGAGATCCAGCCCGAGATCGAGATCGCCGGAACCTTGTCGCCACCTTTCCGCGCGTGGACGGAAGAGGACGAAGCGGAATTCGCGCGCGTCATTGCCGAATCGAAGGCCGATTTCGTCTGGGTCGCGCTCGGCGGCGAGCGGCAGGAGCGGTGGATCATCGACAATCTCAAGCGTCACAGCCGGGGTGTTTTCTTCGCCGTCGGGGATGCTTTCGTGCTCCTGGCCGGACAGCGCGCTTACGCACCCGCTTGGATGCAGCGCCTCGGCATTACATGGGCCTATCGTCTCTGGCAGGAGCCGCGCAGGCTCTGGCGGCGCTACACCCAATTCAATTCGCTCTTTCTCTTCTATACCGTGCGCGATGCTTTGCTCGGAACGCCGGATGGAAGACGCGTGCCCGGTGGTCCGCCCAGCATTGCCTTTCTCGGCTCACGCGGAGTGCCGGCCCGCTATTCCGGGTTCGAAGTTGTCGTGGAAGAACTCGGCAAGCGCCTCGCCGCGCGAGGCCACGAAGTCACCGTCTACAACCGCCTCCCCCACTTCGGTCCTCCGCAACCTGTATGGGAAGGCATGCGCATCATCGGTCTGCCAACCATTCCGACCAAAAGCCTCGACACCATCGTGCACACCACGCTGTCCATGATCGATGCCGTCCGGCGGCGCTATGACATCATTTATCTTTGCGGAGTCGGGAATGCCATTCTCGGACGCTTGGCTCGCGCTGCCGGCATGAAGGTCATCATCAATGTTGACGGCGCCGACTTCAGCCGTAAGAAGTGGCGCGGCTTCGCGCGGTCCTGGCTGCAACGCAGCGAACGCTGGGCCACACGTTCGGCCGATTGCATCGTGGCCGACAACGCCACCATCGTGGACCGCTATGAACGGGAATACGGGATGCGTCCGGAGCATCTTTCCTACGGACTGACCGTGCGCGAAGAGCCGGTGCATTGCGGGGAACTCCAGCGCTGGGGACTCAAGCCCGACGGTTATTTTCTCTACGTGTCACGACTCACCCCGGAAAACGAAGCCGCTCTTTTGCTCAGAGCCTACCGCGAGACACCCGACCCGCTGCCGCTCGTGCTGGTGGGGGGCGATCCTTACGAGCACAGCTATCGTCGCGAACTGGAAGCGCTGGCCACCGACCGCGTCATCTTCACCGGCCTGCGTTTCGCCGACGCCTACATCGAGCTCAGCCAGAACGCGCGCGCCTTCATCATGCCGGCCACCATCGAAGCCACGCGCCTTGTCCTCCTCGACCAACTCGGCATGGGCAAAGCGATCATCTACCACGATTGCCCCGCCACCCGCGAGGTGCTCGGCGATGCGGGGATTCCTTTCGGTCCGCGAGAGCCCGCCGCCGCACTGGCCGCCAAGCTGGCCTGGGCCAAGGACCATCCGGAAGAATGCGCCGCCGCCGGACGAAGAGCGCGCCGCCGGGCGGAAGATTTCCGTTGGGAAAATGTCCTCGAGCGCTACGAGCAAATCTTTCGCCGGATTCAGGCACCAGCTTCACGATGAAACTCTCGGTCATCACGCCATCCCTGAATCAGGCCCGCTATCTCGCGGACTGCCTCGATTCTGTGCGCGTAGCTGCCGAACGGGCTGCGCCGCACGAAGTTGAGCACATCATCATCGATGGCGCATCGAGCGACGGCACGGTCGACCTGCTCCGAGGACGAAACGATATCCGATGGCTTTCGGAAAAGGACAACGGACAATCCCATGCCATCAACAAAGGGCTGTCCATGTCCAGCGGCGACATCCTCGCTTACCTTTGCGCTGACGACCTCTACGAACCGGATGCGGTGCAGAAAGTTCTGCAGGCCTTCGAGGCCAATCCATCCGTGGACATGGTCTATGCGGATTTCTATTTCCTCGAGGGTGATTCGGGACGCAAGCGGCGCAAATCTGCGGGGTCCTTCCGGCCGGATTGTCTGCGCAAACGCAATCCCCTTGGCCAGCCCGCCGTCTGGTGGCGGCGACGCGTCTACGAAAAGTTCGGCGGCTTCGACGAGTCGCTGCACTTTTGCATGGACCACGAATACTGGCTGCGCCTCGGCACGCACGTCCATTGGCACTACTTGCCGGAGGCTCTCGCCGTCTCCCGACTTCATGGCGACGCCAAAACAAGCCGCCAGCTTCCGGCCATGTGGCGCGAGACGGCGCAGATGCTGACCCGCGACGGTTGGCATTTCAAACCATGGTGGGACGCCTTCGCCATGGCTGCGTGGGGTCGCCACTACTACATGCTGAAGCGCCGGTGGTTCGCCCGATGAAACCGCGCCTGCTCATCGTCGAACTCCATCATCTCGGTGACGCCGTGATGAGCCTGCCTTTTGTTCGTGGAGCGCAGGACAAATACGAGGTCCACATTCTCTGCCGCCCGGCAACGCGTTCGGTTTACGAACTCTTGGTCGAACCTCCGCGCCTTCACGCTTGGGAACCGCCTTGGGCTGACGGCCAACAGTGCGGCGCGTGGCAAGCGGTGGTGGCAGCACGCGACGAAGGGCGCGTGTTGCGTCCCCTTGAGTTCGGCGTCGCCGTTTGCGTCTGGGCCGACGCCCGCGCGGAAATCCTCATGGCGGAGACACACGCCACGCAGCGCATCGGATTTCCCATGACGCACGGCAACTATTACGCCGCCGATTTGCCGTGGCGCCGGAACCGCCGCTGGCTGGGACGCGCCTTGGAAACTTTGTGGCGAGCCGCGCACCCAGGCCGTCCCCTGCTCACGCAGTGGCTGCACCGCGAATCGCCGCGCCAATCGCATTTCCGCTGCTGGGAGCAAATCGCCGAGGCGCTCGGTTTTTCCTGCGATTACTCGGTTCCCTGGATTCGATCCTTGAGCGCGGATGGTTCGAAGCGCGATCGTCCCATCTTGGCCGTGCATGCGCATGCGCGGATCCCGAGCAAACAATGGCCCGTTGCCCGCTGGCGCGAATTGCTGGATTCCCCGGCCATCGCGGAACGCTTCGACGTCGTCGAGATCGTGCCGCCAAGCACGGATCCAGTGACTCCCGACAAAGCGCGCAAGTTACACACGCCAGATCTTGCCTCGCTCGTTGCCGCCCTGCAGGGTGCCGACGCTGTGCTTTGTCACGATTCCCTCCCCGCCCACCTCGCTGCCGCGTTGGGCAAGCCGGTCGTCACCATCTTCGGTTCTGGCGAACCCGATTGGTTCGCGCCATGGAACAATCGTCAGCGCGCCGTGCAGCAACGTGTATGCCCTCTTCACCCGTGCATCGATCGCTGCGGGATGGACAGCTACCTGTGCCTCGACGCCATCGGGGTGAAAGATGTCCTCGCCCAGATCGAGCATCTGGATCTCGCGTCATGAAAATCCTTTTGCTTGGAGCCGGCGGTTTGCTCGGCCGTTATCTGACGCGCGAGTTTTCCGGGAACGACCTCACCGCAGTGACGCACGAACAGGCGGATATCACCGACGCGGCGCGCATGGAATCGTTGTTCGTCCAGCGCTGGGATGCCGTGATCAATGCGGCGGCGGTCTGTGATTTCGATGCGTGCGAAAATGACCCCGTCGGCAGCGGTCGGGTGAACCGCGATGCACCACTCGATCTTGCGCGACGTTGCACCGCGCAAAACGCTCTCTTCGTGCAATACAGCTCGGACTACGTCTTCGGCGGCGACGAAGATAAATTGCTTACCGAGTCCGATCTGCCCGCTCCGCTCTCGGTCTACGGCCATCAGAAAGCGGACTTGGAGAAATTAATCCCCGAGCTTTGTCCACGGAGTCTGATCCTGCGCATATCCTGGCTCTACGGTCTGGGCGGCAAAACCTTCATGAGCCGGATGCCCGATCTGCTCACGGGCCAAACCTCGCTGCGCACCGCCGCGGGAAAAAAAGGCTGCTGCCTCTACGCGGCCGACGGCGCGTATTGGACCCGGCAATTGGTCGAAACCGGACGCACCGGCCTCTTCAATTTGGTCAATCCAGGCCAGACTTCATGGGAGGAGTTCGCCCGAACCACGCTGGAGCAGATGACGTTTCTTGGTCTCGAACCAGCTTGCCGAACCATCGAGGAAATTCCCTACGAGCGACTCGGGTCGGGTTGGTCCAAGCGTCCGCGCTACTCTTGTCTGGACACGGCAAAACTGGCCGCCGTTATCCCGCCCGGTCCGCGTCCGTGGCGCGAGGCGCTCGGCGAATATCTCGCCGAATGGAAATCGGTTGCCGCCTCGCGAACGGTGTGAAAGCTTCTTGCTTTCCATGAACTCCACCGCAGCAGCACCCGATTGGCGCGCTTCTCTCGTCGCGCCCAACATCGTCGCGGCACTGGCCGTGGCCGGCGTCGCCTACGCGCTCTTCGGTTGGTTCCCCTACGCATCCGGCTACGGCGCGACGCGGGCCAGCATGTTCGAGTTCATGAGCTGGATTTGGAAAAACAACCCCGAGTGGGAACATTGCTGGCTCGTTCCGCTCGCGGTCATCGGACTCATCTACTACCGCCGCAAATCGTTGGCTGAAATTGCAGTTGAAGGCTCATGGCTGGGGCTTGCCGCGCTGTTCGGATCACTCTTCGTTTATTGGGTCGGATACCTCGCGGACAATGTCTACATCGGCTACGCCTCGCTGCTCGGTTTCGTCGGTTCGGCCGTCCTCTGGTTCCTCGGTTGGCGCTGGCTCATGGCCCTCGCCTTCCCCATCGCTTTTCTCGCGTTCATGTTCCCGCTCCCGTTCATGGACAACTTCCTCGCCTTCCCGCTGCGCATTTTCATGTCCAATGTCAGTGTGGCTTTCCTCAACCTGATCGGCCTTTCCTGCCTGCAACAAGGAACCGCCATCGTTTCCGCGCCCGATTTCGCCGCCGGGTTGGCTGCGGGCGAACGTTTCGCCGTCGATGTGGCCGATCCGTGCAGCGGCATCCGTTCGCTTTTCGCGCTCATGATGGTCAGCGCGCTCTACGGCTACATCGCGATGGACAAACCCTGGCAAAAGTGGGTCGTCTTCCTTTCCTCCGTTCCGCTCGCCGTGGCCGGAAACTTCGCCCGCATCATCATGCTCACGCTGGGCACCATCGCTCTCGGACCCGAGGTGGCCATCGGGTCGATCGAGGAACCCACCACTTTCCACATGCTTTCCGGCTTCCTCGTCTTTGCCGTCGCGCTCGGCGGCATGCTCGGGGTCGGATGGCTCTTGCAACGTTTCACGCCGCGCACTGAACCGAATTCATGAAGCGCGCCTTCCAGATTCCCTGGTGGCGCACCGCAGCCATCGTTGTTTTGCCGGCCCTGACCATCTGGCTTTGCCGCGAGAGCGCGCCGCCAAATATCGCGCCGGAGGCCGGCGTGGTCATGGATCTGCCCACATTGGTCGGCGAATACTGGGGCACGAGCGAACCGGTCTCGCCGAGCGAACTCGCCCTCCTCCCGGCCGACACCGAGTTCGAAAAGAAAATCTACCAAGATCTCTCCGGCAACTCGCTCACCGCGCAGGTCGTCCTAAGCGGCGGCGAAAAGCGCAGCATCCACCGGCCCGAGGTTTGCTTGCCCGGACAAGGCTGGTCGATCCAGTCAGGCGAAGTCGTTCCCATCACCTTGGCCAACGGACGCACCCTCGACGTGATGAAACTCACCCTCAACCGCGAAATCGAAACCGCTCCCGGCGAACGCAAAAACTTGAAGAGCTATTTCCTCTACTGGTTCGTCGGCAAGGACACCACCACGCCCTACCACTGGGTCCGGTTGGCCAAAACGAACTGGGATATGGTGACGAAAAAACTCCAGCACCGCTGGGCCTACGTCATCGTCAGCGCACCCGTGCTCGAAGGATTCAAACCCGGCGCCA
>CAZJGQ010000097.1:0-5904 GCA_964545425.1 uncultured Chthoniobacter sp. | reverse complement strand
TCCCACTCGATCCCGGCCGGTGGTTTGGTCGAGACGTCGTAGAGGACGCGGTTGATTCCGGTCACACGATTGAGGATTTTGTTCGAGACGCGGCCGAGCAGGTCGTGCGGCAGCGGGATCCAATCGGCGGTCATGGCGTCGAGGCTGGTCACGGCGCGGAGGCTGACCGCCTCCTCGTAGGTCCGTTCGTCACCTTTCACGCCGACCGTTTTGACTGGAAGGAGGGCTGTTCCGGCCTGCCAGACTTTGTCATACCAGCCGCTTTCCTTGAATTCGCCGATAAAGATAGCATCGGCCTCGCGGCAGACCTCGAGGCGCTGCGGCGTGATTTCGCCGACCACCCGCACGGCGAGGCCGGGGCCGGGGAACGGGTGACGGTGGAGCAGGTCATGGGGGATGTTGAGCGCCGCGCCGAGGGCGCGGACGTCGTCCTTGAAAAGTTCGGCCAGCGGCTCGAGCAGGCGTCCTTCGGCCTGCAATTCGAGGATGCGGTCGACGCGGTTGTGGTGCGTCTTGATGCGCGAGGCTTCCGATCCGCTGGTCGCGCTCTCGATCACGTCGGGGTAGAGCGTGCCTTGGGCGAGGAGCTCCACTTTGCCGGCCCGCGAGAAGAAGACGTCGATGAATTCGTCTCCGATGCGGCGGCGTTTTTCCTCCGGATCGGTGATGCCCTTGAGCCGGCCGAGGAAGCGGTCGGTGGCATCGACGCGGTCGATCTCGATGCCGAGGCGGCGGAATTGCTCGACGACCTCTTCGGCTTCGTTGCGCCGCAGAAGTCCGTTGTCGACAAAAATGGGGTGCATCTTGGCGCCGGCGGCGTGGAGCAGCACGGCCAGAACGGTCGAATCGACCCCGCCCGAAACGGCGCAGACCACTTCGCGTCCGGCGATTTGCCGCTGTGTTTCCTCGATCAGCTGGTCTTTGAAGCGGTCCATGGTGAAGGCGGGTTTCTCCGTCACCAGCCCGAGGAAGTTGCGCAGCATTTCGGTGCCGTACTCGGTGTGGCTCACCTCGGGGTGGAATTGGATGCCGTAGAAGCGCTCGTTCCACCGCACGGCCACGGGCGTGCCGCGCGGATTGACCGCGAGCACTTCGCACCCGGAGGGCAGTTCGGACACGCTGTCCGAGTGGCTCATCCAAATTTTGCTCTGTGCCGGGAGGTTTTTCAGGAGTTCGTCCGGCTGGCGCACTTCCATCACGGCGGGTCCGTATTCGCGGTCGCCGCAGTGCGCGACGGATCCGCCGAATTTGCGGTTGAGCAACTGCATGCCGTAGCAGACGCCGAGGACCGGCACCCCGAGGGCCTGCAGCTTGTCGAAATCGATGTCGGGTGCTCCGGCATCATTCACGCGGGCGGGACCTCCGGAGAGAACCACGCCCGCCGGTTTCCCCATTTCCTCCCAGCGCCCGGGCAGGTAAAGGCGGCTGAAATAGCCCAGCTCGCGCAGGCGGCGCACGATGAGCTGGGAATACTGCGACCCGTAGTCGATGACGGCAATTTGCGTACGCATGGAAATCAGGCGGAGTGGTAGTTGACCGGTTCTTCGGTGATGGTGACGTCGTGCGGATGGCTTTCGCGCAGCCCCGCGGCGGTGACTTGCATGAAGACGGCTTTGGTGCGCAGTTCGTCGAGGTTGGCCGCACCGACGTAGCCCATGCCGGCCCGCAGTCCGCCCATGAGGTGAAAAACGAGTTCACCGAGCGGGCCGCGGTAGGGAATGCGGGCTTCGACGCCTTCGGGCACGAATTTGGCGGCGCCTTCCTGGCCGTAACGGTCGCGGGCGCCTTTGGCCAAGGCGCCGGCCGAACCCATCCCGCGGTATTCCTTGAACGTGCGGCCCTGCCAGCGGGCGAGTTTGCCGGGGCTTTCCTCGGTGCCGGCGAGGAGCGAGCCGAGCATGACGGCATCGGCCCCGGCGGCGAGAGCTTTGACGATGTCGCCCGAATAACGGATGCCACCGTCGGCGATGAGCGGGACGCCGCGTTCGCGGCAGACGCGCGAGACGGTGCGGATGGCGGTGAATTGCGGCGTGCCCACGCCGGCGATCACGCGCGTCGTGCAGATCGAACCGGGCCCCACGCCGACCTTGATCGCGGCGGCGCCGGCGGAAATGAGGTCGGCTGCTCCCTGGGCGCTGACCACGTTGCCGGCGATGACCGGGACGCCGGTCCAACGGTTGGCGCATTTTTCCAGCTGCGCGAGCATGGATTCGGTGTGTCCGGTGGCGGCGTCGATGGCGATGACATCGGCGCCGGCCTCGACCAAGGCGTCGCCCGATTCAAGCGCACGCGGACCCACACCGATGGCCGCGCCCACGCGGAGGCGTCCTTCGGCATCTTTGGAGGCCTGGCCGTGCTGCATGGTGTTGACGATGTCTGAGGCGGTCATCAGCCCGACAAGGCGCCCTGCCTCATCGACCAGCGGCAATTTCTCGATGCGGTGTTTGTGAAGGATGGCTTTGGCTTCGGCTTGGGAACAGCCGGGGGAAGCGGTGACCAGCCGGTCGCGCGGGGTCATGACATCTTTGACCAGGATGCTGTCGTTTTCTTCAACCCAGATATCCCGGCGGGTGACCATACCGACGACGGTTTTGTCCCCGGCAACCACGGGAAAGCCCTCGATCCCGGTTTCGCGCATGAGCCGGCGGAGTTGACCCATGGTCGTGTCGGCCGTGACGGTCTCGGGGTTCGAGATGACGATGTTTTCCGCGCGTTTGACGCGGCGCACCATGGCGACTTGTTTTTCCAGGGGACAGTTGCGGTGGATGATGCCGATGCCGCCCTCGCGGGCCAGGGCCATGGCCAAGCGCTCCTCCGATACGGTGTCCATGGCGGCCGAGATCACGGGGATGGCCAGCCGGATATCGCGGGCGATGCGGGTGGAGAGATCGGCCTGTGGGGGAAGAACACCGCTCCTTCCCGGAACGATGGTCACGTCGTCGAAGCTCAATCCCAAAGGTAAGGCGTCATTCATGGTGTGTAGGCGGGTGCGTCAGGTGGCGGGGTTTTCTTTTCCGGAGAGCAAAGTTTCGGCGCCGAGGATCACGTCGTCGACCGAGCCGGCGAGGGTGGATCCGAGGAACGGCGTGTTGCGGCTCTTCGAGGCCATGGTTTCGGGGGTGACGTGTGTGGAGCCTTCCGGGTTGAAGATCACGAAGTCCGCCTGGGTGCCTTCGCGGAATTCCGGAAGGTCGAGCCCGATGATGCGGCGCGGCGCATGGGAAAAAGTGCGCACCAGGAGGTCCCACGGAAGGCGTCCCGGACGGATGAGCCGCTCGAAGAGCGAGGGGAGCGCGGTCTCCAGCCCGGTGATGCCGAAGGGGGCCGAGGCGAAATCGAGGTTTTTCTCGAACTCGGAGTGCGGGGCGTGGTCGGTGGCGATGGCGTCGATCGAGCCGTCGAGCAGGCCGGCGAGAAGGGCTTCGTTGTCCGCGGCGGTCCGGAGGGGCGGGTTCATCTTGTAATGCGTGTCATAGTCGACGATGTCGGACTCGTTGAGCAGGAGATGGTGCGGCGAGACTTCGCAGGTCACGCGGACCCCGTCGTTTTTGGCGCGGCGGATGATCTCGAGGCCGTGGGCGGTCGAGACATGCTGGATATGGATGCGGGTTCCGGTCAGCCGCGCCAGTTGGAGGTCGCGCGCGATGCTGATTTCCTCGCTGCAGGCGGGGATTCCCGGGAGACCGAGTTGGTAGGAGCGGACGCCTTCGTTCATGGCCCCGCCGCGGCTCAGCTCCGGCACTTCGCAGTGGCAGGCGACGAGCAGGTCGAAGTGGCGGGCGTATTCGAGGGCGCGGCGGAAAAGGTAAGCGTCGGCGACGGGGTCCCCATCGTCGGTGATCATGATGGCCCCCTGCTGGTGCATGTCGGCGATGTCGGCCAGTTGCTGGCCGGCGCGGCCTTTGGTGATGCAGCCCGAGGTCCAGATCGGCACGGGCGACTGCTCGCGGGCGAGGGTCCGCACGTAACGGACCAGCCCGCCGCTGTCGATCGGCGGATCGGTGTTGGGCATGGCGACGATGCCGGTGAAACCGCCGCGTGCGGCGGCGCGTCCCCCCGTGGCGATGGTCTCTTCGTCCTCGCGGCCCGGTTCGCGCAGGTGCACGTGCATGTCGAAGAGCGCGGGCAGGAGGATTTTGCCGGAGCAATCGACGGTTTCCATGCCCGGGGCGGTTTTGATTTCCGTTGCCACGCGTTCGATTTTCCCGTCGGCACCGACGAGTATGTCGAGTCGCCGCGGCTCGGCGTTGGCTTCATCGACGGCGTGTCCGCCTTGGAAAAGTCGTGGTGTGTTCACAGGGAAACCTCCTCTTTGTCGTCAGGCAGGGGCATGACGGCGGGCTGCAGCCAGTAGAGCACGGCCATGCGCGCGGCAATGCCGTTTTCCACCTGGCGGTTGATCAGGCATTTGTCGTAATTGAGGACTTCGTCGACGAGTTCGACGCCGCGGTTGACCGGTCCGGGATGCATGATGTGGATGCCGCGGCGGCGGCATTCGCCGAAGCGCTCGCGGGTCAGGCCGAAAACATTGTGGTATTCGCGCAGGCTGGGGAAAAAGTGGGCGGCTTGCCGCTCGCGCTGGAGGCGCAGGAGGTAGACAAAATCCGGGCCCCATTCGATCGCCTCCTCGAAACGGCCGAAGACGCGCATGTAATCCGGGCGTCCGGCCGGGATGAGCGTGGTCGGGGCGAAGAGGCCGACTTCCAGGCCCAGCTTGCGGGCGATGGTGCTGACCGAGCGGAAGACGCGGGAGTGGAGCAGGTCGCCGACGAGGAGGATGCGCCGCCCTTCGAGTTCGCCGACCGCCTCGCGCATGGTGAAGGCGTCGAGGATGGCCTGCGTGGGGTGGGCGTGGTTGCCGTCGCCGGCGTTGATCACGGCGGCCGGCGTGTGGCGCGCGATGAAGTCGGGAACGCCGGCGGCGGCGTGGCGCACCACCATGTAATCGACCTTCATGGACTGCATGGTCTCGATGGTGTCGAGGATCGACTCGCCTTTGGTCACGCTCGATTGCGTGATGGCCAGGTTGGTCACGTCGGCCGAGAGGCGTTTGGCCGCGATTTCGAAGGAGGCCCGAGTGCGGGTGGAGGGTTCGAAGAAAAGGTTGAGGACCGTCTTGCCCCGCAGGGACGGGACTTTCTTCACCGAACGGGTGAAGAGGTCTTTGAACGGGCGCGCCGTATCGAGGAGGAAGACGATTTCCTCGCGGGACAAACTCTCGATTTCGAGGAGGTCCTTGCGGCGGGGCAATGTCGCGGGGGCGTTCATGGTCACGGGGCGGCGCGGGTGAGAAAGACGCCCTCGCGTCCGTCGGTTTCCTCGAAGCAGACCCGCACGTGGTCCTCGCGGGCGGTGGGGATGGATTGGCCGAGGTAATCGGGGGCGATGGGTAGCTCGCGGTGTCCGCGGTCGATGAGCACGGCCAGTTCGATGCGCGCGGGGCGTCCGTAATCGACCAACTCATCCAAGGCGGCACGGATGGTGCGGCCGGTGAAGAGAACGTCGTCGAAGAGAACGATGTGCGCGCCCTCGACTTGAAAGGGCAAGTCGGACCCGCGGATGGAAGGAATTGTGCCGAGATTGTCGAGATCGTCGCGGTAGAGAGCAATGTCGAGCGCACCGAGCGCGGTCTCGCGTCCGCGGGCCTGCAGGATTTCGTGCACGCGGCGGCAGAGGATAGCCCCGCGCGTGTGGATGCCGACAAGGGCCAGCGGATGGTCCGGATGCGCCTCGATGATTTGCGCCGCAATGCGCTCGGTCTTGTGGCGGATCTCCGGAGCCGCCAGCAACTGGGTCTCGCGCGCGTCGCTCATGGTAGGATCGCTTGGGCTGGCTGCGGCTGGAATTCCATCATCGGTTTTTCGAACCGGCAGGCGGAGAAGGTCTCCGGAGGCACCGGTGCGG
>CAZJGQ010000096.1:0-5930 GCA_964545425.1 uncultured Chthoniobacter sp. | reverse complement strand
TCTCGGCCGAGAAAGCCGAGGTCCGCGCTGCACCAGCCAAGCCCGGAGAACTGGGTATCGACAAGGAACCCGCACCGCAAATCGGACTCGCGGCAAGCGATGCAGCCACCCGGCTCGAAGCCGCCACGGCGGCCGCGCTGGAGGAAGATCTCACTTCGATGCGCGAAGCTGTCCTTGCCGACACCCCGTCCTCCGCAGCCCAACCCGCCATTGAGCTCGCGGCCGCCGCCGGCCGCGCCGGCGCAGAGGGAAGCGATGCGGTGCCCGCGGGATACAGCGACCTCGACGACCTCCTGGCCCAGACCGGCGGACTCACCGCCGCGGCCGGGCCCATCTTCATGCCTTCGGATGTTTTGTTCGGTTACGACGAGTCCTTTCTCCGTCCCGAAGCCATCACCAGCCTGGAAAAACTCGGCGAACTCATCCGTCGCAATCCCGAGGCGCGTTTCCGCATCGAAGGCCACACCGATTCCTTCGGAGGCACCGACTACAACGCGCAACTCAGCCTAGCCCGCGCCGATTCGGTCAAACGATGGCTGGCCGAAACCATGTCCATCGACCCCGCCCGCATTGACACCCGCGGACTGGGCAGCACGCGCCCCCTCGCGCCGACCACCGGCACCGTCGACGAACAACAACTGAACCGCCGCGTCGAGATTGTCATTCTCCGCGCCGCCGAAGGCCGCTAAAAACAGCGCCTCCTGCGGCTCATGAGTTACGATCTGGAAAAAGTCCTCACGCGCGCCTCCGACGACCTCGACAAACAGACGCGCGGCAAAACCGCCGTCGAGTCGCTCGAGGCCTACCAACGTTACCGGCGGCTCGAGGAACATCGTCTGCGCCTGCGCATTTCGGCCGGCGCCGGCGGACGCGAGGTCGTGCGCCAGCGCAGCGATCTCGTCGACATCCTCTTCCGCCGCATTTTCGCGCAGGTCTGCACCGAGCATTTCGGCAAACCGAAGCCCGAGGGTTTTGCCGTCATTGCTTTCGGCGGCTACGGCCGCCGCGAAATGAATCCCTTCAGCGACGTGGACATCATGTTCCTCCACGGCGGCAACAAGACCACGCCGCAGGAAACGGCCGCCGTGCAGGAAATCCTCCGCCTGCTCTGGGACACCGGATTCAAGGTCGGCCATGCCGTGCGCTCCGTGCGCGAGGCCATTGCCCAAGCCAACGACGACCTGCAGACCAAAACCTCCATGCTCGAATCCCGCTGGCTGGCCGGCGACCGCGACCTCGTGACGAAGTTCCGCGAGGAGTTCGAGCGCAAGTGCGTCGAGGGCAAGGAAAACGCCTACATCGGATGGCGCCTGGTCAACCAAAAGGAACTCCACGAGCAATACGGGCGCATCATCTCGATGCAGGAGCCGAACATCAAACACGGCGCCGGCGGACTCCGCGACTACCAGAATTTGCTCTGGACCGGCTATTTCCATTCGCGCGCGCTTTCCACCGGCAAGCTGGTCGAGAAAAAAATCCTCACCGAGAGCGAACGCCGCCTGCTGGAAAAGGCCTACGACTTTCTCCTGCGCGTGCGCACCGAGATGCACTTCATCAACAAGCGCCCCATCGACAACCTCACCCTCTACTTGCAGGGACAGGTGGCCACCCGCCTCGGCTACCCGCAAAAACACATGCTCGGTCGCGTCGAGGCTTTCATGCGCGACTACTACATGCACACGCGCAACATCCAGCGCATCGCGGAAACGGTCGTCCACCGCATGGTGCCGGAACTCAAACCCGCCACGGGAGGTTTCTTCGGTCTCTTCGCGCCGTCGGCCGAACGCACGGAGCGCTTCGACGGTTTCCACGCCAAGAACGGCCTGCTCTACGCCGACTCACCCGGCATTTTCGCGCAGGACCCGCAGCGCCTCATGCGCCTCTTCCAGCACGCGCAGGTGCGCGGACTCGACCTTTCGCCCGAACTCCGCGACCTCGTGCGCAAACGCCTCGGACTGATCGACCGCACCTTCCAATATTCGCGCGCCGCCCGGGAAGTTTTCCTCTCCATCCTTTCCCGCAAGGGCCAAGTCGGACGCATCCTGCGCCTCATGCACGAGACCGATTTCCTCGGGCGCTACCTCCCGGAATTCGGACGCCTCACCTGCCTCGTCCAGCACGAGTTCTTCCACCGCTACACCGCCGACGAACACACACTGGTCTGCATCGACAAACTCGACGAGCTCATCACCTCGGAGAACCCGAAGTTCCGCGGCTACCGCGATCTTTTCCAGGAGAACGACGATCCGGCCATGCTTTACCTCGCGCTGCTCATGCACGACACGGGCAAAGCCGAGCACCGCCGCCACCACGAGGACGCCAGCGCGATGCTCGCCCACCGCGTGGCCCGCCGCCTGCAACTCGATCCCGCCCAGCGCAACGCCCTCATTCTCCTCGTCGACAACCACTGCGTGCTCTCCAAAACCGCGCAATCACGCAACCTCGAGGACCCCGCCACCGTCTCGCACTTCGCCGGCATCGTGCAATCGGCGGAGGATCTCGATGCCCTCATGCTCGTCACCCTGGCCGACGGACAAGGCACGAGCGACGACAACTGGTCGGACTGGAAAGAGGGCCTCGTCTGGCAGCTTTACCGCGCGACCCGCGCCTACCTGCAGGAGGGCGCATCCTTTTTCGAGAAGCGCCGCGTCGGGTTCGAGGAACTCAAAGAGGAAGTGCGCCGCAAACTCGCCGGCGACTATGTCGAAGAATCCACCGCGCACTTCGCACAAATGCCCGAGCGTTATTTCCGCAATTTCACCGCCTCGGAAATCGCCGGCCACATCCGCTTTTTCCGCAAATTTTTCGAGCGCGAAATCCGCGGCGACCAACGCGGACTCGGTCCGGTGGTCAAATGGCTGCACCACCCGGAGCAGGGACACAGCGAGGTCCTGCTCTGCGGCTGGGATCATCCGGGCCTTCTCGCCCGCATCTGCGGCGCGTTCCTTTCCGCCCGGGTCAACGTGCTCAGCGCAGACATCCACACGCGCGGCGACAATCTCGTGCTCGACATCTTCCGCGTCTGCGACGCCAAGCACCGCCCGGTCGACAGCGAGCGCGACCAGCGCGCGTTCGAACGCGTGCTCGGCGAATCGCTCGAAGACGAGGACTTCGATTTCGCCCCGCTCATCGCCAAAGCCCGCTCGCGCCTCGGCTACCGCATGTCACAGGAAGCCGATATCCCGACCAGCCTGACGGTCGACAACCGCAGCCACCCGTCCTTCACCATCGTCGACATCGACACCCCCGACCGCATCGGCCTGCTCTACGATCTCTTCGCCGCGTTCGAACGGCTCGAACTCAACCTCGAGCTGGCGCGCATCACCACGGAGAAAGAAGTGGCCATGGATACCTTCTACCTGACCCGCGAATCGGACGGCGGCAAAGTGGCCGGCGACCGCGAGATTCGCAAACTCCAGCGCACGCTGCACGAAGCGGCGGTCGGCGACCGCGAGAAGGAAAAATGACGCGCCATTGGCCGGTTATCCTTGTCCGGCAAGTCCTGCGCCACGCGCGGCGGCACAAACTGCTCGCCGCGCTCAATGTCCTCAGCGTCGCCCTCGGCGTTTGCGTTTTTCTCGCCATCACCATTGCCAACCACAGTGCCAACCGCTCGTTCCGCGCCGGGGTCGAACTCCTCGCCGGAAAAGCCAACCTCGAAGTGCGCGGCCCGGTCGACGAAACGGTCTTCCCCGCCTTGGCCGGTCTACCCGGCGTCTCCGCCGCCACTCCCGTGGTGCAAGGCATCCTCACCTTGCCCGATCATCCCGGCGAATACATCCGTCTTCTCGGCGTCGATCCCTTCACCAACCCGCCCTTCGAAACCTTCCGCATGGTTTGGCCGGATGGCTCGCCGGTCGATGTCGAGGCGTGGCTGCGCGAGCGCGATGCCATCGCCCTGACCCGCGCCTTTGCCCAAAAGCTCGGACTGCAACAAGGCGACATTCTGCGGGTCAACGCCAGCGGACGCCCCGCCGACCTTCGCGTCCGCTTCGTTCTCGAGCCCGACGATCCCGCCGCGTTGTCCGACATCCGGTCCGCTTCGATGGATATCGGCTGGGCGCAGGAATTGCTCGGCACCGTCGGCAAATTGGATTCAGTCCAACTTCTCCTCGCCGACGACGCCGATCCCGCCACGGTGGCAGCTGCCGCCCGCGCGCTGGTGTCGGCCGATGTCGTTGTCGCTGCCCCGCAACAACGCAGCGAGCAGATCGGCAAAATGCTGGCCAGCTTCCAACTCAACCTCACCGCCCTGAGCCTCGTCTCCCTGCTCGTCGGCATGTTTCTCATCTACAACACGGTGTCCGCCTCGGTGGTGCGCGGCCGTCGCGAAATCGGCATCCTCCGCGCCATCGGAACCTCACGCCGCGAAATCCGGCTTCTTTTCCTCGGCGAAGCCCTCGTCCTCGGCATCCCGGGCATCGTCCTCGGCATCCTCGCCGCCTTCCCGCTGGCCGGACTCCTCGTCGGCGCCGTCGGCGAAACAATCAGTTCGCTTTACGTTCTGGTCAGCATCGAAAGGCTCGCCGTCACGCCGTGGCAAATCGCCGCCGCCGCGCTGGCCGGTCTCGCCTCGGTCATCGCCGCGGCATGGATCCCGTCGGGCGAAGCCACCGAGGTTCAGGTGACCCGCGCCCTCCATCTCGGCACCGTGATGGAACACTACGCGACCGTGCCACGCCGTTGGCTGGCCTACGGACTGACCTGCCTCGCCCTCGCCTTCGCGTCCTCGTGGCTCGCCCTCCGCACCGGCCCCGCACTCCTCGGGTTCGCCGCCGCGTTCCTTGTCATCATCGGCTTCGCCTTTCTCGTCCCCGTGGTGACCAAGATCGTCGGACAGATTCTCGCCCCCGGCGTGCAGTGCCTTCCACACGGGACAGCCTGGCGTTTGGCCGCGCGCAATCTGGTCCGCGCGATGCACCGCAACTCACTAACCACCGCCGCGCTCATGGCCGCCATCGCCATGACCGTCGGCGTGTCCGTCATGATCTATTCCTTCCGCGCCAGCGTGGACACCTGGATCAACCGCACCATCCAAGCCGACCTCTTCGTCACCCTCGCGGCCAATGAAGTGACCGGATTCCAAACAACCATCCCCGACGAAGTCATCGCGTGGCTGGAAAACCATCCGCTCGTCGAGTCCGTCGACACCTTCCACGAAAAACGTGTTCCCTTCCGCGGCGAGGAAGTCTTTCTCGGGGTCATCCACGGACGCACGCGCGGGGAACTCGAATTCACCGGCGGGGACAGCGAAGGGAAAGCGCAACGGCTCCGATCGCCCGGTTATGTCGCCGTTTCGGAAAGCTTCGCCCGACGCCACAAGGTCGATGCGGGCGATACGATCGAACTCACCGCCCCGTCCGGTCCGCAATCCTTCCGCATCGCCGGCGTTTATACCGATTACACCCGCGACCAAGGCGTCATCCTCATCGACCGCGACAACTATGTCGCCCACTGGGACGCCCCCGGCGCTCACACCAGCGGTGTCCACCTGCACGACTCCTCGCAAGCCGATGCCCTCGGCGCGGAACTGCGCGACAAGTTCGGCCAGGACACCGAATACGCCATCTATTCGAACGCCTCCCTGCGCCAGCGCATCTTCGAAATCTTCGACCAAACCTTCGCCGTGACCTACGTCCTTCGCACCATCTCCGTCATCGTCGCCGTCCTCGGCGTGTCCCTCACGCTCACGACCCTCGTCACCGAACGCGAACGCGAGATCGGCATCATGCGCGCCATCGGCGGTTCATCCGGCCAAGTCCGCCGCGCCTTCCTCGCCGAATCCGCGTTGATCGGACTCCTCGCCAGCGTCGTCGGCCTCGCCGCGGGCGCCTGCCTGGCCATGGTCCTCACCTGGGTGATCAACCTCGCCTTCTTCGGTTGGACCGTGCAACTCCGCTATCCATGGGGCCTGCTCGCCTGGACCCCCG
>CAZJGQ010000095.1:0-6039 GCA_964545425.1 uncultured Chthoniobacter sp. | reverse complement strand
TTCTTGTTCACCTTGATCTGGTTGAAGGCGTAGATGCCGCCCACGGCGACGACGTGCAGGATGAGCACGACCATGAACGCGTGGGAGAGTTTCATGTTGGGTTCCGCCTCGTAGTAATCGTCCTCGCCGCCGCGCATGGCACGGGCCGAGGCCCGGACCACTTTGCGACCGCGGGACTTGGCCGTCAGTTTGCTGAATAGTGGGATTTTCATTTGGTGTGGTTGGTTGGTTGGATGTGGTGGATGAGATCCTTGAAAGCATCGCCGCGCTCCTCGTAGCTGCGGAACATGTCGAAGGACGAAGTGCCCGGGGAAAAAAGGACAGTGTCGCCGCGCCGCGCCAGCGAACGCGCCAGCTCGACAGCCGCGGCCAGCGAATCGACGGGATGACAGGTCGCGGCCTGCGCCCAATCGCGCGCGATGGACTCGCGCATCTCGCCGATGAGGACGGCATCATGGACGCGCTCTTTGATCAGACCGGCAACGGGTGCGAAGTCGAAGCCCTTGTTCTTTCCGCCGGCGATGAGAACGATGCCGCCCGTCTGCCCGCACAAGGCCTGCGACATGGCGTCGAGGTTGGTCGACTTGGAGTCGTTGATCCATGTCACGCCGTCGATTTCACGGACGAACTCGCAGCGGTGCGGCGGTGCGCCGTAGGCGCGCGCGCCGGGCAACATGGCGTCAAGTTTGGCCCCGAGACAAAGGCCCGCGCCGAGGGCGGCCATGAGGTTCTCCGCATTGTGCGGTCCGCGCAGGCGCGTCTCGGACATCGCGATGACCGGCATGCCGCGATGCAGGATCACATCGCCCTCGCCCAAAGTGAAGTCGGCCTCGACGTCGGGCGCGGCAGTAAAGGTGACGCGGGCGGCGCGCAAGGCCGGCAACTCGGCCCGCGCGTTGACCACGGCGAAATCCTCCGACGTTTGACGGTCGAAGATGCGGAGCTTCGCCGCGCGGTAGGAGGCCACGTCCGGGTAGCGGTCCAGATGGTTTGCGCTGAAGTTGGTCCAGACCGCCACCCGGGGACGGAAAGTGTCTGTGGTTTCCAACTGGAAAGAGCTGATTTCGACCACCGCGGCATCGAGCGATGCGCTGCGCGCCGCCACCTCGCTGAAGGGCAGGCCGATGTTGCCGCAGGCCTCGGCTTTCATTCCCGCGGCATCGAGCAACGCGGCGATCAGTCCGGTCGTGGTCGTCTTGCCGTTCGTGCCGGTCACCGCGACCACGGGACAGCGGCAGCTGCGGAAGGCCAGTTCGATTTCACCGAGGAGAGGTATGCCGGCCTCGACCGGCCTCCGCGCGAGCGGCACCACGGGATCGATCCCGGGGCTGAGCACCGCGAAGTCAAACTCCTGCGCGCAGCGCAACGCGTCGTTCCCCAAGACGACGCGTGCGCCACGCGAGGAAAGCAGATCGGCGGACTCCCGCCGCGGGGCGGGGTCGCCGGAATCGAGCACGGTGACCGCCGCGCCGGACTCCAGAAGCAGGCGCGCGGCCGCCTGGCCGCTCCGCCCGAGGCCGAGCACGGCCGCATGTTTTCCGGTGTAGTCCATGGCGATCACCGCAGTTTCAAAGTGGCCAGCCCGAGGAGGGCGAAAATGACCGAGAGGATCCAGAAGCGCACAATGACCGTGCTTTCTTTCCAACCGCTCAGTTCGAAATGGTGGTGCAGCGGCGACATCTTGAAGATGCGCTTGCCGGTGGTTTTGAAGCTGGCGACTTGCAGGATGACCGAGCCCGCCTCGAGCACGAAGACACCGCCGATCAACGCGAGGAGCAATTCCTGCTTGGCCGAGATGGCGACCACACCGAGCAATCCGCCGATGGCGAGCGATCCGGTGTCGCCCATGAAAACGCGGGCCGGGTGGCAATTCCACCAGAGGAACCCGAGCGCGGCGCCGACCAGCGCGACGCAGACGACGGCGAGTTCGCCGGAGAACTGCACGAACGGGATCTGCAGGTATTGCGCGATTTTGATGTTACCCGCCGCGTAGGTCAGCACGGCGAAACCGAAGGCCACCGTCGCGGTGCAGCCGGCGGCCAGACCGTCGAGGCCGTCGGTCAGGTTGACCGCATTGGAGGCGCCGACGATGACGAAGAGATAAAGAAAGAAGGTGAAGATCCCGAGGCTCTGGATGATCGGTTCCTTGTAGAAAGGAACGTAGAGCTGCGAGGCGTGCGTGGTGAGCGTGGGTTCCCACGAGAAGAATGCTGTGATGATGCCGGCAAGCACGCACTGCAGGCCGAACTTCAGACGGCTGCTGATGCCGTCGGATGATTTCTTGGTCACCTTGAGGTAGTCGTCGATGAAGCCGAGCGCCCCGAGATAAATGACCGAAAACAGGCAGAGCCAGACGAGCGGGTTGGTCGGCCGGGCCCAAAGCAAAACGGCGATGACCAGCGAGCCGAGGAGAAGCACACCACCCATGGTCGGCGTCCCCGCCTTGCTGCCGTGCAGCTCGTGGAGGCGGTGCACTTCCTCCTGCGAGCGGATCGGCTGACCCAGTTTGAGCGAGATGAGGTGGCGGATCACCCAGTTGCCGAAGATCAGGCTGAGCACGAAGGCGGTCACTCCGGCGGCCACCGCGCGAAAGGTGATGTATTGAAAGACGTTGAAGGCCTTGAGGATCTCGGAGTCGAGCCTCACGCCGTAGTCGGAGATGAGATAAAGGTAGTAAAGCATCAGGCAAACTCCTCGAGAACGCGTTCCATGCGCGCGGCACGGCTGCCTTTGATGACCACGGCATCACCCGGGCGGGCCAAGTCGCGCAAAAGTTTTGCCGCATCGGTCGTATCCGCGGCGCGCCGCACCTCCGGCATGCCGGATTTCTCCGCCTCTTCGGCCAGAGGCGAAGTTTCCGGCCCCACCGCGATGAGCACATCCATGGTCGAAGCCGCGGTGCGTCCCACGCGGCGGTAACCCTCGTCCGCGTAGGCGCCGAGTTCTCCCATCCGGCCGAGCACGGCAAAACGGCGTCCGCCGCCGGGCAAACCGCGCAGGGCATGCAGCGCCGCTTCCATCGAGTCGGGATTCGCGTTGTAGCTGTCGTCGAGCACGGTCACGCCGCGCACGTCGAGGCAGGCCAGACGCCGGGCGGAGAGCTTGGTCGCGGCCAGACCCGAGGCGCATTCGCGGAGGGAAAGTCCGAGTTCGAGCCCCGCGGACACCGCCAGCAGCGCGTTGCGCACCATGTGTTCGCCAGTCACCGGAAGATGCGCCGCGACGCGCTCTTTGCCGAGCACCAGATCGAAATCCAGACCGTGGGTCGACGGACGCAGGTTTTCCGCGTGCGTTCCGCCGGACGCTCCCGCCAAGACCACCCGCGCCTTGGTCCGCGCCGCGAGCGATGGCGTGAACTCGTCCGATTCCGGAAGAACGAGCACCGCATCCGCCGGGAGCACTTCACCCAGCATGCCTTTTTCCTGCGCGATGGCTTCGCGCGATCCGAGGAATTCGATGTGGGCCACGCCGATGTTGGTGATGATCCCGATGTCGGGACGGGCCAAGCGGGCCAGCGGTTCGATCTCGCCGGCATGGTTCATGCCGATCTCCCACACGCACACCTGATCGGAGCGCTTGGCCGAGAGAATGGTCAGCGGCAGACCGATGTGGTTGTTGAGATTTCCTTCGGTCTTGCTGACCGAAAACTTGGTTCCGGCCACCGAGGCGGCGAAGTCCTTGGTGCTGGTCTTGCCATTGCTGCCGGTCAGGCAAACGACACGGGCGGGTAACTGGTTGCGATACCAGGCGGCGAGGCGTTGCAGGGCGGTGAGCGTGTCGGCCACTTGAATGAGGGCAAATCCGTCCGGGGTTCCCGGGACGTCTTGCGCCACGACCGCGCCTACTGCTCCGGCCGCCGCGGCCGCCGCCACGAAATCGTGTCCGTCGAAATTTTCTCCCCGCAGCGCCCAATAAAGATCGCCGGCCTGCAGGCTCCGCGTGTCCTTATTGACGTTAGTCACCGTGACGGCGCCGTCGCCACAGAGCAGGACACCGCCGCACGCGGCAGCCACGGCATGGAGTGTCGTCGCGTCCATCTCAGGCCGCCCTCCCCCGGATGGCCGACTCGGCCTCGGCCACGTCATCGAACGGCACCTTGCGGTCCGCAAATTCTTGGTAGTCCTCGTGGCCTTTGCCGGCAATGAGGACGATGTCGCCCGGACCGGCCATGGCGACGGCGCGGCGAATGGCGGCGCGGCGGTCGAGGATGGTTTCGTGGTTACCGCCGCGCAGGGCCGCGGAGATCTGCGCGCAAATAGCCTCGGGATCTTCGCTGCGCGGATTGTCGGAGGTGACGACGCACCAGTCGGACAACTCCTCGGCGGCGCGGCCCATGGGTCCGCGTTTGGCTTTGTCGCGATCGCCACCGCAACCAAAGACGGTGATCAAACGCTGCGGCTCGAGCGCGCGCAAAGTGCGCAGCACGTTTTCCAGAGCGTCCGGAGTGTGCGCGTAGTCGACGAAGACGCGGAAAGTTTTCGGTCCGGGAACCATTTCGAGGCGTCCGGGAACCTGTGGCGCGTTTTTCAGCGCGTCGACGGACTTGCGCACGTCATGGCCGAGCGCCTGCATCGAGGCCAGGGCGGCCAGCGAGTTGTAAACGTTGAACGGACCGAAGAGCGGCAGCCTCACCAGGTAGCTCTTGCCGCTGGCATGGAGCGAATATTGCGTGCCATGCAGATCGGTGCGCAGATCGGTTGCGCGGAACATGGCGTTGGACGCCTGCCCGTAGGTGATGGTGTTGACGCGCTGGCCGACGCTGTCGAAAAGACGCCGTCCGTAACGGTCGTCGATATTGATCACTGCCGTGCCGCGCTTGTGCGTCTGCGAGGCGAGTTGTTCGAACAGACGGCTCTTGGCCGCGAAATAGGCCTCCATCGTCTCGTGGTAGTCGAGGTGGTCCTGGGTGAGATTGGTGAAGACCGCAGCGTCGAATTCGACATCACGCACGCGACCCTGCTCCAGCGCGTGACTCGAAGTTTCCATGACCGCTGCGCGGCAATTCACATCACGCATTTCCCGCAGGAGACGCTGCACATCGTCGGCCTCCGGCGTGGTGCGGGCCGCCGGAAGAACGCGCGGACCGATCACGTATCGCACCGTGCCGATCAGACCGCACGGACGGTCGGCCACATCGAGAAGATGCTTGAGGAGAAAGGCCACGGTCGTCTTGCCATTGGTTCCGGTGATGCCTGCGGTCTGCAGTTGCAGCGACGGATGACCGTAGAAAGTCGCCGCGGCCGCTGAAAGGGCCACGCGCGGCTCGTGTACACGAATGACCGTGGCGCGCGGGGCGTCGATTTCGGACGAAGTGATGACCGCGGCCGCGCCTTGGTCGACGGCCTGCAGGATGAAGTTGGCTCCGCCGGCCGCCGCTTCGCCGCGGCGCCCGGGTGTCACGCTCGGCAAGGCGACAAAAAGCGAATCGGGGCCGGCTTGCCGGGAATCGTGCGTGAGGGAGGTGATGTCGCGGTCGGCTGGTCCGGCGACTTTGACCGGTTCGTTTGGCAGGGCGGCGATGATTTTGCTCAGCTGCATGCGTCCTCAATTCACTCCCGTCGGCGCCGGAACCAACGCGATCGTCGTGCCATCCGTCTCCGCCGTCTCCGGAGGCAATTCCATCTGCTTGGCCAGTCCGGATCCGATGCGGGAAAAGATCGGCGCGGCCACCGTGCCGCCGTAGTTGCGACCGTGCGGCGTGCGCGCATCATCGACGATCACGATGCCGGCCACCTCGGGATTGCCAGCGGGGAAGTAGCCGGCAAAAGAAACAACGTATTTGCCCGGTGTGTAGCCGCCCTTCGGGTCGACGCGCTGCGCGGTGCCCGTTTTGCCGGCCACGCGGAAACCGGGGATGGCCGCCTGCGGTGCGGTGCCGCGTTCGCCGACCACATCGACGAGCGAAGCGGCGACCTTGGCCGCTGTCTCTTCCGAGACGACGCGCCGCACGACCTGCGGCGAGAAGGCGACGACCTCGCGCCCGTTCTCGTCGCGCACCGCGCGCACGACCTGCGGGAGCATCATGTTGCCGCCGTTGGC
>CAZJGQ010000094.1:0-6111 GCA_964545425.1 uncultured Chthoniobacter sp. | reverse complement strand
GTTCGACATTGTTGCCTTCGGCCAGGCTGTCGGTGATGTGCTCCAAAGTTTTCTGAATGACAGCGAACGCCTGCTGCTGGGTAATGCCGACTTCTTCACTGATCTTTACGACCATGTCGCGCTTGGTGAGGTTTGCCATGACGGTGGGTTAGTTGCAGGTGGATGCGGCGTAATGCTTTGGGAGACCTAAACCTCGGGATGAGGGAAGGCAAGCAGGAAACAATAGCTGAAACCGAATTCTGTTTCGCGCTCTCTTTTGGACTTCCGCAAAGAGGCGGTCGGCAGGCAGGATGGCGCCCCTTTTCTATGAACCTTTCCCCTAACCGCAAACTGTCCGGCATCCTTGCCCCCCTTTTCGCCCTCCGCACGGCCGACGACCTCGGCATCGGCGACACGGAATCCCTGAAAGAACTGGTCGATTGGTCCTCGGCCCATGGCTTCGGCCTCGTGCAGGTCCTCCCGATCAACGAAACCGGCGGGGACAACAGTCCCTACAACATCATCAGTTCGCTAGCCCTCGATCCGACAACCATCGCGACGAATCCCAAGGCGCTGAAAGATCTCCCGGCGACCGACTTCAAAAAAATCTGCGCCAAACACGATGTCGAATCGCTGCGTCGGGGGAAGGTGAATTACCGAGGCGTCCGCGCGCTCAAAGGCGAGCTGCTCGACGCGGCCTACAAGAAATTCAAAGCCAAGCACCTCAAAGAAAAGACGCGCCGCGCCAAGGACTTCAGCGCGTGGACAAAAGAAAATGCCGCGTGGCTCGAGCCTTACACATTGTTCCGCGCCTTGGTGCGTCTGCACGGCGAGAACGAGAACACCGACCTCTGGCCGAAAAAACAGCGCACCTACGCCGCGGCGAAAAAATGGCTTTCGTCCGCCTCGCCGGCCGACAAACGCAAGGTCCGCGCCCTGCGCGACTTCTTCGCCTACGTGCAATGGATCGCCTACAGCCAATGGTCTGAACTCAAAGCCTATGGCGACGAGCGCAATGTCGCTTTGGTCGGCGACGTGCCGGTCGGGGTGAGCATTTTCAGTGCGGATGTTTTCGCGCAGCCGGAGATTTTTGACCTGACCCGTTCCGCGGGTGCGCCGCCGGAAAAAGTTTTCGCCGCCGATCCTTTCACCGCGAAGTGGGGACAAAATTGGGGCTTCCCGCTCTACAACTGGAACGAGATGGCCAAGGACGACTACGCGTGGTGGCGTCAGCGCCTGCGCACCACGATGGAAATCTTCCATTTCCTCCGCGTCGACCACGCGCTCGGATTCTTCCGCATCTACAGCTTCCCGTGGCGTCCGGAGCGCAACGCCGAATTCCTTCCGCTCAGCGAGGACGAAGCCAAAGCGCGGACCGGCGGCGTGTTGCCCGGCTTCATTCCCGGCGACGATTCGTCCGAGCAAAGCCGCGAAACCAACCGCGCGCAAGGCGACCGCCTCTTCCGCATGATCGTCGAAGAAACCGGACAGCACCGCCTCATCGCCGAGGATCTCGGCGAGATGTCGCCCTACGTGCGTCCGGTGCTTCAGGCGCAGGAAATTCCCGGCTTCAAAATTCCGCTCTGGGAAATCGCGCCGGACGGCTGGCCGACGCCGGGTCGCGAATACGAACGACTGTCACTCGCCACCTACGCCACGCATGACCATCCGGCCCTGCGCGCTTATTGGGACGAGTGGTATGCCAATTCGCAATCCGAAGACCCGCACAAAGCGCACACCGCGTTGCGTCAGATGCAGGAGATCACGCGCTTCGCCGAGATGAACGTCCCGCTGCCCGCGCCGTGGAGCGACGAGGTGCACGAAGGTCTGCTGCGCGGACTATTTGCCAGCAATTCCTGGCTCGCGGTCAACATGATTACCGACATTTTCGGCACGGCCGAGCGTTTCAACGTGCCGGGTGCGATCGGCGACCAAAATTGGACCGAACGTTTCCCCGTGCCGATCAGCGACTGGGACAATAACTGGCCGGAAAAAATCGCCCGCCTGCAGCAGGCGATGCGCGAGACCGAGCGCTACGTTTCCTAAAACGTCACGCCGATCTGCATTCCGAGGACGAAGGCGTTCGGAATGGAGCCCGTTCCGCCCGGTTGAACGATGTATTGGATATTCGGCTGGGCGTAGAGGAACTGCGAGAATTGCACGCGGTAGCCCCACTCGAGGGCCATTTCGTAGCTGACCGGGTCGCCGTTGAAAGCATTCCCGGCATTGCCGTAGTCATCGCTGAAATTCCCGTAAGCCAAGCCGAACATGGCGATATCTTGATCGCGCTGCGGAACGATCCCTTGGTACGCAACGCCGCAGTTCCACTGGAACGGCAACTTGGCAATGTTCTCCTGCGGGGAGAGGACAAAGGCCGTCCAAAGCGTGAGGCCTTGGCTGCTGCCCGGTTCCTCTTGGAACACCATCTGGTCCGCGTGCCAGTAGAAACCGTAGGCATTCGCCGCGGTGTCCGCCGTGCCGAACTGCGGGTAGGACCACGACGAGTAGTAGCCGCCGAACCAATAGTGTCCGGGCAAACCGCGCATTTCTGCATCGGCGGAGTCCGCGGCGTCGTCGCCGAAGGTGACGCGTCCATCGGAGGGCGCGATGGTCGTCTTGGCGGACGACGGCGATTTGGACGCAGCGCGGGTCACAGGACGCTTGAAAAACTCCGGTGTCCATCCGATCTGGCCGAGGATCATGACGCCGTCATTGCCTTCGAAGGAAAAATTCACCCCGTGCAACTCGCGGTTGAATGTTTTGTTCGACACTTGGTAGAGGCCGACCATGGCATTCCATTCCGGGCTCGGATCGACGCGCAGGCGGGCGGCCCAGCTGGCCCACGGGTAGGCGGAGAACGAGGCATTGACCGGCAAGGCCTGCGGGTTCCCGTCGATGCCGTTGTTCATGTAGAGCCAGTAGAGCGGAGAGCTGGCGAAGTCGTCGCCCGCCGAGAAGCGTCCCGCCTTCAGCTCGGCTTTGTCGTCCCAGAATTTCTGGATGAGGTGGAGGTCGGTCAGGATGATGGTTTGTCCGCCGAAGACCTGCTGCACGGTGAATTGGTTGCCGATGTAGTCCTGCGAAAGACTCGTGCCGTTCCGGTCCGTCGCCGCGATGGTGAATACCGCACCGCGCCATCCGATGAGCTTCTCCAAATCGAGCTTGGTGCCGAAAGCGATGTTGTCGGTGTAGGTGAAGCCCTGGCGAAGGCCGCCGCTCGGGTTGCCGGCCAAGTCGGTCACGTAGGTCGACGAAAATTCGACGCCCTTGTCTTTGTCCAACCAGTTGCGGGTGCCCCACCAGTCGCCGGTCGCGGCATCGCCTTCCCACCATTGCGGTGAGCCGATGTAGTTGCTCGGGTAGGGAGTGTAGTAGTCCCAAAAACGGTCTTCCGCGGCATGCGCCGCGACAACGGATACGAACACGGCCAAAGCCGTCAGCGTGTATTTCATGGCGGGGGGAAACGCCTTGAAACTATGTCTCCCGGGCCGCCGCTGGCAAGAGCGCTTCAGCCCTTGACTACGAAGTTTACCAGCTTCCCCGGGACCGAGATAACCTTGACGATTTCTTTGCCGGCGAGTTGCGCGGCGAACTTTTCGTGGGCGCGGGCGGCGGACTCGAGTTGGTCGCGCGGGGCGTCCTTGGCCACGACCATTTTGTCGCGGACCTTGCCGTTGATTTGCAGGACGATTTCGACCTCGTTTTCGACAAGGAGGGATTCGTCGTGGGTCGGCCAAGTTTGCCCGTGGGCGTTGCCTTCGAAGCCGGGAAATTTTTTGCCGAGCTGCTCCCAAAGTTCCTCGGCCATGTGCGGGGCGAAGGGGCTGAGCAAAACGAGCAGCGTCCGGATGGCGGAGACCGGGCGCTTTTCGGCGGCGGTCAGTTCGTTGACGCAGACCATCATTTGCGAGATGGCGGTGTTGAAGGAAAGCGTGGCGAGGTCGCCGGTCACTTTTTTGATCGTGGCGTGGAGGACGCGGAGTTGCGAAGGTGTCGGCTCGATGTCGGCGACGGCGTCGGAAAGTTGCCAGTTTCCCTCCTGGTCTTCGGTCATGGCCAAGCGCCAAACGCGGGCGAGGAAGCGGTAGACGCCTTCGACGCCTTTCATGCTCCACGGCTTCATCTGCTCGAGCGGACCCATGAACATTTCGTAGAGGCGGAAGGCGTCGGCGCCGTAGTCGTCGATCACTTCGTCCGGATTGACCACATTGCCGCGGCTCTTGGACATTTTTTGTCCGTCGGTCCCGAGGATGATGCCTTGGTTGACGAGGCGCTGGAACGGTTCGGGCGTGGGGAGATGTCCGAGGTCATGCAGCACCATGTGCCAGAAGCGCGAATAGAGCAGGTGGAGCACGGCGTGTTCCGTGCCGCCGACGTAGAGGTCGACACCGCCGGGCTTGGGATGTCCGTCGCCCAGCCAGTAGCGCGCGGCTTCTTCGCCGATGAAGCGCGATTCGTTGCGCGGGTCGCAAAAGCGCAGGTAATACCAGCATGATCCGGCCCACTGCGGCATGGTGTTCAGTTCGCGCGTGGCGGTGTCCGAGTAGCGCACCCAGTCCTTTGCCTTGGACAACGGAGGTTCCGCGGTGCCGGTCGGTTTGAAATCTTCCAACTCGGGCAGGCTCACGGGGAGTTCGCTTTCGTCAAGCGCGCGGTGGCGTCCGTTTTCCCAGACGACGGGGAAGGGCTCGCCCCAGTAGCGCTGACGCGAGAAGAGCCAGTCGCGCAGTTTGTATTGCACGGCGGCGCGGCCGAGGTCGCGTTCGGCCAGCCATGCGGTGATCTTTTGTTTGGCCTCCGCGGTGGGGAGTCCGTCGAGCGGGCCTGAGTTTACCGCGGTGCCTTCGCCGGTGAAACAGCCTTCGACCGGTTGCGGCGGTTTGACCACTTCGACGATCGGCAGATCGAACTTGCGGGCGAACTCGTGGTCGCGGTCGTCGTGGGCGGGCACAGCCATGATCGCGCCGGTGCCGTAGCCGGTAAGGACATAGTCGGCGATCCAGACGGGGATCCGCTCGTTGTTGACCGGATTGATGGCATAGGCGCCGGTGAAGACGCCGGACTTTTCCTTCGAGGCGTCTTGTCGATCGCGTTCGGATTTGGTCGCGGCGGCTTTGATGTAGGCGTCGACGGCGGAGCGTTGGTCCGGCGTGGTGATCTGCGCGACGAGCGGATGCTCTGGGGCGAGAACCATGTAGGTCGCGCCGAAGAGGGTGTCGGGGCGGGTGGTGTAAACGGTGAGTTTGTCGCCGCTTTCGAGGGCAAAGTCGACGAAGGCGCCTTCCGAGCGTCCGATCCAATTTTTCTGCAGGAGCTTGATCGACTCGGGCCAGTCGAGGGTGTCGAGTCCGGCGAGGAGGCGTTCGGCAAAGGCGGTGATGCGCAACATCCACTGGCGCATGGGGCGGCGTTCGACGGGGAAGCCGCCGACCTCGCTTTTCCCATCGACCACTTCCTCGTTGGCCAAGACGGTGCCGAGTTCGGGGCACCAGTTGACCGGCATCTCCGCGACGTAGGCGAGGCGGACGCTGTCCGGGTCGGGACCGGTGTATGTCGAGATTGGTTCCGCGCGATTGGTCGCCGGGTTGAACCACGAGTTGTAAATCTGCAAAAAGATCCACTGGGTCCAGCGGACGTAATCCGGCGCGGTGGTATTGACCTCGCGCGACCAGTCGTAGCTGAAGCCGATGCGGTCGAGCTGCTGTTTGAAGCGTTCGACGTTTTTCGCCGTGGTAACCGCGGGGTGTTGTCCGGTTTTGACCGCGTATTGCTCGGCGGGAAGACCGAAGGCATCCCAGCCCATCGGGTGGAGCACATTGAATCCGCGCATGCGGTGCCAGCGAGCGAGGATGTCGGTCGCAGTGTAGCCCTCGGGGTGTCCGACGTGGAGTCCCTCGCCGCTCGGGTAGGGGAACATGTCGAGGACGTAGTATTTCGGTTTGGCCGGATCGAAGCCGGGCTCTCCGGGGTTCGGCGTGCGGTAGGCCTGCGTTTCGGCCCAGCGTTGCTGCCACTTGGGTTCGAATTGCGGGAAGGGGTATTGTTTGCGTTGGCTCGACATGAGGCGGCGGAACCGCGCATTTTGCCGGGAATGTCCGAGGTGTCAAAGCAACGCCTGCTCCTGGCCACGCG
>CAZJGQ010000093.1:0-6144 GCA_964545425.1 uncultured Chthoniobacter sp. | reverse complement strand
TGTTCCGCTGGCTCGGGTGCCAGTTCATCAAGGGCTACAAGGAAGCCACCTCGCCCAACCGCAACCAGCCGGAGCTTCCTATGAAGGAAATTCCCGAGATGGAACGCCGCGCGGTCAATCGTCCGGTCTCCGACCTCCAGCGCACCGGCGAACGCGAAATCATCGACGTCATCACCCAGACGCAAAACAGCGAAGGCACCCCGGTGCACATCGCCGGCACCGCCACCCACGCCGAACGCGTGCAAGGCGCCCTCGGCACCATGTTCATGGACACCACCTGCTCCAACTGCGGCAGCAGCAAAGTGATCCGTGCCGGCGCCTGCGGCGTCTGCACCGAGTGCGGCACCAGCCAAGGCTGCAGCTAGTCATTTGTTGCGCGAATTCGCGTAACCAAACCAGGCCCGGGGAAGCAATTCCCCGGGCTTTTTTCGTGCTTCTCAGGTTCTGAAATTTGAAATTTCAAATCTCCAATCCCCAGACTTGCACCCAACCCCGCCTTCAGCCACGTTATCCCTTCGTTACTGGCCTGTGGTGTAATGGTAAGCTCCTATAAACCAACGACTTACGCTGTTAATCCACGTTATTCCATTGGGAACTCTGGCAAACTCGCTTCTGGATGGGGAACCATGGGGAACTGTTAAACAACCGTTTGACAAAAACGATTTAAGTTTCTTTGGCATTTGCGCGAGAGGTTCGGCCAATCCGCGAGGCAACGTTGGGAGCCTCAGCGGTGACAATGCACGACGAGTATTACAACTGCTATTGCGCACGAAGTTACCAATGCTTAGGCTTTCATAATGAAACGCGCCAAAGGTCGTCCGACCAAAAGGCGGACCGTGCAATGGGAGGAGAAAGTCGATGACCTCGCGGTTACGCTGGCCGCAGCGCAGGGCTACTATCCTGAAAAGAGCAAGGGCGGAGTCTCGAAGTTTTTGGCTGACTTGGTCCTGAAGGCCAAAAAGCGGTCCGCCTCGCGATGATCTCAAGCCATCGCCAAGATCAGACAACGCCCACGAGCCGCGTCGGATAATGAAAGCTACTGTTCTTTTGCTTTGCCTTCCGAGATTTTCTAGATAACCTCCTCCGTTACACCACATGGTAGGCATAAAACCATGTGGCACATTGGGGATCAAAGCTTCACAAGTTGTTGATTCTAAGACATTTACTTGGCCTGTGGTGTAATGGTAACACAGCGGCCTTTGGAGCCGTTATTCATGGTTCGAGTCCATGCGGGCCAGCCACTTCCCGGATCGAGCAGACATGGCCCTCACCGTCCGCCTCCTGACTGCCGAGGACTCTCCCGCAGTGGCCCCGCTCTTCGGCGCCTACCTTGATTTTTACGGCGTGGCGCGTAACCCATCGGCGGAGACAAAATTTCTCCAGGAGCGGCTATCAGCCGTCGACTCGACCGGATTCGGAGCGTTTGACGAGGAAGAGATCCGCGGCTTCGCCCTCTGCCATCACGCCTACAACTCGCTGCGCTTGGCCCCGGCGTGGGTTCTCCACGATCTCTTTGTCAGTCCGACCTTCCGGCGCCAAGGGGTGGCCGAAGCGTTGTTGGAGGCCGTGCATGCCCGGGCCGCGGCGCAAGGTGCTTGCGAGGTGGTGCTGAGCACGGCGCATGACAACACGAGCGCCCAAGCGCTTTACGAGAAGATCGGCTACAAAATGGACACCGTCTTCCGCGTCTACGTGCGCGATTTGCGGGCATGACCAAGGACGAGGTCCACGCCGCGGCGCACGAACTCGGTTTCGCCCTCTGTGGTTTCGCCGGGGCGGGACGAGCCCCGCACGCAGATACGCTGCAGAGATGGTTGCAGGACGGCAACCAAGCCACCATGGAATGGATGCAGCGCACGGCCGAAGAGCGCATGGCCCCCGATCGTGTGCTGCCGGGGGTGCGCACCGTGGTGGTTCTGGCCACGAATTACTTCCACGAGGACCTGCCGCCTGTCTCCGGCACGGGCCGCATCGCGCGCTATGCCTGGAGCGATGATTACCATGAGGTCATCCGGCCGCGGCTGGAATCTCTGGCCTCGCGTCTGGCGGAGGCCGGTGGCGCCCAGCGCTGCTTTGTCGACAGCGGACCGGTCCTCGAGCGCGATTGGGCCGCCGCCTGCGGGGTCAGTTGGCACGGGAAGAGCACGATGGGAATTCATCCGGAGTTGGGCACATGGTTTTTTCTTTCGGTCATCTTTACCACGCTGGACTTCGAGCCGGACACCCCGCTGCCCGACCGCTGCGGGACCTGCACGCGCTGCATTGACGCTTGTCCCACGCAGGCCATCGCCGCCCCCTACCGGCTGGACGCGCGGCGCTGCATTTCATTCCTCACCATCGAAAACAAAGGGCCGATCCCCGAAGAATTCCGTGGTGCCATGGGTGACCGGATCTTCGGGTGCGACGACTGCCTCGATGCCTGTCCGTGGAACCGCTTCGCCCGAGCCTCCCGCGATGCCGCCCTGCAACCGCGCCCGGAGATCCTGGCCAAGCCGCTGCGGGAGTTCCTCGCGTTGGATGAAGCGCAATTCAAGGCGCTCTTCCGCGGCTCCCCCATCCTGCGGGCCAAACGGCGCGGTTTTTTGCGCAATGTCTGCGTGGCTCTGGGCAATACCGGCACGCGGCAAGACCTGCCGGCGTTGCGGGCCGCGATGGCAGACCAGGAGCCTCTCGTGCGCGAACACGCCGCGTGGGCGGTGGAAAAAATTGTAGGGCGCTGATCGGGCGCGTTACATCATACGCAAAAAGATCGGACTTTGATCGCTGGTGGATCGCGATGTCCCCATCGCGATTTCCGGATGCAAAAATCGCGCCGGGACGGCGCGATCCACCTTTAAGACGTCCGACCTCTGTTCGTGATCGGCGTCACTCTTCCGGCTCGTCCGGAAGGTTGCTGTCGTCTTCAGGCTCGAATTCCATCGGCTTGAACTTGCGCTTGCGCTTGTTGGCCGGGAGCGGGCTCATCACCATGTTGATGGCGCGGCCGACGAGCTTGGGCTCCATGTCGACATGCCCCATGGTCGCGAGGTCTTCTTTGACGCGCAGCACCACGGCCATACCCAGTTCCTGGTGCGCCATCTGGCGTCCCCGAAATTGCAGCTGCACCTTGAGTTTGTTGCCCTTGTCGAGGAACTCCTCGGCGTGGCGGATCTTGGTCAGGTAGTCGTGGTTGTCGATGTTGACCCGGAATTTGACCTCTTTGACTTTGCCGGCGTGGGATTTCTTGTCCTTCTCCTGCTTGGCCAGCTCGTAGCGGTATTTGCCGAAATCGACGATGCGGCAGACCGGCGGATTGGCGTTGGGCGCCACTTCGACCAGATCCAGCCCCATCTCCTCGGCCTTGCGCAGGGCGTCGGGCAATTTGAGGACCCCGAGCTGTTCCCCGTTGGCGCCGTTGATCACGCGGACCTCGCGGGCGCGGATACGGTGGTTGACCCGGATCGCGGGCGGTTGCGGAGTGCGTGAAAAGACAGGCCGAGGCATTGAATGGTGATCCCGTGAGCGTGCGGGACGTCAGGAGTGACTACAGGACTCGTTCACTGATTTCTGTTTTGATGCGCTCAACAAAGTCGTTCAGCGGGTGGACTCCTTCGTCTCCGGCTTTCCGGCTCCTCACCGAAACTTGCCGCGACTCGGCTTCCTTGCCGCCTACCACCAGCATGTAAGGCACTTTCTCGACCTGCGCAAGACGAATCTTGGCTCCCAGCTTGTCCTGCGAACGGTCGACCGCGGCCCGCACGCCCGCGGCGCGCAGGGCATCGGCAACCTCGTTCGCGTAATCCGCGACTTTTTCCGAGATGGGCAATACCCGCGCCTGCTCCGGCGCCAGCCAGACGGGGAAGGCGCCGGCAAAATGCTCGATGAGCACCCCGACAAAACGCTCCATCGAACCGAACGGCGCGCGATGGATCATGACGGGCCGGTGCGGTTTGTTGTCCGCCCCCGTGTAGTGCAAATCGAAACGCTCCGGCAACTGGAAGTCGACCTGCACGGTGCCAAGCTGCCACTCGCGCCCGATGACGTCGCGGACGACAAAGTCGATCTTCGGTCCGTAAAACGCGGCCTCGCCCGGCTCCTCCGTGTAGGGCACGCCGAGCGTCTTGGCCGCCTGACGGCACGCTTCCTCGGCGCGATCCCAGTCCTCCGCTTTGCCCACGTATTTATCCGACCCCGGCTCGCGCAAACCGAGCCGCACGCGGTAGTCCTGCATGTCGAAGGCACCGAAAACTTTTTTCACCAGATCCAGGCAACCTTGGATTTCGGCGCCCATCTGGTCCTCGGTGACAAAAAGATGCGCGTCGTCCTGGGTGAACCCGCGCACGCGCGTCATGCCGTTCAACTCGCCCGATTGCTCCCAGCGGTAGACCGTCCCGAATTCGGCCAGCCGCACCGGCAAATCGCGGTAGCTGCGCGGTTGAGACGCGAAGATCTTGATGTGCATCGGGCAATTCATCGGCTTGAGCAGGTAGCCCTCGGCCTCGCCCTTTTCCAAACGCGCGGCCAGATCCGCGCAGCTGCAGCCTTCTTCGGCTAACCGGTGAAGCGTCTCCCGCTCGACCAGCGGCGGATATTGCGAGTCGGCGTAATAAGGGTAGTGGCCCGAGGTGCGGAACAACTCGAGCCGCCCGATATGCGGGGTGAAGACCTGCTCGTAACCCTGGCGCCGAAGTTCCTCGCTGATGAAATTCTGCAGCTCCTGCCGAACGATGGCCCCCTTCGGCGTCCAAAGGATCAGGCCCGAGCCAACCGCATCGTCCACATGGAAGAGCTGCAGTTCCTTGCCGAGCTTGCGGTGGTCGCGCTTGCGCGCCTCTTCCATCATCTCGCGCCATTTGGCGAGTTCGTCGGGCGTGGCAAAGGCAATGCCGTAAATGCGCTGCAGCTGCGGGTTGTTTTCATCGCCCTTGTAGTAGGCGCTGGCCACCGCGGTGAGGGCGAAGGCGCCGATCTTGCCGGTCGAGGCCACGTGCGGTCCGGCGCAGAGGTCGGTGAAGGCGCCGTTGCGGTAGAGGCTGATCTCCTCGCCGTCCGGAATGTTTTCCAGGATATCGAGCTTGTAGCGGCTGGGCACCCCGCGCTCACCCAGCGCAGCAAGCTTGCCAGCCTGGCCCAATTCGATCGCCTCGGACCGGCTGACCACGCTGCGCTCGAACGGCTGATCGTCAGCGATGATCTTGGCCATCTCCGCTTCGATCTTGGCGAAATCGTCCGGCGAAATGCGGTGGGGCAAATCGACGTCGTAATAAAAGCCCTGCTCGACCGGCGGACCGGCTGCGAATTGCGCCTCGGGCCAAATGCGCAGGATCGCCTCGGCCAGCACGTGGGCGCAGGAATGGCGCAGCGTTTCGAGTTCGTTCATCGCGCCACCTCCGCCGCTTCCTCCGCGAGCAGCACCGGAATCCCGTTCTCCACGCGGTAAGCCAAAGCGCCATCCTCCGTGACCCAGCGGTCACCCTCGGACCGCAACTTTTGTCCGGTGCGCGGACAACGCGCCGCCTCGAGAAGAAAATCCATGTCAGTAGGAGAAGCCATTTTTGCGGACGCGGATCATCGGCTCGCTCCCCTCGCGGTGCAAGCAGCCTTCGACCACTTCCGCCACATAGACCACATGGTCTCCGGCGTCCACCGAACCGCGCGGACGGCAGGCCAGCCAGGCCAGGGCATCGGCCAACTGCGGCAACCCGTGTCCGTTCTCCACGAGGGTAAAAGCGGCGAAGGGATCCTCCTCGCGCCCCGAAGCGAAGGCGGCGAGAAGTTTTTTGTCCTCTTCACCGAGGATGTTGAGGGAAAACAACCCGCCGTGTTCGAGCACTGCGCGGAGCGGACGATCGTGACCGAGCGCGAGGGAAATCATCGGCGGCTCGAAGCCGGCCTGCTCGACGAAGCTGCACAGCATGCCGATCCGCCGCCCCTCGTGCACCGCGCCCACGGCATAAAGTCCGCTGGGAATCCGCCCGAGAGCCGCCTTGAGCCCTTCTTCGCCGCGCAAAATCGAATGCATCCCGACGTTCTAGTAGGTCGGCACGGAAGCGTCCACCTCCGCGGACCAAGCCGCGATGCCGCCGCGCACATTGGTCACGTTGCCGAAACCCTGACCGCGGAGGAATTCCACCACGCGTCCGCTCCGCACTCCGCCGTGGCACA
>CAZJGQ010000092.1:0-6160 GCA_964545425.1 uncultured Chthoniobacter sp. | reverse complement strand
CGAGGTTGATATTGACCTGCTTGACCTCGGTGTAGGCCTCGAGGCCGTAGGTGCCAAGTTCGCGGCCGATGCCGGACTGCTTGTAGCCGCCCCACGGGGCTTCGTTGAAGGTCGGGTGATACGTGTTGATCCAAGTGATGCCGGCGCGCAACTGCTTGATCACGCGCTGGGCCTTGGCGCCGTCGGAGGTGAAGACCGCGCCGGCCAGACCGTAGACGGTGTCATTCGCCTTGCGGATAGCTTCCTCTTCGGTGTCGAAAAGTTCGACGACGAGCACGGGGCCGAAAATTTCCTCCTTCATGATCTTGGCGTTCGGCGGAACGTCGACGAAGACGGTCGGTTCGACGAAGTTGCCCTTGGCCATCGCGCCTTTTTCGATGCGGTGACCGCCGCAGAGCAGTTTGGCTCCCTCGTCGAGGCCCGACTTGATGTAGCCGAGGACTTTTTCCATGTGGGCCTTCGAGATGAGCGGTCCCATTTCGGTATCGGGGTCCATGCCGTCGCCCACCACGATCTTGCCGCAGGCTTCGGCCAAACGCGGAAGGAACTTGTCGGCGATCTTGCGCTCGAGAAGCAAGCGCGAGCCGGCGCTGCAGACCTCGCCCTGGCCGGCGAAGATGCCGAACATGGCGAACTCGAGCGCGGCGTCGAAGTCGGCGTCGGCAAAAACGATGTTCGGGCTCTTGCCGCCGAGTTCGAGGGTGACCTTCTTCAAGTTGCCCGTGGCGGCGGACATGATTTTGCGACCGGTCACCCCGCCACCAGTGAAGGCGACTTTGTCCACCCGGTCGCTCGCGGCGAGCGTCGAGCCAACCGGATCACCGGGGCCTAGAATGAGATTTGCCGCCCCGGGTGGGAAGCCGGCTTCCTCGATCAGCTCGAACAACTTAACCGCCGAGATAGGCGTCATTTCCGAAGGTTTCAAAATGCATGCGTTGCCCGCGGCGAGACCGGGAGCCAGTTTCCACACGGCCATGAGCAGCGGGTAATTCCACGGGATGATTTGCGCGCAGACTCCGATCGGCTCGCGCACAGTCATGCAGACCATGTTCGGGTCGGCCACGCTGTAGGTCTGACCCTGCGGCTTGCTGGCCAGGCCGGCATAGTAACGGAAGCAGCCGGCCGCATCCGCCGCGTCATAATTCGCCTCGCGCAGCGGCTTGCCATTGTTCTCTGTATCGATCTTGGCGAACTCGTCCGCGTGTTTCTCGATGAGGTTGGCCAAGGCGAAAAGTTTCTCCGCGCGCTCGGGCCCCGTGCTTTTGCCCCACGGACCGTTGTCGAACGCCTCGCGCGCCGCGCTGATGGCATCTTCGGCATCGGCCGCGCCGCTGTCGGTCGCCTTGGTGATGACTTTGTTGTCCGCCGGATTGAGAATGTCGCGCGTCGCCCCGCTCTTGGCGGCGACCCACTTTCCGTTGATGTGATTCAGGAGGGTCTTCATGGGGATAATCTAAGCCGGATCAGCGTGGTTTCCACAATGCCGCATTGAGGCAGGACCAAAGATGCATGATCCAGCCCAACGTGCCGATGCTGATAAACCAGAGGACGCCGGCGCCGACAAAAAACAAAACCGCGGCGAGAAACCGGCCCTGCAGGAGTTGTCCAAGTCCGGGGATGAAAAGGCTGGCCAGCGCCGAGATCACGTTTCCCGCGGAGCCTTGGCCAGCTGTCATGCCGCCAATAAACGCCGCCGCCCACTGCTTGTCGACTCCGCAAAAAAGCTTCAACCGGCCCGCATGCGCTCGAGGACCGAGGTGGTCGACCTCCCGGGCACCAGCGGGAGAATCCGGATGTCCGCGCCCGCGGCAAGCAGGACCTCCCGCTCGCCGGCATCGAGCGATTCGGGCGTGTAGTCCCCGCCCTTGGCATAGATGTGGGGCCGGACGGCGCGCAGAACCTCGGTGGCCCGCTTGCCGTCGAAAACGACGACAAAATCGACGCAGCCCAGCGCGGCCAGCACCTCCGCGCGATCGTCCTGCGCATTGACCGGCCGTCCCTCGCCCTTCAGCTCGCGCACCGAGCGGTCGCTGTTCAAGCCAACAGCCAACGCGTCCCCCAACTCCCGCGCCTGCTGCAAATACCGCACGTGGCCGGCGTGCAGCAGGTCGAAGCACCCGTTGGTGAACACCAGACGCCGTCCGGAGGCGTCCATATCGGCGCGGATCCGTGCGAGTTCTTCCGCTGTGACGATGCGACCGCGATGCATGGTCCCAAGCTCTCATCCGCCGCGCCATTGCGCAATACCGCGCCACGGCGCTAGGTTGGGGCCATGCGCATCGCGCGAATCGCCGACGACGAAGGTGGCATCCACTATGCCGCTCCAACCGGGGATCCGGATATTTTCGAAATGCTCGAAGGCTCGTGGGGGGCGGGTTTCCGCACGACAGGACGCAAAATCCACGCCGCCCGCCTGCTCGCCCCGGTCGCGCCACCCGCGATCTATGCCATCGGTTTGAATTACCACGACCACGCAGTGGAGACCGGCGCCCCCGTGCCGGAATATCCGGTCCTTTTCATGAAAAACATCCGCGCGGTTATTGGTCCGGGGGACGCCATCCGCGTCCCGCGTCGTCTGCGCAGCGACGAGGTCGATATTGAAGCTGAACTAGCCATTGTGCTTTCACGCGACTGCCTTAACGCCACGCGCGGCGAAGCGATGGACTACGTGGCGGGTTTCACCTGCGCCAATGATGTGAGTGCGCGCGATTGGCAGTTGCGCCGGTCCGGTCGCCAATGGTGCCGGGCCAAGTCGTTCAACACATTCTGTCCGCTCGGCCCGTGGGTCGTCACGCCGGACGAATTGCCGCAACCCCTGCACCTCGCCATTTGGTCGAGGATCAATGGCGACATTCTCCAACAGAGCAACACATCGCAAATGATCTTCGACGTTCCTGCCTTGCTCGAGTTCCTCAGCGCCGATACCACCCTACCCGCAGGTGGTGTCATTCTCACCGGAACGCCGCACGGCGTGGGCATGGCACGCAAGCCACCCGTGTGGATCCGCCCCGGCGACCGTGTGGCGGTGGAGATCGAAGGCATCGGTGTGCTGGAAAATTCCGTGGTCGAGGCGGACTGAATGACCACCCACGGATCGGTCCTTCCGCGCGGCACTGCCGAACCGCATCCGCCACCCCCGTGCCCGGTCGCGCGCATCGCGGCCCTGCTGCAGGAAGAACCGCGACTCGAGGCCGTCGCTTTCAATCCGTCCACGCGCCGCCTGTCCATCGCCACGCTCGGCGGGGACAAGGATGGACGCCTTGCCCAACGCGTCACCGAAACCATGCTGGCTAGCCACGAACCGTGTCCGCATTACCGTCCGGAAAAATGCGAAGTCTGCGGGGTGAGCGCCGAACACCTCCCCGGCACCTCGCGCGTTCTTGTCTCCGAAAAACTCGGCACCACCCTCGTGCGCAAAGCGACGTGCGTGACGGCCATTTCGCTTTGGCAATGGGTCAAGCTGGTCTGGCCGGCTTACGCACCGCGGCAGAAAGGAACGCTCGAGGAGCACAGCGAGACGGAGTGGAAACCGATGGCCGCCCTCGCTGCGGGGTGCGCAGTCTTCGGGCTGGCCGGTTGGGCTCTTGATGCAGCCCAAGCACCGTCCTGGGCTCCACTCACCGCTTACGTGCTGGCTTACATCTGCGGCGGTTGGGACGCGGCGGGTGACGCATGGGAGCGACTCAAGTCGGGACAGCTCGACATTCACTTCCTCATGCTCGCGGTGGCGGCCGGCGCCGCGGCCATCGGCGCATGGCGCGAGGGTTCGCTCCTGCTTTTTCTCTTCTCTGCTTCCGGCGCCATGGAGCACTACGCGATGGGACGCACGCGGCGCGAAATCGGCGCCCTGTTGCGCGGCGCACCGAAAACGGCGCTGGTCATCGGCGATGGAACTGAACGCGAAGTTCCCGTCGATGAGCTCGTTCCCGGCATGACCGTGCGCGTGGTGGCGGGCGGGCAAGTGCCGGTCGACATGACCGTGACAAGCGGACGCTCGGAATGCGACGAGTCCAACCTGACCGGCGAATCGGTCCCCGTCCCCAAGGTGCCCGGCGATACTTTACTCGCCGGCACGATCAATTTGAGCGGCGTGCTCGAGGGCAACGTGCTGCGCCCCGCGGCGGAAAGTTCGCTGCAAAAAATCATCCGCCTCATCCGCGATGCACAGGCCCTGCGCGCGCCCTCGCAGACTTTCACCGACCGTTTCGGCACGACCTATACCTGGACCATCCTCACCGCGTGCACCGTGATGTTTTTTGTCTGGTGGCTGGTCTTCGGCCTACCGCCATTCGCCGGCGGCGGGGAAACACGCAGCGCGTTTTACCGCGCAATGACTTTGCTCGTCGTGGCCTCGCCTTGCGCGCTGGTGCTGTCCGTTCCCTCGGGAATTCTCTCGGCCATCGCCGCCGGGGCACGGCGCGGCGTTCTTTTCCGCGGCGGCGCGCCGATCGAAAACCTGGCCCTCGTCGATGTGGTGGCCTTGGACAAGACAGGCACCCTCACGTCGGGCCAACTCACTTTGTCCGGCATCGAGATAGTGCGGGGCAGCGAGGAGGAACTCCTCGCTGTGGCGCACGCGTTGGCGAGGCACTCCGCGCATCCGCTCTCGCGCGCCATCCGCCGCTTGGCCCTGCAGCGCGGAGCACCGGATGCCGGGGCGGAAGGACACGAGACTTTGCCCGGCCGCGGCGTGCGCGCCCGCATTGATGGACAGACTTGCTGCCTCGGCAGCCGCGATTTTGTCGCGGCGGAAACCGGGGCCGATCTTCCCGCGGCACCGCACGCAGCCGACGCCGCCGAAGTGTGGGTGGCGGGCGGAGGCGCGGTCGGATGCCTGCGCTTCCGCGATGAAATACGACCGGAGAGCAAAGAACTTCTCGAGCAGCTGCGCCAACGCGGAATCCGCACGGTCATGCTGACCGGCGACCGGGAGGGTCCGGCCACCGCGATGGGCCGCGCCGCCGGGGTGCAGGAAATCCGTGCCGGTCTCCTGCCGCAGGACAAAGTCGCGGCCATCGAGGAACTCAAAGACGGCGGGAAAAACCGCGTGGCCATGATCGGCGACGGTGTGAACGACGCACCTTGCCTCGCCGCGGCGGACATCGGCGTGGCCATGGGCGCCCGCGGATCGGACGCCGCCCTCGAGCAGGCCGAGGTTGTCTTGATGAACGACCGGCTGGAGAATTTCCTCCTCGCCCTGAATCTGAGCACAGACGCCCGACGCATCATCCGCCAGAACATGGTCGTGGCCCTCGGCACGGTGGGGGTCATGGTCCTGGCTACCTTCGTCTACCCCCTGCCCCTCGCCCTCGGGGTCGCGGCCCATGAAGGGAGCACGGTGGTCGTGGTCTTGAACAGCCTGCGCCTGCTCTTCATGCGCCGCGCCTGACAAGCGTCCGGCGCTTTGTTAGCTTGGCGGGCACATGTCCTGGCGGATTTTCACGCATCACACCCTGAAGACCTTGCTGCGTGTCGCGCAGGTCTTCCTTTTCGTGGTCCTGCCCGGCGCCCTGCTCTGGCTGCATTTCGGCGGCCTGCCGCAGGGGTTGCATTCCTACATCGTCGATGCCGCGGCCAAGGCGGGCCTGCAATTGCAATTCGACCGCATGCGCCTCAGCCCGATCGAGGGACTGGTCCTGGACAAAGTCCGCCTCCGCTCCGAACAACTCCCCGACAAACCCGAGGTCGCGGTCGACCGCGCCGCCGTCTCGCTCGATTGGCGGAAGCTGGCCTCCGGCGGAGTGGAACTCAACGCGCTCGACCTGCGCGGGGCCCAACTCTTTCTTCCGCTGGCCGCCGAGGATGGCGTGACGCAAACCCTGCGTCTGACCAAAGCACGCGCGCGCCTCATGCTCTCCGACGGCGTGGTCAGCGTTCCTCTGGCGCGCTTCAACCTGCAGGGCATCGACGTCACCGCCACCGGCCAGATCGCCTTGGCGCCGGAGCAGAGCACGCAAAGCTCTTTGGTCATTCCTCCGGAATTGTCCCGCGCCCTCGAAGTCATCGAAACGCTCGACTTCGGCGACGCCCCGCCAGAACTCGACCTCGAATTCGCCGCGCGCGCCGGCGAACCCGCCTCGCTGCAACTGCCCCGCATCCGCCTGTTGGCCGAACGCGCCACCTACGGCGAGGTGCAACTGCGTGATATCCGCATGGACGC
>CAZJGQ010000091.1:0-6248 GCA_964545425.1 uncultured Chthoniobacter sp. | reverse complement strand
CTTCCGAAATCGGCGACGCTCTCGAAGCCCGCCGCCAAGCCGCGCTCGCCGCGCGCCAGCGTCCTGCTATTTCATGAATAAACATCTCCTCTCCTTTGCGCTGCTCGTTGCCTGCTGCAGCGCTCTCCTCGGCCAGACTACAACCGCCCCATTGCGCGTCGTGGTCAAACCCGCCGAACCCTTCGCTTTCGAACAGGGAGGCGTGCTCATGGGCTATTCGGTTGATCTCTGGAAGAAGGCCGCGGCGGACGCCGGTTTCACTTTCGAGACCCGCGTGGTTGACACCGTGCCGGAGCTTCTCGAGGCGGTGCAAACGGGGGCTGCCGATGTCGGCGTCGGGGCGATCAGCATGACCCCGGACCGCGAAGCCGCCCTCGACTTCAGCCACCCGTTCTTCAAATCCGGCCTGCAAGTCATGGCCCGTTCCAAAGGCGAGGCCGGCGCCTTCTCCGCCTTCCGTGCTTTGTGGAACCGCAATGTGGCCGAAGTCGTTCTCGTCCTCCTCCTCGCCGTCTTCCTCATCTCCCACATCCTTTGGATGGTCGAACGCAAGATCAACCCGGAGAGTTTTCCCGAGGGTTACGTCCGCGGCGTGTGGGAATCGACTTGGTGGTCGATCGCCACGCTGATCAGCGGCGGTTGCGAAAACAAAGCACCGGTCGGCGTGGCCGGCCGCCTCGTCGCCGTGGTCTGGATGCTCGGCGGTATCGGTCTGACCTCCTACATCACCGCGACGCTGGCTTCAGCCATGACGGTCAACACGCTCACCGCCGAAGTCTCCGGTCTCTCCGACCTGCGCGGCGCGCGCGTGGGCACGATCAGCGGAAGTTCGGCCGAGAACCTGCTCCAGCGATCCGGTTTCGACGTGGCCGGTTATCCCGACGTTGCCGCCGCAGCCGAAGCGCTGCGCGCCGGCGCGATCAAGGGCGTGGTCTACGACAGTCCGCTCCTCCGCTATTACGTGGCGCAGAATCCGTCCGCCGGACTCAGCCTCGTCGGCGAACCCTTCGATCTGCAGGACTACGGTTTCGCTTTGCAGCTGGGCAGCCCGCTGCGCAAAGAGATCAACGCTGCCTTGCTCAAACTCCAGGTCTCCGGTTGGACCGACGAGTTGGAAGACAAGTGGTTCCAGACCCCGGCTGGGGAGTAAGTCCACCCGCGAAGGGCCACGGGCGCCGCTTCCGCTCTTCCGGACCGCTCACACACGCCAACGCCCCAAGCGCAGGGCGTTGGCGATGACGGAGACGGAACTGAGGCTCATGGCGGCGCCGGCGATCATCGGGCTGAGCAGCCAGCCGGTGAGGGGATAGAGCGCGCCCGCGGCCAGCGGGATGCCGAGCGTGTTGTAGGCGAAGGCGAGGAAGAGATTTTCCCGGATGTTGCGCATGATGGCGCGGCCGAGGGCGAAGGTGCGCACGACGCCCTCGAGCGATCCCTGCACGAGGATGAAGTCGGCCGTCTGTTTGGCCACGTCGCTGCCGGCTCCCATCGCGATGCTGATATCGGCGACGGCCAGCGCGGGCGCGTCGTTGACACCGTCGCCCGCCATAGCCACGCGGCGCCCCGCCGCCTGCCATTCGCGGATGGCGGCGGCTTTGTCCTGCGGTGACTGTGCGGCGCGGAAGTCGGCGAGGTGCAGCTGCGCGGCGACGTCGGCGGCCGCGTCGCGGTTGTCCCCGGTGAGCATGACGATGCGCAAACCTCCGGCGCGGAGTTTGTCGAGTGCGGCTGCGGCGGAGGGCTTGATCGCGTCGGCCAAGAAGAAGGTGCCGAGGCGGCGTCCGCCGGCGGCGACATCGATGCGGGAACGTCCGGGATGCGGCGCAACCTCATCGTCGGCTGTGCCGGCAAATTGCGGCGTGCCGATGTGCATGCGCTCACCATCGACGGTGCCCGCAACCCCGCCGCCGGGCGTCGATTGGAAATCGCCCGCGCCGGGCAGGGCGGCGATGTCTTCGGCTTCGGCCTGTCGGACGATGGCGGCGGCGAGGGGATGCTCGCTGTGCTCCTCGAGGGTGCGGGCCAAGGCGAGCAGGCGAGTCCGGTCGGTCCCCGGGGTGCAGAGCACGTCGGTCACTTCGGGACGTCCTTCGGTGAGGGTGCCGGTTTTGTCGAGGCAGAGGGTGTCGATCTTTTCCAACCGCTCGAGGGCGGAGGGTTGACGCACGAGCACGCCGGCCTGTGCGGCGCGCCCGACTCCGACCATGATGGACATCGGCACGGCGAGCCCGATGGCGCAGGGGCAGGCAATGATGAGGACCGAGACAGCCGCGGTGACCGCCATGGGCAGGGAACCGACCAAGACAAGCCACGCAACGAAGGCGAGCAAAGCGACCGCCACCACGATGGGGACAAAGACGGCAGCCACGCGGTCGGCCAAATCCTGCACAGGGGCGCGGCCGCGCTGGGCTTGGGCGACAAGCTCGACGATTTGGGCCAGCAATGTGGCGGCGCCGACGCCCTCGGCGCGGAGATCGAAGCTCCCGCTGCCGTTGATCGTGCCTGCGCGGACCAAACGTCCGGGGCCGGCTTCGACAGGGAGGGATTCGCCGGTGAGCATGGCTTCGTCGATGGTGCTTTGTCCGGAGAGGATGATGCCATCGACGGGGATTTTTCCGCCGGGGCGGACGCGGAGGATGTCGTCAGCCACCACCTGATCGAGCGGCACCTCGCGGAACGAGCTGTCGTTTTGCAACTTCCACGCGGTGGCCGGGGCGAGGTCCATCAACGCGCGCAGGGCGTTGCCGGTGCGTCGGCGGGCGCGCAATTCCATGACCTGTCCGGCGAGAACGAGGGTAATGATCACGGCGGCCGCTTCGAAATAGAGGTCGCGCGTGCCGAGGGCCTGCGGGGCGAGCAGCGCGGCCATGCTGAAGCCCCACGCGGCGAGGGTGCCCATGGCGATGAGGGTGAACATGTTGGCCGATCGGTGGCGCACCGAGGCAGCGGCACGGCGGACAAAGGGCCAACCGCACCAAAAAAGCACGATCGTGGCGGCGACGGCTTGGAGCCAGCGTGCGGCAACGGCGTCGGACCACGCGGCGAGCGCGGAACCGTGGAAAAGGTGCGCCATGCCGAGGAGGAAAACCGGCAGGGTCAGAATGGCGGCGACGATCAAGCGCCGCGTCATGTCGCGAAGTTCCGCCTCGTCGTCTCCGGCGGCGGCCACGCCGACCGGTTCGAGGGCCATGCCGCAGATCGGACAGTCTCCGGGCGCGGAACGTAGGATCTCCGGATGCATGGGGCACGTGTATTGGGTGGCCGGCGCGGCAGCGTGTGCCGGCTGGTGTTCCGGATGGTGGCAACAGTGCGCCATTCCACGTATGGAAGCGCTTATCTACCCGCGGCGCAATGGAGGGAATGCACGGGTGGAGGGTTGCTACTCCAGAGGATAAATCGCCACATCGACCGGCTCGGCGACGAGCATCGAGACGGGCGGTCCGTCCACCCGGCCCAAGCCATCTTCCCCGATCGGCGCGGACGACCATTCGTCGCACTTCGCCGCCTCGATGCGGTAGGGCTCGTGGTGGACGCGTCCCGATCGGATCTTTCCAGCGCGATCCGCGGTGAATAGGAGGTATCGCTCGACCAAAAACCATTCGAGCGAACCTTCCCGGGCCGGCGCGGCATGGACCGGACGTCGGTAGCGGAATCGGGACACGGTGTCCGAGCCTATGCGGCGGCTGGAGTAGACAATTTCCCCGTCGGGGAACTCCGCCTTCATGCGAGCGTGGTAGTAGGGCAGATGAAAGAATCGTCGCGCCACTTCGACGGCGACCGGTTGGTTGCAATCGAGCGAGAAAAACCAGACACCGGGCCGCCCGTCTGCGTCGTGCACATAGGTCCGCACGTTCAGTTCGAGGAACCACGAAATCCACGGCAACGGCGGAAGGCCGACCGGATGGACCCGTTCCATGGCGAAAGGCACGACGCCGAGCCAGGCGCGTCCGTTGAACAAATCGACATGCAGCCCCGCCGGCAGACGTGACTGGATCACATCCGCATCGACCGGCCAGTGGAGGAAAAGAAGATCACTCCACCGCTGGCGCATAACGGGTCTGCCCGATGGCGATTGCCGCAAAGCGAGACGTTGCCGGGGCGAGGGAGTCGTCACTGTGGTGGTTTCGTGGCTGGTCTGGATCCGTTCCGACATCAATGATGGCTCTGACGTTACGCTATGCGGCGGCAACACGGGTTCCAAAGAAATTGCCGGTCACCGGTATGGAAGGGCGATGACGCTCACAGCCGGGGGGGCGAAGATCTTACGAGACGCGCTTGCGCAGCTGCTTGGTCTCGCTGCGACGGCGCTTTGATTCGACCAAACGGCGTTTGGTGGCCCTTGAGCGCTTCGCCTTGCGGCGGCGATTTTTGGCAGCTTCGGCCAAACGCGACTGGCGTGCTGCAGCGGCGGCGGATTCCAATTTGGCGGCCAGCAAACGCATCGCCTCGGCCCGGTTGCGCGCTTGGGATCTTGAGCTGCTCACCCGCACGGAGAGTCCCGTCGCCAAGTGGCGCAGCGTGACGGCGGTGGAGACCTTGTTGACGTGCTGGCCGCCCGGTCCGCTCGACCGACAAAAGACTTCCTCGACATCATTCGGCCGCCACGGATGCATGCCGCGACCTTCCCGCCCGATTGGCTTGAGGACAAGTCTTCGCGTGGACCGGAGCCTGCGTTCGAGTAGGAGAAAACCCCACCCGCAAGGGTGTCGCGCCTCCGACGAGTGGCCCCATAGATTTCTTAATTCCGAAATAGTCCAACCTTAACCGCTCGACAGGCGTTAAGTTGTCCGGACTCCATGGCGGCAAAACACGTTCTCATTCTTGGCGGTGGTTTCGCCGGATTGGCCTGCGCCCAGAAGCTGACCGACGAGCGTTTCCGCGTGACCTTGGTCGACCGCTGGAACCATCACCTCTTCCAGCCTTTGCTTTATCAGGTGGCCACGGCGGGTTTGACCATGTCGGAAATCGCGCAACCGCTGCGCGGTATCTTGTCCGCGCAGAAAAACGTCACCACATTGATGGATGAAGTGACCCGCATCGATTTGGACTCGCGGCAGGTGCACCTCAAAGAACACGTGCTCAATTATGACTACCTCGTCATCGGGCTCGGGGCCAAGACGGGTTACTTCGGACACCCCGAGTGGGAAAAACACACCCACGGACTCAAAAGCTTGAAAGACGCCATGCAGATTCGCCGCGAAGTCTTGCTCGCCTTCGAGCGCGCGGAGTCAGCGGCTGACGCGGCGGAGACCGAACGATTCCTCACCATGGTGGTGGTGGGGGGCGGACCAACCGGCGTGGAAATGGCGGGATCGTTGGCCGAGTTGTCGCGCAGGGTTCTCAAAGATGACTTCCGCCGCATCGACCCATCTTGCGCCAAAGTGCACCTCGTCGAGGCCGGACCGAAACTTCTACCCATGTTCCCCGGCAACCTGCCCGACTACACACTCGAGCGCCTGACGAGCATGGGCGTCCACGTGCATCTGAACTCGCCGGTCAAAGAAGTCGGGCCGGGCTTTGTGCAAATGCCCCACGAGCGCATCGCGTCCGACATCATCATTTGGGCCGCCGGAGTCGAGGCCAGTGAAATCACGCGCACCTTGGCCGGCATTCCGCTCGATCGCAGCGGTCGCATCCAAGTGCTGCCGGATCTCAGTCTGCCGGGGCATCCAGAAGTCTTCGCCGCCGGCGATCTCGTCGCGTTGATCGACCCGAAAGGCGTGGCCGTGCCCGGTGTGTCTCCGGCTGCCATTCAAATGGGCCAATTCATCGCCAAGCTCGTCACCGCCGAGGCTCAGGCCGGATCGCGTCCCGCATTTGTTTACTGGGACAAGGGCACCATGGCGACGATCGGGCGCAGTGCTGCCGTGGTCAACGTAGCCGGACTACAAATGCGCGGCTTCTCCGCTTGGATGATGTGGCTCTTCGTGCACCTCATTTTTCTCATGCACATGAGAAACCGCATCAACGTCTTCATCCACTGGGTGTGGTCCTACTTCACCTGGCAACGCGGCGCGCGGATCATCCAGCCCTAAATCCGACCTCCGTCGTCTGTCCACTGACGACTGTCCGCTGACTACTGACTACTCCGAATCCTGTGCTCTACACTCCTTCCAACGCACACCGCTTCGCTTCCAGCTCTTCCCATCGGGTGTAAGCCGCGCGGATTTTCGCTTCGAGCGCGATGGACTCCGCTTCGATCTTGGGCAAGGCTCCGGGATCAGTGCGGTAGAGCTGCGGGTCCTGCA
>CAZJGQ010000090.1:0-6498 GCA_964545425.1 uncultured Chthoniobacter sp. | reverse complement strand
CGGCCATCTCGCGGAACTCGAGGCCCTGCCGGTTGAGTTCCAGGATTTGCTGCGCCACGTAGGCGGCCTGGTCGTTGTTCGTCGGTGTTTCGACCAGGGCGGGGCGCCCGCCGGCCTTGCGCCAGGCGCGAAGGTTTTTCTCGAACTGGCGGACATTGCCGCGGATGGCGGCGTTGGCCACGTCGAGGATCCCGGGCACGCTGCGGTAATTCGTCTCGATGCGGTAGGTCTGCGCCCCGGCATAGCGCTCGGGGAACTTGAGGATGTTTTCGAAATTGGCCCCGCGCCACGAGTAGATCGACTGCGCGTCGTCGCCCACCACCATGATGTTGCCGTGCTTGGAGCCGAGAAGGTCGACGAGGTCGGCTTGGACGAGGTTGGTGTCCTGGTATTCATCGACCAGCACATGCTGGAATTGGTTGCGGTAGTGGTCGCCGACTTCGGGATGATCGCGCAGCAACTGGTTGGTGCGGATGAGCAGATCGTCAAAGTCCATGGCGTTGGCCGAGACCTTGCGGCGTTCGTAGGCGGCACGGACCGACGCGATGGACTCGGCCATGCCGTCAAAATAGCCGAACCGGTCGTGGACCACGACGTCGAGAGGGTCGCCGGTATTGGCCGAGAGGGAGAACAGCTCGGCGAGGACGTCGGGCTTGGGGAAGCGTTTGTCGCGCGGCACCCCGACGTCATTGGCCACGGCCTTGAGCAGGTCCGACTGGTCCTCGCGGTCGAGGATGCTGAAACCGGGCTTGAAGCCGATCACTTCGGCGTGGCGGCGGAGGATGCGGTTGCCGATGGAATGAAAGGTTCCGCCCCAGATGCCGTCCGCCTCGGGTCCGAGCAATTCGCCGACGCGCCCGCTCATTTCCCGCGCAGCTTTGTTGGTGAAAGTGAGCAGGAGGATTTGCCAAGGCTTGACCCCGTGTTCGAGCAGCCAGGCCACGCGGTAGGTGAGCGTGCGCGTCTTGCCGCTGCCCGCGCCGGCGATGACCAAGGCGGCGCCACCCGGCGAGGTGACGGCCCCGAGTTGCTGGTCGTTCAGCTCGGACGCGTAATCGATGCGGGTGCCGGCGGACGGCGCAAGCGCCCCGTTCAAAGCCGCAACCCCCATTCGAGCAGGCGCCGCGAGTCGGTGTAAACGTTGGCTTTGTTGCTGCCGAGGATCACGGCGATGACATCGCGTCCGTTGTTTTGTCCGCTGGAAACAAGGCAGTGGCCGGCCGCATTGGTGAAGCCGGTCTTCATGCCCGTGCACCACGGAGCCTGGTGCAGGACGCGGTTGGTGTTGACCAGCTGGCGCACGCGGCCGTCGGCATAATGGAATTCGGCGCGCGGCGTGGCCACGATTTTGCGGATGACGGGATTGGCATAGGCGTTGCGGGCGATGATGGCGATGTCGCGGGCGGTGGAAAACTGGCCCTCGGCGGGCAGCCCGCTGGGATTAAGGAAGCGCGAGGAGGTCGCGCCCATTTGCCGCGCGCGCCGGTTCATTTTCTCGGCGAAAGCCTCGATGCTCCCCGCGTTGTCGCGGGCCAGCGCGCCGGCCACGTCGTTGGGACTCCTGACGAGAAGGGCCTGCAGCAACTCGTAGCGCGAGTAGGTCTGGCCGGCTTTGAGGTAAAGTTTGGTCGGGGCGGCCGCGGTGTCCTCGGGCTTGATCGTGACGGTCTCCCACAGGTTTCCGGCCTCGGCCACAAGGAGTGCGGTGAGCAACTTTTGCGTGCTGGCCACGGCGCGCGGTTCGCGGGAATTGCGGTGCCCGAGGACACGGCCCGAGGCAACGTCGACGACGATGAACGCTTTGCCGTGCACCGGCGGCGGGGCGGCCGCGGCACGCGGGGGCAGCACGCACAGGCAGGCCAGGATGCAGGCGGCGAGGAGACGCATGGGAACCGGTAGCATGCCTGCTTTCCGCCCGCGAATCAACCGGCCGCGGCGAAGGTCACCGCAACGCCTTCTCGATGAGGGGGTCGGGGGCGGCGCCGTAGTCGAGCGCTTTGCGGTAATGGCGCCGGGCCAGCTCGACGGCGGGCGGGTTGCGCTCGAGACAGAAGACAGCAAGGTTGAAATGGGCGTCGGCGTAGTCGGGTTGCAACTCGACCGCGCGGCGCAGCTCGGACTCGGCGGCGTCGAACCAACGGTTGCGCCCCGCCGCCACGCCGAGGTAATTGCGGGCCACCGGGTCGTCGGGGGCATGGACCACGGCATGCGCGATGGCCGCCAGCGAACGCATCGGTTCGTCGCGTTCGAGGTAGATGATGCCGAGATTGAGCCAAGCGGTCGGGTTGTCCGGCTTGATCTGCAGCGAACGACGGAGGAGGCGCTCGGCTTCCGCGTTGTTGCCGAGGCGGTATTCGGTGGCACCGAGATTGACCAAGGCCGGTAGGTTGTTCGGTTCTATCTTGAGCACGCGCAAGTAGGCTTCGCGCGCGCCTTCGAAGTTGCCGGTCTGGAAGGCCTCGATGCCCTCGGCACCGATTTTTTCCACGATGGCGGTCTGCACCGGCGGCTTGGCTTCATCGGGAACCTTGACCGGCACCGGCGGCGGCGGAACCGCTTCAACGGCCGGCCGGACGGGACTGACGGATCCGCGGAAAGGCAACCGGCTGTCCCCGCCGGAACCTTCGGCCACCGCCGATGAGGCGGGGGCCAAAATGAGCGCGGCGAGAAGGATAAATTCAGTCTTCCGCATCGCCACCGCCCAATTCGCGCGCGCGGAGCGTGGCTGCCTGCACCGCATCCATGACCGAAGCCCGCACCGCACCGCGTTCCAGCTCGGCCAATCCGGCAATGGTCGTGCCGCCGGGACTCGTCACCATTTCGCGCAGGAGAGCCGGGTGCATCATCGTCTCGGAAACCATCCCCGCGGCACCGGCCACGGTTTGCACCGCGAGCTTGGTCGCGAGGTCCCGGGGCAAGCCCATTTGCACGCCGCCGTCGGCCAGAGCCTCGATGAAAAGATAAACGTAGGCCGGACCGCTTCCGCTCAGACCGGTGACGGCATCGAGGAGCGCTTCCTTGACGTGGAAAGCCCGGCCGACCGAGGTGAAAATTTCCTCCACGGCGGAAATGTCTTTCCCGGTGACACCCTCGCCCGTGGCGTAGGCGGACGCTCCTTTCTGCACGAGGGCAGCGGTGTTCGGCATGACGCGGACCACGCGGCACTTGGCGCTGGCCGCCTGCTGGAGCGAGTCGATGGTGATGCCGGCCACGATGGAAACGAGCAGCTTGCCCGCGAGATCGGGAGCGGCATCGGCAAGGGCGGCAAGCGCGTCCTCGGGTTTGACGCAGAGAAGGACAACGTCGGAAGCGGAGGCCACTTCACGGTTGCTGCGCAGCACGCGGATCCCGCTCTCGGTCCCGAGCATTTCGGCCGGCTCGGCCAGCTTGTCATGCACGGAAACCTCCGGGGGTTCGCAAACCTTGGCGGCCAACACGCCTTGGATGAGGGCCGAGCCCATTTTCCCGCAACCTATGAAGCCGATTTTCATAAAGCCAAGCGTAGGAGAGCCCAACGCCCGGGCAAGCGCAAAGAGCCCGCGGTCCGCGGACGGACCGCGGGGGTTAGCCGAGAGCGGTTCAAGATAACGTGTGGCGGCGACCAAGTGACACCAACGTCCCCTTGCTTCTAAATTCTTCAAACCTCTCGGTAGGGGCGGCTGGCCCAGCCGCCCGCACGCTGTGCAAATAAGAGCAGCGGTCCGCTGGGCCAGCTGACCCTACCGGTCGGGACTTTTTGTGAAGTCCATAAGCTTTGGGCGATTGGTATGACACGACCACTGCTACATCCCAACTGAACACTGAAAACTGAACACCGAAAACTCTGCGGTTACCCAAAAGCGGCAAAACACTCAGAAATCTACCCCGAAAAAGAGCCCGAGGACGGAAGCGTTGGCCACCGCGGTCGTGCCGTTGGGTTGCACGATGTATTGGGCGAAAGGTTGGACGAAACCCCAGCCGCTGAGCTGGATGCGGTAGCCGGTTTCGATCAGGACGGTCTGCGTGGCCTCGGGGTTGCCGGCGGCGCGCGCCTCGAGCAGATCGTAGTAGCTGTATTGACCGAGCGCCGCGCCGGCCATGAGTTGGTCGCGGTCGCGTCCGGGGATCGGTCCCTCGTAGACCAGCCCGGCCTGCGTGTAGAAGGAGAAGTCGTTGTTATACTTCGGTGCGAAGTAATAGAGGCTGAACATGCGCAGTCCCTGCTCGCCGGATTCGCGCCACAGCATCTGATCGGCCTGCCAGTAGAAGCCGAATTTGTTGCCGCCGAATTGCTCGTTGTCCTCGCCGTAGAAGTATCCGCCGAAGGCGTAGTGGCCGGGGAGTTTGTCCGCTCCGAGATGCGGACGGATCCCCGTCTCGCCGAGAACAAACAGCCCATTGCCTTCATCCGGATAGCCGAGGAACATCAAACCGTTGTTGTTCGGATCGGTCGGGTTGATATAGGACATGAAAAGACCCGCTTTGGCGTAATACCACTCGACCGGTTTTGCTTCGATCGACGCACCCCACGTGGTGAAGCTGGATCCGAAAGGGATGTTGCCGCCGAGGCCCTCGGCGCTGCCCATGGCGTTGTTGGCGAAAAGGCGCGACAGGGGCTGGGAGATGAATTCGCGCTGCGGTTGGATCCAACCTCCGCGGAGGACGAGGGCGTCCTTGTAGCCGAAAAACTCGGGCACTTCGTAGGACAGACCGAAGGCCATAAGGCGCCATCCGACGCCGCCCGAATAGCGCGACGGGTTGAAGAGGGTGTCGCCGTCGACGATGTTGTTCGGGTTGGCCGCGTAGGCCGGGTCGCGCCAACGCACCTCGCCGAAGGCATCCCATCCCTCGAGGCCTTCCCACTTCGACACCTTGGCCAGATCGAGACTGAGGTTGAAGGAGATCTCCTCGGGGAACGCGTTGCCCGAGCCGTTCTCGCTGGAGAGGATGCCGATGTAGATGCCACGCCAGCCGCCGCGCAAAGTCACCCCGTGGTCCTTGGCTGCCGGCCGCACGCCGAACATGTCGCCCGCCACGCCTTGCGCGTTCCACCAGCTCGCCAAAACATCCCGCTCGGCTTGGGCGGCGGTCAGACCGGACAGCAAAAAGCAGAGGACGAACAAATAGCCACGAATTCGCGCAAGGCGGGACCGGAGCAAGACACCGGCAGGGAGACACGCCGTGCTTTTGCGCATGGAGTCCATGGAGGGCGGCGAGGTTTAGCCCCGAGGCGGGCGTGGCGGAAGCGAATTGTGGCGGCGCAGGGCGGACGGCTCGCCTCCCCAAAGGACGTGTATTAGGGTGGGGCCAAGCTTTGCATCCATACCTCCTTCTGCCCCTTGCTTCCGCCCTGCTTTACGCCATGGCGGCACTCTGCGTGAAGATTGCCCTCGTGCGCGGCGCCACCACGTGGTCGGTGCTGTTCTACAGCAACATACTGATGGGCGCTTTGTTCGCTCCGCTCCTTTTGGCCGAACCATCCGGCTGGCAGCCGCAGGGAATCCCGCTCGCCATGGCCGCGGGTTTTCTTTTTTTTCTCGGACAAATCGGCACGTTCCGTTCGCTGCAAAGCGGGGACGTATCGATCGCCACGCCGGCCCTCGCAGCCAAGGTGGTTTTCGTCGCCTTGCTCAGCCTGGCCATCCCCGGGAGCCGACCGGACCCGGATCTCTGGCTGGCCGTTTTGTTGACCATGGGTGGGATGCTCTTGTTGCACGGGAACACGGGTCCGGCGGCCGCGCGTCCCTGGACGACTTTGCTCTGGGCGCTTTCCGCCGCGTTGAGCTTCGCCGCTGCGGACATCATCGTGCAGATCGGCGCCCCGGTGGCGGGGTTCACACTTTTCATGCCGGTCATGTTCGGCACGGTTGCCTTGTTGTCGTTGCCGCTGCTCCGGCCGCATGTCCTGCGATCGGCGCGGCGGACCATGCAGCCCGGGGCAAGAGGGTGGATGGCGGCCGGCGTGGTGCTGCTCGGAGTCCAAGTGCTCGGCATGGGCACCGCCATCGGAATCTTCGGCGATGCGACAAGTGCCAACGTGGTCTACGGGTCGCGCGGCTTTTGGAGCCTGCTGCTCCTCGCGCTGTTTGCAAAACAACTCGGCGTCACCGACGCGGTCTTCGACCGCCGCACGTTGGCCCTGCGCGCAACCGGGAGTGTCCTGATCCTTGTCGCGGTGGCGCTGGTTTTGTTTTAGGGCCGCGGAAGTTCTTCCGTCGCCGCGCGCCGGGCCAAGGGTGGTGCCGCCGACGCCGACCACCATACCGGCAGAGCCCGAATCATCCATTGCCGCACCTCGGAACGCGGGACTTTGGCAGGTGTCAGCATGGATGGCGGTTGGGCGGCAGCGAGGACTAGCGTGCGCCAACCCAGCAAGGCGGGAAGCAAGGTGGCGTAGCGCAGACGGCCGGAACGCAGCGCCGTGCAATAGTCTGTTCCCTCCCGCAACCACGCGCGGGCCTGCCCGGTCCATCGCGGCACATCCTCCTCGCGGAGATAGACGCGATCCATGGCGGCATC
>CAZJGQ010000089.1:0-6572 GCA_964545425.1 uncultured Chthoniobacter sp. | reverse complement strand
TCGAGCCGGCGGCGGGCTTTGTCCGGCAAATCGTCAAGGTGCCCGATGGCGCGGAGCCGGATGTTGCGCTCCATGATTTCGGCCGTGCGTTCGGCGAGGAAACGGTCGAGCAGATTCATCAGCGCCTTCACTTCGTCGGGCGGGCGTTGCCAGTTTTCTTTGCTGAACGCGTAAAGCGTGAGGTAGGGCACACCCGCTTCCATGCACGCGGCGGTGCAGGCGCGCACTGATTCCGATCCGCGGCGGTGGCCTTCGATACGCGGCAGCTTGCGCTCGCGGGCCCAGCGGCCGTTGCCGTCCATGATGATGGCAATGTGGCGCGGGATTTTGTCGTCGGGAACTCCGGCCGGATTGCTCACAAGCGGATCGTTTCGTCGTGTCCCGCGCCCACGCTGACGATGCGGAGCTTCGCGCCGGTCAATTCGGCCAAGGCTTTGACATAACGGCGCGCGGCGTCCGGGAGTTGCGAGAAGCGTCGCGCCTTAGAAGTGTCCTTCATCCAGCCGGCGAACGTGCGGTAGACCGGACGGCAACGGGCCCATGCGCCGGCGTCGGTCGGCGGATGCTTGAGCGTTTTGCCGTCGAGTTTGTAGGCCGTGCAGACCTTGATCGAAGGCACGCCGTCGAGTCCGTCGAGGTTGGTGATGGCCAACTCATCGATGCCGTTGATCATCCCGGCGTAGCGCGTGGCCACGGCGTCGAACCACCCGCAGCGCCGGGCCCTTCCGGTGGTCGCCCCGTATTCGCGGCCCATGCCGTGGAGCAGATCGGAGATGTCGTCGTTTTCGGTGGGGAAAGGTCCTTCGCCCACGCGCGTGGTGTAGGCCTTCATCACGCCGATCACGTTGTCCATCCGGTGCGGCGGCACACCGGAACCGGTGCAGGCTCCGCCCGCGGTCGTATTCGAGCTGGTGACGAAGGGATAGGTGCCGTGGTCGAGATCGAGGTATGTGCCTTGGGCTCCTTCGAAGAGCATGCGGCGTCCGCGCGCCATGGCGTCATGGAGCCAGACAACGGTGTTGGTGATGAATGGACGCAGGGTTTTGGCTGCGGCGAGGTAGTGACGCAGGGAGGGCTGCAGCGGGAGGGGTTTGGCCCCGAGCGAGCGGAGAACCTCGTTGTTCTCGCGCAGACGCAGTTTGAATTTGGCGGCAAAGGTTTTCGCGTCGAGCAGATCACCGACGCGAAGTCCGGTGCGGGCCGCTTTGTCGCCGTAGGCCGGACCGATGCCGCGCTTGGTCGTGCCGATTTTGTTTTTCCCTTTGCGCAACTCGCGCGCCTCGTCGAGCGCGCGGTGCCACGGCATGACGAGATGGGCGCTGTCGCTGAGCAGGAGGTTTTTTCCCACGGCGATGCCCTGCTTGCGCAGACCGCTGATCTCCGTGACGAGGGCCAGCGGGTCGACGACAACGCCGTTGCCGATGACGCAGGTTTTTCCGCGGCGGAGGATGCCGCTGGGGATGAGATGGAGGACGAACTTCTTTTTCCCGTGCACGATGGTGTGCCCGGCGTTGTTGCCGCCCTGACTGCGCACGACGATATCCGCCTCGTCGGTGAGGAAGTCGATGATTTTACCTTTGCCTTCGTCGCCCCATTGGGCGCCGACAAGAATCGTGTTGGCCATGATGAATCGGTCCGGACGAAGGCTCCTGACCCGCGCCGCAAACGGGGTTGTTTTTCACATCGGGCCCCGCGCGGCAAGGATAACCTGCCGCGGCACCCGGTTTCAGGAGTGCGCGGGACGCGCCACGATGTTGCGCAGTCGGGTGCGAACTTCCGTGGCGCGGCGCCGGGCAACGTGGAGTTCCTTTCCGTCGCGCGTGACCAAAAGCAGGCCGCGCAGGTTGGACGCGGTCATTTCCTGCACGTGCGATGGGCGCACGGCTTGATTGCGATTGATACGCAGCAATGCGTCGGGTGGAAGTGTCGCGAGGAGACTTTCCAAGGTCTGACGAACGAGGCCCTGTCCGCGGTCATGGCCGATCTCGAGATAATTGCCCTCCGCGGTGACGAGACGCACGCTGTCGGCCGGAATGAGCACGCGCTTGCCGTGTTCCTCGATTTCGAGCACGGGTCCGTCGGTCGCTTCGAGCGGACGGCGCAAGGTTTCGCGGGCGCGCTCGATGGCGCGGCGGCAACGACCTTCCTCCACCGGCTTGAGCAAATAATCCGTCGCCCCGAATTCGAAAGCGCGCAGGGCGAATTGCGAGTAGGCGGTGGTGAAAATGACGCAGCTGCGCGTGATATCGATGTCCTCCAGCGCGCTGAAACCGTCCGCCCCGGGCAACTGGATATCCATGAAGATGAGATCCGGCCGGTGGCGTTTGGCCAACTGGCGTGCCGCGGCGGCGTCGGAAGCCTGCGCGACAATGCGCACATCCTCGATCGCGCCGAGCACCTCGACCAAGTCGCGGCGCGCGGCGGGTTCGTCGTCGACGACGAGAGCGCTCAGGGAATTCATGGTAGGACGGCGGGCGGTTGCGCGGGGAAACGCACGGCGGCTACCACATCACCTTCGGCTTCCTCGATGTCAAGCGAGCCCTCCGCGCCGTAGGCCGCCTTGAGCCGCGCGCGGGCGATGCCGATGCCGCCCGGGCGTCCGCTCGGCATGGGTCCGAGTCGTCCGTGGCTGCGCACCGAGGCCTCGAGGAATCCGTCGCGCAGGTGCGCGGTAATGACCAGAGGATGGCGCTGGCTGATCTCGCCGTGTTTGACCGCATTCTCCACCAAGTTGAGCAACATCATGGGCGGGATGCGCGCGTGGTAGGCGGCGCCTTCGATCTCGACGAGGCGGGGCAGTTCACGTTCGAAGCGCATGGATTGCAGGGCGAGGAAATCCTCGCAGAGTTGCCATTCGTCGAGGAGCGGGACGGTTTCGCGGCTCTGCGCGTTGGTGCTGTCTCGCAGGAAGCGGGAGAGGTGGTCGATGAACGTGCGGGCGCGTTCCGGGTCGGTGCGCACGATGCCGCGCACGGCGGCGAGGCAGTTGAAGAGCAGGTGCGGGGCGAGGCCGGCGCGCAGGTTGCGCAGTTCGATCTCCGATTGCCACGCCTCGCGCTTCATGCGCTCGAGCACGATCCGGTCGGAGACATCGACAAGGACGCCGGACACTTCGCGCGGACGACCGTCGGCTTGGCGGTCGCCGGTTTGCCAAAAGGACAAGGCCTCGCGGTCGCCCGCTCGCGTCTCCAAACACCCGCGGTCCTGCTGCGGATCGAAGAGTTGTCCGGGCGCTTCGTTGTCACCTTCGATGATCGTTCCGCCGTCCTCGCTCCATTCCCAGAACCGCAACCCCGCGGCGCGCTCGGCTGACTGGCGTTGGCGGAGCAGGCGGCGGTATTCGCCGCAGAGCGCACCGACAGGCAGGACGCCGAAGGCAAGCAGGGCGAGGAAGTAATCGAGGCGCACCAAGGATTGCGCGCCGACGAAAGGCCCGTAACCGGCGGAGGTCAGCATCATGGTGAGCAAGGCGGTTGCCGCCGTGAGGGTGGCGGCCCCGGCCAATCCGGTGGCCGCGGCGGCGAGGAGCAGGGGAATGACGATGAGAAAAGCCGGACTCTTCGTGGCGAAGGTGAAAGCCAGCACCGCGGCGCAGGCGAGGGCGGACCAAGCAAAGCGTCGCCACCATTCGGCCGAAAGCGGTCGCCGCCAAGCGAGCAGAGCGGGCGCGACAAGCGCGGCACCGAAACCGTTGGCCGGAATGAAGGTGCGCATTTCGCGCAGGAAATCTTGCGGAGCGACGGCGCCCCCGAGTTGGAGCAACTGGACGCCGTAGAGTCCGTTCAGCGCGACCGGAATCCACGGGGCCAGCAGGAAAGCAAGGCAGGCCCGCACGCCGAACGGACGCGGATTGGGTCCGAGAAACGCGCGGAGCAAAAACGCGGTGGCTCCCGCCTCGAACATCAGTCCGAGCGGACCCAGCCAAGTGAGCGGCGAGGTCAGATCCCACAGCGCGCTCGAGGCTGCTGTGCCGGCATAAATGGCCAGCAGCATCCACGGTCCCCAAGCCAACAAAGCGGCCAGCGCGATCCCCGAGGCGGGCCACCAAGGACTGAAAACCGAGTCCGTTTCTATCGCCCACTGCACCGAGACATAGCTGGCAGCGAGGATGATCGCGGCGGTAACAAAGACGCGCAGCAGCACCAAGGGAGTGCTGGGGGGCGGCGTGGACGAGAGAGTCACGGTAAGGTCAGACCAAAATGCAGGCGTTTTGGTCAATCGCGAACAATTCCCGATTCGCAGGGTTACCGATTACTCGATGATACATAAAGTGTTTATGGACAGTATCTTGCCATTGTAATGAACCGTTCGTCACGTCAGATGGCCCATTCGTCCCAAGGCCGTTTTTTCCGGTCAATTTTCGGCGCATCTTACCAGCGTCTGGCGCGAGTCAGCACTGTTCTTTGTTGGTAGCCGGGCGCGAGTCCGGCGAACGCAAATGTGGGTGAGTGTCCGCGGGTGCGAGGCATTCACCTTCTGGCGTAGTGAGCGGCGCCACGGTGGGTTTACCTGCCGTGGCGCTTGTCATTTCGGGCGCTTCGCCCGCTCGACGAACAATTTCCCCGCGCGTCGGCGCAAGTGGAAGGAGCGCGGCAAGTTGAGTTTCGCCGGTTGGCGGTCGGACAACGCCAGCGCGCGCGCCGCTTCGATCGTTTCGAAATCGACCGCGGCCTTGGTGCGATCCGCGAGCCACGCTCGAAGCAGACGTCGCTGATGGGCGAGCGGTTTGCGGCGGAATGCGCGCACGTCGAGGTGCACGCTCTGCGCTTCGTCCGCGACAAGCGACTCGAGCCACTCTTCCTCCGAGGCAAGAATTTCCGCCGCGCGCGCCATGGCGGGCACGGGATCGTGTCCAACCGCGCGGGCCAACGCGGGAAGGATATCGCGCCGGATGCGGTTGCGCGTGAACTCGCGCGAGGCGTTCGACTTGTCCTCGCGCCACGCCAAGCCACGCGCCTTCGCATAGGTGAGGATTTCTTTGCGCGTGAAGGGAAGCAGCGGACGCATGATGACTGCGGTGCTTTTTTCCAACGGCGCTTCGCCGCGCAGGCTGCCCAACCCGCGGCGTCCGGTGCCCCGGGCCAGATGGAAGAGCATGGTCTCGGCTGCGTCGTTGGCTTGGTGGGCGAGGTAGATGGCCGCGGCCTGATGTTTTGCTGCGGCGCGGGCGAAAAATTTCCGCCGCAGGATGCGCGCCGCCTCTTCCAACGACTCTTTATTTTTCGTCGCACGCGCGCGGGTCTGACCGCGACCGGCCACGAAGATCAATCCGGCCTTCTCTGCGAGCTGCCGGACGAATTCCGCATCGCGATCTGCTTCTTTGCCGCGCAGTCCGTGATGGAAATGGGCCACGACCAGTTTTCCGCATCCTGCGCGCCGCAGCAGATCGAGCAGCACGACCGAATCGAGGCCGCCGGAGACACCGACGAGGGCGGGTTGATCCGGCGCGAACGTCCCGAGCCGGCGAACAAAGCGCGGCAGAAGGTCGGCCGCTTTTTTCACGGGTCAGGAGAGGCGCGCCGCGCCGAAGTAAGGCTGCAGGATTTCCGGCAGATGCACCGAGCCGTCGGGTTGCTGTCCGTTCTCGAGCAGCGCGACATAAAGCCGGGCCAGCGCGGTGCCGGAGCCGTTGAGCGTGTGGCAGAAATGATTTTTGCCGTCCGCACCCTTGTAGCGCAGTCCCATGCGGCGCGCCTGGTAGTCGCCGAAATTGGAACAACTGGAGACTTCGAGCCATCCGTTGTGCCCGGGCGCCCAGACTTCGATGTCATAAGTGCGGCAGGCGCTGAACCCGAGGTCGCCACCACACAGTTCGATCACGCGGTAGGGCAGACCGAGCAATTGCAGCACGCGCTCGGCATCGGCGGTGAGCGACTCGAGTTCGGCCGCCGAATGTTCTGGCGTGGTGATTTTGACCAGCTCGACTTTGTCGAATTGGTGCATGCGGATGAGCCCGCGCGTCTCGCGTCCGGTTGACCCCGCCTCGCGGCGGAAGCACGGGGTGTAGGCGGCGTATTTGAGCGGGAGTTTTTCCGCGGGCAGGATTTCCTCGCGGTGGAAATTGGTCACGGGAACCTCGGCCGTGGGGATGAGGAAAAGACCGCTCTCGGTCACGCCGAAAAGGTCGGCCTCAAATTTCGGGAGCTGTCCAGTGCCGGTCATGGTCGTGCGATTGACCAAAAACGGCGGACTCATCTCGGTGTAGCCGTGGTCGCGCGTGTGCAGGTCGAGGAGGAAGGAAATGAGCGCCCTTTCGAGCCGCGCCCCCTGTCCCGTGTAGCACATGAACCCGCTCCCGCTGATTTTTGCCGCGCGCTCGGCATCGAAAAGTCCGAGCCGCGTGCCGATGGCCATGTGGTCGTGTGCGTCCGCGATCTTCGGCGGTTCGCCCCAGGTGCGGAGAACGGGATTGGCCGAGGCGTCATGGCCGCGCGGGACTTCGTCGTGCGGCGTGTTGGGAATGGAGAGAAGAAGTTCGCGTTGTTTCTCCTCGGCCGCGGCCGAAGCGGACTGCAACGCTTCCATTTCGGCCCCGAGTTTTTTCGATTCTTCCTCGAGCGCGGAGCTGTCTT
>CAZJGQ010000088.1:0-6602 GCA_964545425.1 uncultured Chthoniobacter sp. | reverse complement strand
ACGACATGCTGCTTGTGGCCGACGCCGTGGCGCGGCGCACCCCGCAGCTTTTCAGTCTCGAGATGTGGGGCGGGGCGACCTTCGACGCCGCGATGCGCTTTCTGCGCGAGGATCCGTGGGAACGCCTCCGCGCCCTGCGCGAGAAAGTCCCCAACATCTGCTTCCAAATGCTCTTCCGCGGCTCAAACGCTGTCGGCTATTCGAACTATCCGCCGAATGTCGTCGCCGGTTTCGTCCGTCATGCCGCAGAGAGCGGGATGGACATCTTCCGCGTCTTCGATTCGCTCAACGACCTCTCCAACATGCGCGCGGCAATGGAAGCCGTGCGCGAAACCAAAGCGGTATGCGAAGGCACCATCTGCTACACGGGTGACATCCTCGATCCGCGGCGCACGAAGTATTCGCTCAAATACTACCTCAAGCTGGCCAAAGAGCTGGAAAAGATGGGCGCGCACTTCATCGCCATCAAGGACATGGCCGGGCTCTGCCGCCCCTTTGCCGCCCGCGCCCTGCTCAAGGCCCTGCGTGCCGAGACCGACCTTCCGCTCCACTTCCACACGCACGACACCAGCGGCGTGAACGCCGCGTCCGTCCTCGCCGCGATCGAATCCGGCGCGGACATCGTCGACTCCGCGATCAGCGCGATGTCCGGGTCGACATCCCAGCCGAACCTCAACAGCCTCGTCGCCGCGCTGCAACACACGCCGCACGACAGCGGACTCAACCTCGATGCGCTCAACGAATTCGCCGACTACTGGGAGCAGGTCCGCACGTTCTACGCGCCGTTCGACACCTCGCCGCGCACCGGCAGTGCCGAGGTTTACCTGCACGAAATGCCCGGCGGACAGTTCACCAATTTGAAAGAGCAAGCCGCTTCGATGGGCCTCGGCCACCGCTGGCCGGAAATCGCCCGCTGCTACGCCGAGGTGAACCAACTCTTCGGTGACATCGTCAAAGTCACGCCCTCCAGCAAAGTGGTCGGCGACATGGCGCTGTTCCTCTTCACCCGCGGAATCAAACCCGCCGACGTGCCCAACCTCCCGCCCGGCACTCCCTTCCCCGAATCGGTCAAAGACATGCTGGCCGGCGGACTGGGCGAACCGATCGGCGGGTGGCCGAAGGACGTGGTCAAAGCCGTGCTGGGCAAAGCCAAGTCAAAACCCGCGCGCGCCGCGAAAGTCAGTCTCCCTGCCGTGCGCAAGGAACTCGCCGGCAAACTCAAGCACGCGCCCGACGAGGACGAGCTTTACAGCCACCTGATGTATCCGGATGTCTTTGCGGCGCTCACCAAGTTCGAACGCGAATACGGTGATGTCAGCGTGCTGCCCACCCCGGCCTTTTTCTACGGACTCAAACCCGGCGAGGAAATCGCCGTGGAAATCGAGCAGGGCAAGACGCTGTTCATCAAGCTGATCAACATCGGCGCCCCGGACAAAGACGGCCACCGCGTCGTCTTCTTCGAACTCAACGGCATGCCGCGCGAGGTGACGATCACCGACAAATCGCTGCAGACGACGAAGAAAGCGCGCCGCAAAGCCGATCCGTCCAAGCCACTGGAAATCGGCGCACCCATCCCCGGCATGGTGACCAACCTCGACCACGGCAACGGCGCCAAGGTCTCCAAGGGCGACAAGATCCTCACCATGGAGGCGATGAAGATGCAGACCACGATCTACGCCCCGTGCGACGGCACCATCGAGGAACTCCTCGTTGCCGCCGGCGACGCCGTCGATGCCGGCGACCTACTGCTCAAGATGCGGGAGTAAGGCCAAGGCTGGACCGGCAAGCTCCCGGGACCCAAGGCGCGGCGAACGGCGGGCAAAGGCTTCGACCTCAATTCAGCACCTTTAGGCAGAGCAGTTCCTGCTCCCATCGCTCCGGAACGGGCGCTCCTCCCGCCCCGACCAAAGCGCCGACCACGATTCCGCGGTGACAGTTGTCTCCGCCGAGGTTGGTGTTGGCCACCAGCGCCGCTTCGAGGTCATCGGCATATTTCCACGCGAGATACAGCGAGGCCGGGAAGGAATCTTCGAGATAACAGGCCGGACTCAAGATGCCGCCGACAACCTCCTCATCGGGTCGGGCGGCCCAAGCTTCCAACTTCTTGCGTCCCACCCACCCATTGCCGTGCTGCTCGATACTCTCGCGCACGTCGGCACCGTTGAGAATGGCGACGAGCATCTTGGTGAGGTCCCGCGCCGCGGTTTCGACCAACGCACCGCGATGCGTGACCCGCACCTGCTCCCTCACCGCGGCCAACGCAGCAGGTTCGTCACCGGCATACCAAACAGCGAGAATCGGCACGTGGGCGAGTCCGCCGATATGGATGTCTTCGCCGCCGCAATCCTCCGGCTTTTTCCCGCGCGCGTATTTGGTGAAAAAATTCCGGTGACACTCCTCGAGATAGGTGTCGCGGTGGCGCCCCGGCGTGGTCATGAAATCGATGTAGCGCCGCATGTAATCGTTGCGATCGTATCCGCCGCAGGCACGGAGCGAGGCGAGCAACTCGAGGGCCAGTTGCATGTTCAGCGTGTTTTCCCCCGCGCGCAGGAATTGGTGATAGTGCACGCCGCGTTGGCCCCAATATTGCGCCTGATCATGCAGGATTTCGCCTTTGGCGTTCGGAGCTGAATAGCTCGACCGCCAGAGAATGCTGTCGGCATGCGGAGTCTTCGGCGCGACCAAGTCCGTCACGCGTCCGTAATCCCGCACCAGCGCCATGCGGTCGTAATACCAATGCACCGGCATGGCCAACGCATCCCCGAGGAAGGCACCAAGCAGGCAGGCGCGTTGGCGTTTCTTTTTTTCTTCAGGGTTCATGGTTCTTCACTCCGCTGCCGGCGAGATCTCGATCTGGCTCGGATCGGGCGCAGCCAGCGGCACCTTGCCGCGACGCACCACCATTTCCGCCACCACGTCCGTCCACTGCGATTCGTCGACCACGGTGCGCCCCGGACGAAAGACCGGCACCATCACGGTGTAAACCTGCGGCACTGTCACCCACTGGCCGTCCGCATTTTTCACCTGCTGGTAGATGACATTGCTCTGCGGGATACTCTCCCATCCCGGCGGGATGTAGTTGTAGTTCTGGCGCAGCTCGGACCCCAGTTTGCGGACCACAACAGCATCGGCCCCCTGCAACCGCGCGTTGTAGAGCATCGCCTTGTGCACGAACGCGGAGCCGCGGTCCGACTGCATCGCGAAGCGGCCGATCACCCGGTGCGGCCAAGCCGGCGCCCGGGACATGACAGGGATTTCCTCCTTCTTCGTTTTCGGCGGGTAGTAGCGGTCCGAGACAGGCGTGTAGAAGACGGTTGTCTCGCTGAGCGGCGCACACCCGGCGAGCGCCGCGGCCATCAGGCCAACCAACCATCTCGCGGACCGCCCATGCATCATGGCACAGCCTCCTCTCTCAACCCTCATCCCTCAACCCTCAACTTCCTCCTGTTTGACAGCGCCCCGCCGCTCCCTTAATCATTCTGGTTCCGACCAACGGTGGCCGTAGCTCAATGGCAGAGCCCCGGATTGTGATTCCGGTTGTTGCGGGTTCGAGTCCCGTCGGCCACCCTTCCCTCTTCCATGGCCGCCGACGAGAAATTCATGCGCGAGGCCATCCGCTTGGCCCGCAAAGGGCTGGGCAAAACCCGCCCGAATCCCGCAGTTGGCTGCGTCTTGGTGAAAAACGGACGCATCATCGGTCGCGGCTGGCATCGCCGCGCAGGACTGCCGCACGCGGAAATCGAAGCGCTGCGTTCGCTGAAAAATCCTTCCGCCGCGCGTAACGCAACGGCGTACATCACTCTGGAGCCGTGCTCGACCCACGGACGCACCCCGCCTTGCACGCAGGCTCTTATCGATGCGGGCATCGCCCGCGTGGTCGTTGGCGCCATCGACCCGAATCCCAAGCACCGCGGACGCGGCCTGCAGCTCCTTGAAAAAGAGGGCATCAAAACGCGTCGTGGTGTTCTCGACGACGAATGCGCTTCGCTGAACCCGGAGTTCCACTACGCCATGAGCACTGGCCTGCCGTGGGTCATCGCCAAATGCGGCATGTCGCTCGACGGACGCCTCACCCGTCCTCCGGGCGAGGGCCAATGGCTGACCTCACAGGCTGCGCGGCGTGATGCGATGAAATTGCGCGCCCGCGTGGACGCCATCCTCGTCGGCGCCGCAACCGTGCGGGCAGACGACCCGTCGCTCACCGTCCGCGGCATCAAGGGAGCGGCGCAGCCCTGGCGCGTGGTCTGGACTCCCCGCACCAAGCCCGCCAGGAAGGCTAAAGTCTTCACCGACCGGCACCGGGCCCGGACCATCCTTCTGACCAACGCCACCATACGGGCGGTGCTGCGCGAGTTATCCAAGCGCGGCATCCAGACCGTGCTGGTCGAAGGCGGCGGCTACACCCTCGGCAAAATCTTTCAGGCCGGGTTGGCCAGCGAGGCGGTCTTCTATGTTGCGCCCGTCCTCGCAGGCGGAGGAACCGCGGCAACGAGCGCAGGTCAGCCGCCCGAGAGCCTCCGCTTCACCACGCCTCGCTTTGACCGCATCGGTAACGACCTGCACATCAGCGGAATCATCGGGGGCGAATGATATCACGCTCTCACTTCGACCAAAATTTTCCTTGCCGAAATTTGAACGTTCTCCGAATCTTTCACCTGCAGGGCAACCTGCACGCAAACAAACCTATAAATCCAATCATGAAAAAATATATCATCACTGGCGTCATGGCCGCTGTGGCCGCCACTTCGGCGTTCGCTGGCACCATGACCGCTTCCAAAGAAGTCGTCGAAGTCGCACCTCCGTGCCTCTTCCGCGATCAAGAGTTCCAGATCGACGCTTTCGGTCTCGGTGACTTCTACCGCGGCAACTTCGACATGTCCGGTCGTCCTGCTTGGGGCGGCGGTCTCGGCCTAAACTACTTCTTCAGCCGTTTCGTCGGTATCGGTGTGGAGCAGGACCTCTATGGCCGCAACAGCCGTGGCAACCGTGCCCAATTCAACGACTTCGGTTACACTCGCTGGGCCACGATCGGTAACCTCTTCCTGCGTTACCCGATCTGCTCGTGGAACCTCGCCCCCTACATGATGGTCGGTGGCGGAGCCAACTACGGCAACGTTGGTGGCGGATACGTCAACAGCCCCAGCAGCCGCCCCAACCGTCTCGCCGGTCAAGGCTTCGGCCACGTCGGCGGCGGCCTCGAGTATCGCGTGACCGAGAACATCGGTCTCTTCAGCGATGCCCGCTATTTGTTCTCGGGCGTTAATGGCCTGCCGAACAACCAGCTCATGTGGCGCTACGGCCTGCGCTTCGCGTTCTAATTGAACGACTGAACTGATTCACAAACGGCGCCGGAGAAATCCGGCGCCGTTTTTCTTTGTCCCATGAGCTGTGTTTTTTCCCCACACTACGACTACCCGAAAGCAGAAGCGCGTGGAGACCCCGAGAGCCAACGGCTACTGCCCCCTCTCAAAGAGTCGTCGATATCCCTCGGGTTGGAGCCGCTCTATGATTTCGTGTAGCCGCGGCTCTTGGCCCTTAGGGCGACCCACCTGCGATCGTGCCGCGAATCAGCACAACGAACGCGCCTCGACCGCGGCATCGGGAGAGAGCCCTTGATCAAAGTGGCGCGGCTACGCCAAGCAGCTGCAACAATTTCAAGCCTGCTTCAGGTTATCTTTAAGAACTTTCCTTTCATCACTGGCGCACATTGCCCGCCCACTCTGCACCTGCCAAGTGTGGGCTCCGTTGAGCGATCAGTTCAAAGCTGCGTCAAGCGGCCGCCCTCCAAAAAGCAGATCAAAGCTAACCGAAAACGGCTCCAAGTCCCTTAGCCTTTGCGTTGGCCTTTGAGTGCAGGGAGTTACCTTGGACTGCAAGAACTCGCAGGTCTGCGGACTGGTGGATCGCGATGTCCCTATCGCGATTTCTTTAATGAAAAATCGCGCCGGGACGGCGCGATCCACCTTCCATTCGGCAAACGCTTGGACACGCCTGGGTTGGAAAGTCCCCAACTGATGTGACAGCCCGTCACGCTATGGCCTTTGCCCCGGCGATCATAGACCGCCCGCTATAGAAACCGGAAAAAGGAAAACCTACTCCGCAGCCGCTTCGTCGGTCACGCCCTCGCCCACCATGTAGCGGGTGAAGCGGCGGATGACGATGTTTTCGCCCAGCTCGGAGATTTTTGATTTCACCAGGTCGGCGATGGTCAGGTCCGGGTTCTTGATGAAGGGCTGCTCCATCAGGCAGATCGTGCCATAGAATTTGTCAACTTTGCCTTCGACGATTTTTTCCACGATGTTGGCCGGCTTGCCTTCGACTTGCTGACGGTAAATGGCTTTCTCGCGCTCGATCTGGGCGGGGTCGACTTGTTCGCGGGAGACACACGTGGGATTGGCCGCGGCGATGTGCAAGGTGATGTCTTTGACGAATTCGCGGAAGTTCTCGTTTTTGGCCACGAAGTCGGTCTCGCAATTGACCTCGACCAGCACGCCGACCTTGCCCTGAAGGTGGATGTAGGAGGCGACGATGCCTTCCTTGGCGCTGCGGGAGGCTTTCTTGCCGGCCGAGGCGATGCCTTTGGCGCGGAGGAGGTCTTCGGC
>CAZJGQ010000087.1:0-6694 GCA_964545425.1 uncultured Chthoniobacter sp. | reverse complement strand
GAAGGTGTCGTAGCCGAAGACTTCTTTCAGCTTTTGTTCCAGCGCGGGCATGGGCCGGAGTGTCATGTTATCCGGCTGCAGCGGCAAGATGTCGCTTCTCCATCGGCAGGCGGCGACCTTAAGATCGAGACATGCGCACCGGAATTTTCGGCGGGAGCTTCGACCCGATCCACAATGGGCATTTGATCCTGGCCCGCGCAGCACGCGAGGAGCTCGGACTCGACCGGGTCGTTTTCATTCCGGCCAACATGTCTCCGCACAAGACCGGGACCAAACCGGCCACGGCGCAGGACCGGCTCGCCATGGTGCAGAAAGCCATCAATGGCGAGGACGGCTTCGAGGCGAGCGACATCGAGTTGCGGCGTCCATCTCCGAGTTACACGGTCGAAACCCTGCGCGAGTGGAAAGCGCGCCATCCCGGCGACGAACTGGTCTTGCTGGTCGGAGCGGACAACGTGGCGAAGTTCGACACGTGGCGCGAACCGGACGAGATCCGGCGCCTTGCCCGCATCGCTGTGCTCGACCGGGCAGGCAGCGAAGTGCCACACGATTGGGCGGTGGTGCGGCGCTTGGTCGACATTTCCTCGACCGACATCCGGGCGCGCGTGGCCGCGGGACGCAGCATCCGCTATTTGACCCCGGAGGCAGTCTGCGATTACATCGCGGCTCAAGGTTTATACCGCCCCGCGTGACACCCGACTCCGAAACCATCGCCCTCGCCGCCGCGCAGGCCGCCGCCGACAAAAAGGCGGAGAACATCCGGGTGCTCGATCTGCGCAAGATTTCCAGCTTTGCCGACTATTTCGTCATCTGCACCGGCACGAGCGAACCGCACCTCAAGGCCATCGGCACGGAGATCCGCGAAAAACTGCGCGAAAACCTCGGACTGACCGCGCACGCCGACGGCTTCCCGGCGAGCCAGTGGGTGGTCCTCGATTACAACGGCGTGATCATCCACATTTTCCAGCGGGACAAGCGCGACTTCTACGACCTCGAGTCCCTTTGGCGGGATGCCCCGGTTGTGCCGTTCGAGGACAAGCCGGCCGCCGCCTGATCCCGGCGCATCTTGCCCTTGCCGCGGATCGGGCCCGCGGATAACTACGCGGCATGAGCAAGACCCGCCCCAGACACCCGTTCCTCCCCGTTCTCGCCGCGAGTCTGCTGGCGCTGAATGTTGCCGCGTCCCAAGACGCCGACATCTCGCACCACCGGAAAATTTATGGCGAGATCAACAGCAACACTTCGTCGATGCAAAAAGTGAAGTCCTCGCTGCCCGGCGAAGAAGGAACCGTCTCCCTCACGGGTTGGATCGACCAAGGCGAACTGCGCAAAATCACCGCCACGCCGGGCATGAGCGGCGCCGGATTCGACGAAATCTATCTGGAAAACGGCCAACCGCTCTTCGTCTTCAGCTCGATGAAAAACGACCGCGGCGGGAAAACCGAAGACCGCGTCTACCTCGAAAACGGCGAGATCGTGAAATGGATTTCGACCGATCCTGCGTTCGTCGCCCATAGCGAGGACTACGCGAGTGTCACCGCGCGCTTGGCCGACGATGTGCCGCGTTATGCCGGTGCGTTGAGCGACGGAGGCGGTGACGAAGAGAGCCAGACAGCAGAGGGCGTTTTCTCCGGCATCGAACAAGGCGACTACGCGCACTGGAAACTGCGCGAGAGCGACGGCACGGAGCGCTCGTTCTTCATTCTGCAGACCGATGCTGCCATCGACCGCGTGCTGGCCGATCCGCAGGAATACGAAGGGCGCACGTGCCGCGTTCGCTGGGAGCGGCGCAGCGAAAATATTCCCGAAGCCGGCGGCCCGATGGAAATCGACGTGCTGCTCGGCGTCGAGTGGCAGTGAACCCCGCCACGGCCCATGCCCTGCGCCTGCTCGGTGGCACCCTGCTTGCCGCGCTGTGGATCGCCGGCGCTACGCTCGTCATTTCTCTCTCCCTGATGGGCACGCTGATGGCCAACGACTCGGGCGAAGTCCCGGCAGAGGCGCAAACGCGAATGATCCTCATGGTGCTCGGCGGTCAGGTTCTGGCCGGTCTGGCCGGACTGCCGCTCGGATTGGCGGCGTTTTGGCGCACGCGGCGCAAGCTGCTGCTCCGCATTTTCGCCGGCCTCCTCGCCGTTGGCGTTGTGCTCATTATCGCGGGCGTCTACACGTTCGCCGCGAATTTGCCCGGCTGATCGGGTCAGAAAAATCCCGGACGGAAGGACCCGGCGATCCAGAAAACCAGACCGCTGAGGACGGGCAAAACCAGCGCGGCATACCACCAGCGGCTGCGGCCTTCGGGAAAGGCGGCGATCCATACGCTGACGATGGCCGCCAAACACATGAGCGGAGCGGACAGAATCGCCCCGGCCATGGTCCAAGTGGCGGCCTGATCTTCGGTGCCCGGGACGTCGAAGAGGAAGGGAACCATCATGACCAACACGAGGGAAGCCCCCGCTCCGAAGAGGAGCAGAAGCGTCAGGACGATCGCGGCGATGACACGCGGACGCACGGTTCAGTCCTCCTGCGCGGCACCCAGATCGATGCGGAAAACCGCCGGGCCCGCCTCGTGTTTCCAAAAGCCATCCGTCTCGGGCCCGTAGGCACCCGATTGTTCGGGCAAGCTGGGCAGACTGAAATCGGCGGACAGCGTGAACGTGTCGCCGTCGACCACTTCGTAGCCGTAAGGCGTGCCGGCGACAGGATCGGTTTTCCGTTCGATGAACGTTCCCGGATTGCGGTCGCATTCGTCGAGCGAAGCCGGCAAGCGCTTCTGCTGGCGGTAGAATGAATTCACGTTGTGGTAAATGGCGCGGAGATCCTCCATGCGCAGTTGATCGAGCGACTGGGCTCTCGCTTGCCCCGGTCCGCCGGCCAACCACAACGCAGCGGCCACCGCAGCAACGACCAGCGCCCACAGCGCGAACCGCAAGAACGCGGGCACGGCACGGGCCCCTTCGCGCAGTCCCCCCAACAACCACCAGACCACGCCTCCGGCCAACGCGGCCACCACGACCGCTTTCAAAACGAAGCGGGTGGTCAGATCACCTCCGAGAAATTGCACGACGAGCGCTACGCCGTCCCCAACGAGAATGAGCGAGGCGACGAGCAATGCGAGGTAAGAGAGCCAGCGCCGCACGGGGTCGAGCGTCCGCGCAGGATTGGCGGCCAAGTCGGCGCGCACGCGCCGTGCGATCAAGGCGAACAAAGGAAAAGCAACGACCAGCGAGGCCACGCCGAAACGCAAAGAACCGGTGGCACCGGCTGCGGTCTCCCCCGGGAGGGGAAGCCAAGTATTGATGAAGTCGAAAAGCAAAGAACCGAGCGCGGTGACCCACACCCCGAGCGCGAAGAACATGAGCAGATGAAGAAACGCCTCGCGCGGACTCCCCGAAGCCTGGCATCGCGGCACGGGCAGCGGCAGTCCCGCATCGACGAAAGAGTCGAGTCCCTCCTGGATTTCCTTCTCCGGCCATCCGGCTTGGCGCAGGCCGCGCGAAATGTCTTCACGTCCGACACCGCGGGTCAGCGCTTCCCGCACGAACTCCTTCAGGCTCAGGGCATTCATCCCGCCACTCATAGGGCACGGGGACACCAAAACAACCAATTATGCCGGCCGCCCCGGCGGAAGCGCTTCGGGGCCGCAAACAGCTTTTGCCAACCTCGCGAAAGCGCTGTAAGACGCGAGAACCTCCCATGAAAGCGACCATCCTTTTCCTCAGCCTGCTCATCGTCGGCATCCTTCACCCCGCAGCAACGGCGGAAGAGCCGGAGGAAAGTCCGATTGTTGGCACGTGGTGTTGGCGGCATATACGCCACGATCGGGAGATCACCTTCAAAGCCGATGGCACCTACGAGCAGACATACGCCCTTGCCTCTGACGAGAACAACGTTCACCCGGATAAAGGCACATGGAGTCTGGAGGGTTCAACCCTGACCATGACCTCATCCAAAAAAGGTTCGGAGCCGGTCTCCTCCTCCATTGAATTTTTCGGAAAAGACCGGTTCGACCTGGAAGGCTTCCAGATTTACGACCGGATACCCTGATTAAAGAAGCGTGGCGTCATTTTGGGGATCGAACGTCGGGTTCATCAACGATGCACTGACCAAGAGCGCGTTCCCAGATGGGCAAACATGCGTCGACAGCGACATACGTCCGACCTATTGAGACGGGTCTATGACGAAATCCATCCTGACGATTATCGCGCTGATTGTGGTTGGCGCGCTATGGACCGAAGCCGGCGCCCAGACCCAAGGGGAAATGAACCAAGATGCGGCCGGCGAGTTCAAAGCGGCGGACAACAAACTGAACGCCATCTACAGGCAAATCCTCGAGGACTACAAGGACGACGCAGTTTTCCTCGCGAACCTCAAAGAGGCGCAGCGCTGCTGGATCACCTTCCGCGACGCGCAGGTGAAGATGAAATACCCCGACCGGGAGCCCGGTTACTACGGGAGCATCCAGCCCATGTGCGAAGCGATGTATCTGACCGAACTGACGCAGGAGCGGATCAAGACACTGAGCATCTGGATCGATGGCGTGGCCGAGGGTGATGCTTGCGCGGGAACGGTGAGAGTAAAATGACGAGAACCGCAATCCTTCCGTGCATCGTGTTGCTGGCTGCAGCGACCATGAGCGACGCCAACGACGGCTTCGGCGGCATCGGCGCCGGCGGACTTGAGTTCACGCAGACCGACAAGGTGGCGATGAAGTCGGAGGACCTCTTCATCAGCACCGACAAGATCAAAGTCTCCTACGTGTTCGCCAACACGTCCGACGAGGACGTCACTGGCGAGGTCATCTTTCCCCTGCCGCCGATTGCGGTGCAGGATCTCTTTTTCTCCGACATGAACCTGCCGGAGGATCCCGACCGCGAAAATCTGGTCAACTTCACCGTCGAGGTGGACGGAGCGGAGATCACGCCCAAGGTGGAGCGTCGTGCCGTGCGTTTTTCCTACGCGCCCGAGAGCGGCGAGCCGGTTTACGGGGAGGACGTCACCGCGCTGCTGGCGGAGGCCGGTGTGCCTTTGACTCTGCAACCCGACCGGTTGGTCGCGGCTGTCGAGGCGCTCCCGCCGGCCACGCTGGACAAGTTGGTTTCGGAGGGCTTGGTCGAGGTTCATGACGGCCCGTCGCAGGGTTCGGACAAGTATCTTTTCAAGTGGGCCGTGGCGGTGCGTTACCATTGGACGCAGACCTTTCCCGCCGCCAAAGAATTGTCGGTGCGGCACGCCTACGAGAATTATCCGTCCGGCGGCATTTGGTCGTGGGAGCATCCGGCCAAGGCGGACTACCAGAAGGAACTGGAGCGGCTTTATTGCATCGACGAGGCCACATCCAAGGGCTTGGTCCGCTGCCGGACGTCCTACCACATTCGCTACATCCTCGGGACGGCCAACACTTGGAAGGGGCCGATCGGGCACTTCAAGCTGACCATCGACAAGGGCCACCCGCGCAACATCCTTTCGCTTTGCGCCGAGGGCGTGGAGAAAACCGGGCCGACCACATTCGTCGTCGAGAAAAACGATTACCGCCCGTCCGAGGAGCTGCGCATTCTCATTGCCAGTCCGGGGCAGTAACGGGCGCCCCGGGCAGTCGTCCGCAGCACGGCAAAAAAGCTTGCGGAGCAAACGGGTTCGGGAAGGATACGGCCACAATGAAAACCCACCGTCTCTCCCTCCTGATTGTCACCCTGTGCACCGCGGCCGCACTGGCCACCGCCCAAGCTGATACCAAAACCCTGCACTACCCCACGCAGGACGAAACGATGTTCAGCATCGATGCCCCTGCCGATTGGGAGGTGACGGAAATTTCCGAAGTGGGCGACTTCGGGACGCTGGAGAGCGGGAATGGTTCCGTCCTGCAATTCCGCGCCGTGGAGTGCGAAAGCGAGGACGATGCCAAGGCCGAGATCGATGCCATTTCCGATTCGACAGCCGAATTTCTTGGAGAGAATTACACAGACATCCAACTCGGTGACGTCAAGGAACTGGAAATCGAAGGCATGCCTGCCTTCCAACTTGCCGGGGACGGCAAAGACAAGGACGGCAACGACGTCAAATTCGTGTCGGCCATCATCATCCTCGGACCGACCACCATCGCCGAAGTCTGGGCCGCGGCCTACGCGGAGGACTTGGAGTCGGCCGAAGCCGTCCTGGGGTCCTTCAAGCCGACGGCGGCGGCGGAATAACTACCGCCCGCCGACGTTACTGCTGATCGGGAGGATGCCCAGATTGCGGGCGGCCGCCACATCGATCAGTTGGTAGTCGGGGTCTTCGTCGAAATTCTCCGCTGCTTCGAGCAGAGCCTGCGTGCCCGTGTCGAGGGCGGCCTCGAAGGTCGCCCATGATTCCTCGTTGCGCTTCTCTTCAGGATCGAACTTGAGGAAAGAGCGCAGGCGTTTTTCGTCCACCGCGTCGAGGTCGGCGGCGCCCATCAGCGTGGTCTCGAGACCGACCATCGTTTCGTCGTCGAGCGAGAAGGCGAGGAACATGTGCCGGGGCACGGTGACGAGATGCGGGTCGAGTCCGATCTTGCGCAGCAAGGCGGCGAGCAGGACGGTGCCGTCCACGCAATTGGCTTGGGCGGCTTTGACCGAATCATCGAAGAGTCTCACGTGCTGGCTGTGCACAGACTCGGACTCGGCCGCGGTCGTGGTGACGTTGCTGTAGCGGAGTCCTTTGCGCTGCATGA
>CAZJGQ010000086.1:0-6847 GCA_964545425.1 uncultured Chthoniobacter sp. | reverse complement strand
ACATCTTCTTCACCGCCGCCTCGACTTTTTCCGTCCCCACCCCGCTGAAAGCGATCTGCGGGTCGTGGCATTGCGGACACCGCCGCGGCGGCTTTTGCGAGTGACCGCAGATGTGACAGCGCGCCACGTCGTCCTTGCGGTGGAGCGCGAGCGATACGCTGCAGTGCGGACACTCCACCGTCTTGCCGCAGGCCTTGCAGGCCAGCACGGTGAAAAATCCGCGGCGGTTGAGAAAAAGAATCGTCTGTTCACCCTTGGCCAACCGCGCCTCGATCGCGTTGGCGAGCTTCGGTGAGATGAACTGGTCATTGCGCTCGCCGTCCTTGCTGCGCAAACGCATGTCGACCACGCGAAAAACCGGCAAGACGCACCCGTCGTGCCGGTGGCTCAGCTCGAGCAAATCGTATTTTCCCTTGCGGCAGTTCTCGTAACTCTCGAGCGACGGCGTGGCCGAGCCGAGAAGCACGGCGCAGGGCTCCATCTTGCCGCGGACCACGGCCAGATCACGCGCGTGGTAACGCGGACCTTCGTCCTGCTTGTAGGAGTTGTCATGCTCTTCATCGATGACGATGAGACCGAGATTGTCCAGCGGGGCGAACACGGCGCCGCGCGCCCCGATAACAATGCGCGCCTTGCCGTCGCGCACGCGGTGCCATTCATCGTGGCGCTCACCTTCGCTCAAATGACTGTGCAGCACGGCGACCTCGATACCCTGCGGCGTGAAGCGCGAGGCGAAGCGTTCGACCGTCTGCGGCGTGAGGGAAATTTCCGGCACGAGGACGAGCGCGGTTTTACCCGCTGCGAGCACCTCGGCAATGGCCCGCAGATACACTTCCGTTTTGCCGCTGCCCGTGATGCCTTTGAGCACGACCGGTTTGTGTTTGGCCGGATCACGCAAGGCCGGACGGATCCCGTCCAACGCGCGCTCCTGTTCCGCACTCAACTCCGGCGGCCGGGTCGCGACGAATTCCTCCGATCCGCGCGGAGCACGGCGCACCGCCTCGGCCGTGATTTCGACCAGTCCGCGCCGGGCCAATGTTTTCAGCGCCGCGTCGGACGACCCGATGTCGGCCGCCAACTTGGCCACGGCCACGGGTGCCGCGGCGCGCTGCAATGCCTCGATGACCACCGCCTGGCGCGGAGCGCGTTTGCGTAGGGCGTCCAACTCGGCCGCTTCCACCCGCCGCGCCAGCACGGCGAACTTCCTCTTCAAAGGCGCATGACCCGTCTCGCGCACCGCCCTCGGAAGGATGCAGCGCAAAGCATCCTGCTCATCGCACGCGTAGTAGTCGGCCATCCACTTGGCCAATTTCATGAGGACTGGCGTCATCTGCGGACGCTGGTCCATCACCGCGGCAATGGGACGCACCCCTTTGGCCGAGGTGGTCTCGGAGACCGAAACGACCGTGCCGATGGCCTGCCGGTTGCGCAGCGGCACGCGCACCCGCGATCCGGCCGCGACGCTGCTCCGCCAAGCCTCGGGAATTTCGTAGTCCAACTCCTTGCCCGTCGAGCGGTCGAGAATCACTTGGGCAAAGCGCGCCATGGCGGGAGCTTATCCGGTCTGTCGATGGCCTCAATCAGGCTTTGAGAAAGTGAACCGCAGAGAGCGCAGAGGACACAGAGGCATACACACTAAGGTGGATCGCGATGTCCCTATCGCGATTTCCCCTGTCGGAATATCGCGCCGGGACGGCGCGATCCACCTGAGCACACCCGTGCTGGAGGGGCCTTTTCCTCCGATCTTCTGCGCTCTCTGCGTCCTCTGCGGTTTCCCTAATTACCAACCACCGAAACAACAATCTCCCGCCGGTGCGGCACGAGGCGATGTTCCAAGAGGAAAATGCCCTGCCAAGTGCCGAGCGCCATGCGGCCGCCGGTCACCGGAATGGTTTCGCTCGTGCGAGTGACAGTCATACGCAAATGACTCGCCGTATCGTCGGGCCCTTCAGCGGTGTGGATGTGCCACGCTTCGCCGTCCGGCGCGATGCGGTCGAGAAACTCGTGCAAATCTTCGCGCGCCGAGGGATCGGCATTCTCGTAGATGACAAGACTCGCGCTGGTATGACGGACAAAAACGGTGACGATCCCTTCCTTGAGTCCCGTCGACCTGAGGATACGCGCCACCTCGTCGGTGATCTCGTAACTGCCGCGGCCGCGGGTGCGGACTTCGAAGGTTTCTGTTTTGGCAATCATGACATTCCGTAGAGTGCTCGCACGAGGCGCGCCGGGCGCGATTCGCGGAGGACACCATTTTCCATCCGATTCATAACATAGGCAAAGCCGATCCGGTTTTCCGGGTCGGAAAAAGCGAGGCTGCCGCCCGCGCCCGGATGACCGAAGGCCTCAATCGACGGACCAAAGGTGGCGCGCAACTTCGTGCCGGAGTCATCGAGGGGATCCATCATGAAGCCGGCAGAGAATGCCGTTGGTTGCTGGAGGACAAGATCAGGCCCGTTGCTCGTCCGCCGGGTCAGTGCTTCGTGCCACGCACCGCGGAAAAATTCCCCGGCGGCAAGCCGATCGTAAAAGCGGGCCAGCGAGCGCGCGTTGCCGATACCGCCGAAGGACGGCAGCGAAGCACGCCAGACTTCCGGACGATTGGTCGCGGCGGCGCCTTGGATTCCAGCCGGTTGGGCAAAGGAACATGCGGTGAGCGAGGATTTATCGGAGAGGGCATGCTCGAAGGGGCCGGGCTCCTTGAGATCCTCGAGGCGCGCCGCATGCATGCGGGCTACGAGCGGATGCAACTCGTCGGGAAGTCCGATCCAAAACTGCAAACCGAGCGGATCGCCGAAGGTTTTGCGCCAGTAATCGCCGAGCGGCAGGCCGGCCGTGCGACGGACGATGGCGTCGAGAAGATAGCCAAAGGTGCGCGGCGCGTAGCCGTGCGCGGTCCCCGGCGGCCAGTTGGGTTCTTGCGCCGCGAGCGCAGACGCCGCGCCTTCCAAATCGAAGACATCGAGGTCCTCGCGATGCAACACGGCCAAGCCCGCGCGATGGGCAAGAAGATCGGAAAAGGTGATGCGCTCTTTGCCCGCCGCGCCGAACTCGGTCCAGACCGAGGAGACGGGAGCGTCCAACGGAATGCCCGCCTCCTGCAAAGCGTGCAAAGCGGAAGCCGAGGCCGGACCTTTGGTTGCCGACCAGCAAAAAACGAGAGTCTCGGCGGTCCAAGGCTCGCTTTGCCCCGCGTCGCGCCATCCGCCGCCAAAGCGCAGCACCTCACGGCCGTCTTGCCAGACGCAGACCTCGGCGCCGATTTCTTCGCCGCGGGCAAAGTTGTCCCCGAACGCCGCCTGCACCCGCGCGGCGGCCGCTTCGTCCAGCCGCATCATGCCAGCTTGCCGATGACGCCTTCCAAATCGGGATCGTAGCGGGCGATCTCGCGGAATTTTTCGTCCATGTTGAAACTCATCTGGAGGTAGTTCTGCGCCTCCTCCGGATTGCCGAGCACTGCGTGGTAGCAGCCGAGGTTGTAGAAATAAACCGGCTCGCGCAGCAGCGAAGCGGGTCCCTCTTGCAGCAAAGCCATGGCCTCCGCGGTGCGCCCGAGTTCGTGCAGGCAGAACGCACCGTGGATGTAGCCAAGGCTCAGCTCCGGACGTCCGGCCCGCAATTCCTCGCAAGCGCTGAGGGCTTCGTCCCAGCGCCGCGCACGCATGAAAATGTAGACCCGCAGCTGCGCCACATCCTCGTGGGCACGATCCTCCTCCGGCACCCGCTCCAATTCGGCGAGCGCCTCGTCCGTCATGCCCAGTTCAAGGTAACCCTGGGCGGCATTGATGTAATGTTGCAGGGCGATGTCCGTAGCTAAGGCGAAACCCGGTGACCGCGCAACCGTTTCGCGGAATCACCGGTCAGGCTTTCTTTGATTTGCGCAGCGAGTCTTGCGCCGATCCCGGGCACGGCGGCAATTTCCTCCGCCTCGGCCCGGCGCAGACGGTCGACTGATCCGAAGACACGGAGCAGCGCCTGTTTGCGTGATTTGTTGATCCCTTCGATGTCGTCGAGGCGGCTCTCGGACACCCGGCGCTTCATGAGCAACTGGTGATAACCGTTGGCCACCCGGTGCGCCTCGTCGCGGATGCGCTGCAACAATTGCAACGCGCCGCTCTCGTGCGGCAAGCGGAGGGGCTGCGGGTCGTTCGGGAAATAAATTTCCTCGCGCTCCTTGGCCAGGCCGATGATCGGTTGACCGCGCAAACCGAGCCGCCGCAATTCCCCCACCGCGCTGGAAAGCTGGCCGCGTCCGCCGTCGACAATGATCAGATCCGGAATGCGGTCCGCCGCCGGCATGGGCAATCGCTCCACGGCATCTCCAGTCTCTTCCTGCGAATATTCCGCCTCCTCCGGATGCGCCGCCCGCGCCGCGGCGAGCAACCGTGCGTAACGACGCCGCACCACCTCGGCCATGCTGGCGAAGTCATCCTGACCCTGCACCGTCTTGATGCGGTAACGGCGGTAATCGGACCGCGCCGGAAGACCGTTCTGGAAGCGCACCATGGAGGCCACGATGTGCGTGCTGGTGATGTTGGAGATGTCGAAGCATTCCATGATGGCGGGCGGACGAGGCAGGCCGAGTTCCTCGCCGAGCGCGCGCAGGTCGGCCTCCGGATCCTTGGCCCGCGGCAGCGAGTCGCCGCGCAGGAAGCGCCGGGATCTCGCCGCGGTGCGGCGCAGCGCGGTGATCAGGTCGCGCAAAGCCGCGGCTTTCTCGAAGTCATGCTTGGCTGCGGCGGCCTGCATTTCCTGTTCAAGTTCTTCGGGGACCTCCTTGCCCCGCCCCTCGAGAAAGGCGCAGGCTTCCAGAACACGCGCCCGATAATCCGCCTCGCTGATCTTGCCGACGCACGGCGCGGAGCAGTTCTTGATGATGTCGTCGTGGCAGTGACGGTAGTCTTTTTCCGTCGGCACGCGCGGACGACAGGACCGCAGGCCGTATTTGCGCTTGAGGATTTCCAGCGTGGCGCGGAGCGCTCCCGAATGCGCATACGGGCCGTAATAGCGCGCCCCGTCGTTTTTTTTCAGCCGCACGAGGGAAAACTTCGGGAACGGGTCGTCGAGGTTGACCTTGAGCTGCAGGAAATTTTTGTCGTCGCGGAAGGAGATGTTGTATTTCGGCCGGTATTCCTTGATCAGCCGTCCCTCCAAGAGCACGGCCTCGGCGTCGGAGCGCACCACGTGCAGGGTAAAATCCCAGACCGAATCGAGAAGGGCCCGCGTCTTGAGGTCGGCCAACCGCGACCGGGCCGGCGTGAAATACTGGGCCAGCCGCTTGCGCAGGTCGCGCGCCTTGCCCACGTAGATGACGCGGTGCAGGCGGTCGCGCATCAGATAGACCCCGGGTTTGTGCGGCACCTCGTGGAGGCGGGCACGCAGGTCGGGACGCTCTTTGGCGGCGGGCATTTCCGGCAATATACCGTGGGCGGCATTTCCCGCCATCCTTGCATCAGGCCAACGGACGGCTAACCTCGCGGCCGTGAGATTTACCCTCGTTGCATCAGTGCTTGGCATGTCCGCCACCGCGGCGCGGGCGCAAGAGGCGTTGCCGCCCGTTCCTCCGGACACAAGCCTCTGGCAGGTCGTGCTCTCGGGCGGACCGGTCATGATCCCGCTGGGCATTTTGTCGGTCATCGCCGTGATGCTGGTGCTGGTTTACCTTTTTACCCTGCGGCGCGGCGCGATCGTGACCAAGCGTTACATGACCACAGCCGACGCGCTCCTCCGCAAACGCGATTATCTCGGACTCCTCGCCATCTCCAACCGCCACCGCGAGGCGGTCGCCCGCATCATGCAGCGCACTTTGGACTTCGTCACCCAGCACCCGGAAGCGACGTTCGCCGAGGCGCGCGAGATCGCCGAAACCGAAGGCACACGCCAAGCCGCCGCGCTCAACCAGCGCATTACTTACTTGGCCGACATCGGAACCATCGCGCCGATGCTCGGGCTCTTCGGCACGGTGCTCGGCATGATCAAGTCCTTCAGCGTGGTAGCCAGCGACATCGTGGCCTCGCGCCCCATCATGCTGGCCGAGGGCGTGAGCGAGGCGCTGGTCACCACGGCCACCGGATTGGTCATCGGCATTCCCGCCATGGCCGCTTACGCTTTTTTCCGCGGACGCGTCCAATCTCTCATCGCCGAGCTCGAGGCGGCTTCGACGCAGTTGATCGCCCTGATGGCGGTCGCTTTCACCCGCAAATAGCGGCTTCCGGGCATCATTTTTAGTGCCATCCCGACGCCCCCGCGCTATGGGTAAGACGTGCGCTGGAGCCCCCTTATCGTTGTCGCCTGTGTCGGTCTGACCGCCTGTGCCACGCCCGAAAACCGCCGCGAGCTCTACGGACCTTGGTATCCTTACAAACCGATCCCTTACGACCTGCCGCCCCGCGATTCGAATGACCGCGTCATCCAACCGGTCGTCGCCCCCAGCGAAAACATCGTGCACTACGGTCCGGACCAGCGCCGCCTCATCGTCGGCACTTGGGGCCTGGGCGGACACCGTCCGAGCATGCAATACCCGAGCACGCCTTGGAGCACGGAGCAGCGCATCATCAGCCGCTACAACACCAAGGGACTAAGCGCGCCGGAAATCGCGCAACGCGAATTGGCCAAGACCTACGCGGCCGCCGGACCGGCGCCCATCGTCAAGTAGGCCGCCAACGCCGCGAGCGCGCGGCCACGATGACTCAAGGCGTGTTTCTGCGCACCGCTCATTTCGGCAAACGTCCGGCAACTTCCCTCCGGCACGAAAAGCGGGTCGTAACCGAACCCCCCTGAGCCGCGCTCACTCGGCGTGATCACGCCTTCGATCGTGCCGTGGAAAACACGCACAACTTCGCCGCCC
>CAZJGQ010000085.1:0-6879 GCA_964545425.1 uncultured Chthoniobacter sp. | reverse complement strand
CCTGCCGCACGCGCAGATCCTGGAACATGGGACGCCGCAAATTCCAGCCGACGTAGTTGTAGGAATTGCTCGGCGAAGTGAAGAGGGTGAAGCGCTCATCCTCGCGGAAGCTTCCCACCGCCCACGGATCGGCCGACCAGAAGTCCACCTGCCGAGTTTCGAAGGCCAGCCGCAAGGTCAACGGATCGGGGAGCGTCCGGAAAACGATGCCGTCCAAATGCGGACGCCCCTTGAAATAGTCGTCGTTGCGGGCCACGCGCACGAATTGGTTCGTTTTCCATTCGGCGAACTTGAACGGACCCGTCCCGACCGGCGCCCGGTTGAAGGTCAGCGGCCACTGGTCGGGCGGGACGTCAGCCAACAGATGCGCCGGCAAAACGCTCATCATCCAGCTTTCCAGCGCGGGCGAAAACGGACGCCGGTAGACCACGCGCACGGTCTGCGCATCGGGCGTCTCGACGGACAACACCAATTCGTAGTCCGGCTTGCGCGGCGAAGCCACGCGGTCGTCCATGATCGCGTCGTAGGTGAATTTCACATCGCGCGAAGTGAACGGCGCGCCATCATGCCAGCGCACGCCCTCGTGCAAGCGGAAGGTCACCTCCGGCTCGGCCAGAAATTCCGGCGCCAGCACCGGTTCGATGACGAGACCCTCCTCGCCGAATCGCTCGCTCATCCACGTGCGCAAACGCCCGAGGGTAGCCTCTTCGTTGCCGAGGTAGACCAATTCGCCGAGGTTGCCATTGGACCAGACGCGCACGACCTGCGAGGCCAAGTCGTCCGCGGCAAATTTGCTCAGGGCGTCGCCGATCGGCTTGGGTGCGACGACGGACACCGTCCGCGTTGGCATCGTCGGCACGCCGAATTTCGCCGCAAGCTCGCGCGAATCGCTCACCCCCGGCAACGACAGCTCGAGCACGAGCCGCTTGTCCCCCACCGCATAGCGCCGCAAATGCAAAGCCGCTCGGTCCACAATCCCGGCCTCCATGTTGGCCGCGGCCATGACCGCTTCCTCGTCCGTGGCGAAGAAGAATGTGCTTTTTTGGCTAAGGTCCCATTCCGCGGCCAGATCCCCGACAATTTCCAAATCGGCGTCGTATTTGAGTAGCCCGTTGAAGACCATGCCGGTCACCGAGCTGGAGGCCGAGTCGGCCGCCTGGATCGGGTTCAGCGTGGTCGGCTCCCCGATGCTGCCGATATACATCTCGTTTTTCTTGTCCACCGAGACACGGGCCACCGTCCAGAGCGCGACCGCGGTCACCGCGGCGAGCAGCAGCGGAATTCCGACAATCAAAGTTCGCACCCGGGGCATCCTCCGCATTTTCCCCGCCAAAAACCTCTCCGCGAGCCAAAAGGGCGTTCTCAACAGCCTGTTTTCCCTTTGCAGGGCGGGCCCCCGCCGCATTAGTCTCGCTCCTCTGATGGTCACGGCAGTCAAGGAAAAGACGGTGGCGCAAAATGACCTCGATCCCGCGCTCATCGTGCGCGCTTATCGCGTCATGCTTCTGGCCCGCGCGACGGAAGACAAACTCGCGAGTCTTTACCGTGCCGGCATGATCAAAGGCGGCGTCTTCCTCGGCAAAGGCCAGGAAGCCCTGAGCACCGCCTCGTCCATCTTCCTGAAAAAAGGCGACATCTACGGTCCGCTCATCCGCGACCAGGCCGGACGCCTCGCCTTCGGCGACACCGCGCTCGACACCCTGCGCACCTATCTCGGCTCGGCCCAAGGCCCCATGCGCGGACGCGACGGCAACATCCACCGTGGACGCCCCCGCGAAGGCTACTATGCCATGATCAGCCACCTCGGTGCGCTCGTCCCCGTGGTGGCCGGCGGACTCTACGCCCGCCGCCTGCGCGGGGAAACCGGCGTGGTCGGCGTCACTTCGATCGGCGACGGCGGCACGTCCACCGGCGCTTTTCACGAGGGCATCAACATGGCCGCGGTCGAACACCTCCCGCTCGTTGTCGTGGTGGCCAACAACCAATACGCCTACTCCACGCCGAACAACCGCCAGTTTGCCTGCGCCGACCTCCTCGACAAAGCGGCCGGCTACGGCATCGCCGGACTCAAATGCGACGGCACCGATCCGATGGCCTGCCTCGAAACCTTGCGCCTCGCCGTGCAGGCCGCGCGCGAAGGCCACGGACCGCAGCTCGTTGTCGCCACGCTTCTCCGTCTTGTCGGACACGGCGAGCACGACGACGCCGGCTATGTCGATCCCTGCCTGCGCAAAGCCAACGTCGGACGCGACTGCCTGGAGGTCGGGGCGCGGCAACTCATTGCTGCCGACCTTGCCACGGCCGAGGACATCGCCAAGTGGACCAAGGAAGCGCAATCCGAGGTCGAAGAAGCCCTGAACAAAGCGCAGCGCGAAAAAGGCCCGGACCCGAACGCCGAGGACTGGCAGGCCATCTCGACCGGACATCTGACCGACGGTCATTACGACGCGGAGGAAGAATGAGCGTCACCTATCTCGAAGCCATCCGCGCCGCGCAGGAAAAGGCCTTGGCCGACGATCCGCGCGTCTTCATTTACGGACAGGACGTCGGCGCCTTCGGCGGCGCCTTCAAGGCGACAAAAAACCTGGCCGCCGAATTCCCCGGGCGCGTCATGGACGCTCCGCTCAGCGAGGACGCCATCGTCGGCCTGGCCATCGGTGCGGCGATTGAAGGCGCGCGCCCCATCGTCGAAATGCAATTCGCCGACTTCTCCACCGTCGGCTTCAACCAGATCGTCAACCAGGCGGCCACGCTCTACTACCGCACCGACATCCCCTGCCCGATCGTGGTGCGCCTGCCCAGCGGCGGCACGCTCGGTGCCGGCCCCTTCCACAGCCAGAGCATGGAGGCGATTTACTCGCACTACCCGGGTCTGGTCGTCATGACACCGGCCACGGTCGAAGACGCCTACAGCATGATGCTCGAAGCGGTGTCGATCGACGACCCGGTCATTTTCTGCGAGCACAAGCTCCTCTATTACCACCTCAAGGCGGACAAACTTCCCGACGTGGCGCAACCCGCCGGCAAAGCCCGCATCGCCCGCGCCGGACGCGACGCCACCGTGGTGACCTACAGCGCCATGCTCCACGAGTCGCTGCAGGCCGCCGAGGACCTCGTTGAGGAGGGCTGGCAGATCGAAGTGATCGACCTGCGCACGGTCAAACCACTCGATACCGACACCGTTCTCGCCTCCGTGGCCCGCACCGGACGCCTTCTTGTCGTCGGCGAAGCTTGGCCTTGGGGCGGCGCGACCGCGGAGGTCATCTCGCGCGTGGCCACCGAAGGATTCGGCCTGCTCGACGCCGCCCCCATGCGGCTCAATGCCAAGGACACGCCCGTGCCCTACCATCCGGATTTGTGGGCCGCGCACCGTCCGACCGCCACCACCGTCGCCGCCCGCCTGCGCCAACTTCTCACCCAATAATTTTTATGGCCCGCATCCCTCTCCTCATGCCGCAACTCGGCGAATCCATCGCCGAAGCCACCATCGTCCGCCTCATCGCCAAGCCCGGCGATGATGTGGCCGGCGACAGCGACGTGATGGAGGTCGAGACGAACAAGGCGGTCATGGGCGTCGTCGCCCCCTGTAATGGCAAACTCGTCGAACTCCGTGCGGCCGAAGGCGAAAGCTACGCCGTGGGCGCCACCCTCGGATACCTCGAAGTGGCCGATTCCGATGCCGAACGTATGGGCTACCTCGAGCCGGAGGAAACCGCGGCCAACGGACAACCCACCGGCTCCATGCCTGCCGGTGCGCCGGAAAAACCGAAAAAGAAGCGCGTTGCCAAGCCCGAGATCAAGCAGTCGGACAAACCCGAACCGACGATCAAAGGTCTCCCCGTCCCCGCCCACGCCGGTGGCGCCGCTTACCTCTCGCCACGCATGAAAGCGCGCATGACAGAACTGGGACTCAGCGCGGCCGACCTCGCCGGCGTGGCCGGAAGCGGCGCGGGCGGACGTGTCACCATCGAGGATTTCGAGCGGTTCATGGAGAATCTCGACCAGCACAAAGTCACCGAGGCTTCCTCCATGCGCGTGGCCGTGGCCGATGCCATGCGCCGCAGCTGGACCCGTCCGCTGGCCACCGTGGTGTTGCCCGTCGAGCTCGACAAAATGCTCGCCCACCGCAAAGCGTCCGCGGAAAAGGCCGGCGTTTCGCTCTACGCCCTGCGCGCGCTGGCCATGGCGCTTTCCGAAAACAGCGCCCCTGCCGGACGCCTCATCGGCAGCCAAGTGATCCACCCCGGCTCGATCGACATCGGTTTCGCCGTCGAAGCCGAGGACGGCGTGCTCGTTCCCGTCATCCGCGAAGCCGACAAACACACGCTCAAGGAACTCGTCCCCATTTACGCGCGTCTCGTGGAGCTGGCCCGTCAGCGCCGCCTCACCCCGAAAGACATGGGCCAATGTATTTCCACGGTCACCAACTACGGCACCTTCGGCCTCACCCTGGCCACCCCGATCCCGCTGCCCGAACAAACCGTCCTCCTCGGACTCGGCGCCGGCCGTGTCGAACCCAAGTGGGACAAGGAGAAGCAGCAATTTCTCCCCGTCACCGTCGCCCGCTTCACCCTAAGCTTCGACCACCGCGTGCTCGACGGCGGTGCCGCGGGACGACTGCTCGGCCGTATCGCAGAACTGCTCAACAGCCCCGAGCAGCTCTAGTTTTACTCCTCGTTCGCGCGGCGGCAGGCGCGACTACGGTGCGTTTTGTAAAGGATGGCACCAGCTACCGCGAGGATCAGCATCGCGTAGGTGCTTGGCTCGGGAATAGTGTAGGTGAGGTAGACGGATTGACCGACCGTGTTCCAGCTGAAGGACGACCCACCGCGTGCGGCGGACAAAGCGATTCCTTCAATATCGACGCCAACGTTCAGGGTGTCGAACTCTCCACTGGGTGCCGAGGTATTGCTGAAAACGAGCCAGCTTTGGTTCGTGCCCCACAAGCTGTCGGTCCAACGCACGGTTGAGCCGGAGGAGTTGAAGACGAGCTGGCTGGTCGCGCCGCTGCCGATCGACAGGGTGCCCCCGCTCACATTGACGCCATCATAAGCAATGCCACGCTGGTCGGCAGCGGTGGTGCTGGAGACCAGTTCCCAGACAAAGGTGGAGCCGCTATTGTAGGCGAGTCCGTCGTTGAATGTCTGGATGCCCGGGCTGTTACCCGGGCTATGGATGCCGCTGACCGAAGCCGCTCCGCCGATGGTGCCCGTGCCGCTCAATGTGGCACCCGATTGCACGCTGACCGCGCTGGCGACGCTGCCATTGATCGCCAGCGTGCCGCCGCTGACGGTGGTGGCACCCGTGTAGGTGTTGGCTCCGGTGAGAGTGAGCGTGCCGGTGCCGACTTTGGTTAGAAGTGCACGACCGCCGGAGCCGTTGTCATAGTTGGCAATGACGCCGCCGAAGGTTGACGACGTGTTCAGGTGGCCGACCTCGAATGTGGTGTTGCCCGCTGCAGTGTTGCCGGCACGGATGCGGCCGCCGCTGCCGGCAAGTTCGCCGATTTTGAAGAGGCCGTAGTTGCCGTCGGCCAAGTCCACGGTGTTAGGCCCCGTGGTCGAACCGCTGAGGTTGAATCGGGCGTTGGAGGCGTCAATGGTCAGATTGCCGAAAGCGGGGGAAGGTCCGAAGACCAAGCGGTTGCCGCCGGAGGAAAGGGTGGTGTGCGCGAACGTGCCGGTGAAGCCGCTGAGGTTGGTCGAAGTGATGAGGATCGTGGCGCTGGAGATGGACAGATTGTCGATATCGGACGAGTTGTTCGACACATCAAAAGTTCCGCTGCCGCTCACGGGGCCGGTGAAAAATACGTTGCCGGCGCGCGTCACGACTTTCGTCGTGCCCGTGACATGGAGGGCGTTGCCCACCGTGGAATCGCCCCCGGAGTTGTGAACCAAGCTGCCGCCCGCGAGGGTCAGCGCCCCGCTGCCGAATGCACCGTTGCTGTTTTGCCAGGAGAGCAGACCGCTGCTGAGCGTCACCCCGCCGGTGAAAGTATTGCTGGCCGTGAGCATCAAAATACCGGAGCCGGTTTTGGTAATCGACGAGACGCCCTTGGTCGAATCGATGATGACCGAGTCGATGCGCAGGTCGTAATCGCTGCCCGACGTGTGGTGGCTGATGTTGTAAGTCGCACTCGTGTCAGCAAGCCGCAAAGTGTTGCCAACGACTTGGATTTTTCCTTCTTCGAGCGTGATGTTGTCCACGATGACGCCGCCGTTGGTCAGCGTGTAGGCGTTGGTAAGTGCCGTGCCCGCTGAAAAAACGGCGCTGTCGCTGTTGATCCAGACGGACCGCGATCCCGAGCCGGCCGAGTTGGTCATCCAGTCCGCCGTGTTGGTGTTCCAATTCAAACTGGAGTTGGTCCAATACACCGTGGATTGCGCCCGCGCGGGCTCCACACCCGCAACAGCAAGCGCGAGAGTAATCAAAGGCAAAATGGTCGACAGGCAATGACGGATAGGGCGGGCAGACATGGACCCAAAACCATAGACGATCCGGTCTCACCGCAAAGTAAATTGAGGTTATTTTTGGGAGCCGCGATCCGGGCGTTTACGTGGTGCCGCTTGCTCACGAAAAGCGCAGGGTCGTCGCCCCAATCCCTGGGAGTCGGCTGCAGCAATCTCTGCAGGCGCTGGCTTTCTGTGCGAAAAAGGAAATCCAGCTTGGGACTCTAGGAAAGCAGGCAAGCGGATTGCTGCCCGCTTGCCTGTGTTGAAAAAGTCGCAGGTCAGACCACAGCCAAAGCAGCAGCGAGCCGCTCTTCAACCAGACCCTCAATATGGCCGCGGAGCTTTTCGTCCGGGAGACGGTCGAGGACGGTATTGAAGAAGCCCATGACGAGCAACTGGCGCGCGGCTTCGGGACGGATGCCGCGGG
>CAZJGQ010000084.1:0-6930 GCA_964545425.1 uncultured Chthoniobacter sp. | reverse complement strand
GGAGCCGCCTTCAACTCGAGCACCCGATGAAGCACATCGTCTTCCCAGCGGGCTTCGTAGCGGAAGCGGCGGGGAGTTTTCAGCACTTCGGCCACTGCGGCCAAGGATTGCGGACTTTGCGGGAAGAGTCCGCCGGAGAATCCGGCCAGCGACGGGTCGCTTTCCATGGCCTGTGCCCAGGTCGCCGTCAGGGTGGCCAAAGGTGCGGTGGAAAACTCGATGGTTTGCACCGCAGTCCGGCCGGCTGGCGGCGGCGGGAGTGAGGCGACTTTCATGTTGAAGGCGCGCGAGCTGCCCAGCAGCCAGCGGTTGCCCTCGATGGTGACGGCGGCGGAGAGGTCCGGTCCGCCCAGTGGCAGGGGATACTCATAGGTCACCGCACCATCGGGTTCGGTCGAACTGACCGGCACCGGCCAGCGCGAGCCGCCGCTGCCCGCGGTCAATTCCTCCCATCCCCGCGCGAGTGCCTCGCGGTCGCGCAGCGCGGCCCCGAAGGCCAAGCGGGGCAGAACCGCTTCCGCCGCACTGGCCGGAAGAAGCGGCGGGGGCGGCATGGTGCCGTCGAAGGAAACAGCCATGGCCACTTGGGGTCCGAGCGCATTCTGCAGAAGCGTTCCTGTTCTCTGCTGCAGCTGCTTGATCGGTTCGCCGATCACACGCAGCGCGAGATCCACCCTCGCTTGCCGCTCGTCATCGAGAAACACCGGGCCCAGGGCCTTGGTCCAATCGGCGGCGAAGGAAGCCAGCCCCGCGGCAAAATCGAGCACGCGCTGCGCGTAGCCTTCTTCCCAGTTTTCGGTCCACAGGATGTCAACTTCCGAACCCGGGGCGAAGAGGGGTGTGGCATTGCCGGAAGACAGACGCGGGGCGAATGAGCCGCCGAAAAGCTCCGCGTTCCATCGGTCGCCGCTCTTTTGCACCAAACCGCCGATTTCCGTGGTGCGCGGACGGAAAAGCTCTTCCGCTTGCGCGCGGAGAGGTGCGGACTGCTCGCGCAGCGGCTCGATGGTTTCGGCGGGCGCGAATTCGAGGGCGGACTCGACGGCGGCATCGAGGTATTCCGCCACCGGCGGCGGAGCGGCAGCCAAGCTGACCATCAGCCGGTCGGCATAGAAAACCGCCTCGTCCTCTTCGCCCAGGAGCGGCTCGAGTTTTCGCACGATGGGTGTCGCGGCCAGTGACTGCGCGGGCTTGGCGGCGAGTTCGGGCAGTCCGGATTCCGATCCAATGGACACGACGAAGTATCCATGCATACGGCCGAAGCCGAGGGTGGTCACCTTGGAAAGAAGGTCGCGCATGATGTAGGTCGCGGCATAAACATCGCCCAGGTTGGTGGCGAGAAGATCGCGGGCGCGCACGGCCACATTGGAAGGCACAAGCGTGGTGACAGGAAGACGCACGCGGGTGAATTGTCCGTGCTCGCCGGCATCGACGCGGTCGCGGGGAATTTTTTCCGGCAGCGCGTCGACCCATTCCTGCATGAGGGCGGGCAGTGGCGAGTCTTGCGGAATCTTCGCTCCGATGAGGATCGGCGGAATGGCCGCCTCGCGGACAAACTTTTCCAGGGTCTCCTGCATGGCCGGCGGCAAGGGAACGATGACCTCGGTGAAAGCGGCCGAGCCGAGATCTTCGGGCAGTTCCTCGAGCGACACCACCTCTTCCGGCGGCACGTCTTCGGTCGGCAGTGGGGTGAAGAGATTGCGGAGACGCGCGGCGTCGAAGAGGCGCTTGATTTGCTGCAAGGCGGCCAGTTGCGATCCCGTGCCGGGTCCGCAGGCGATGAACATTTCATGCTCCGTCACCGTGCCCAACGCCGCGAGGAGTGGCGGCGTGCGCGGTGCTTCGAGGAAAGCCGCGGCGAGTCTTCCCGGTGCCGTGCCTTGCCACCAAGCGAGCGTGCCCGGATCGGAAAAAAAGGGCGCCCAGGCCGAGGCGATTTCCTGCCAGACCGCCGCCGGCCGCCGCACGGAGACGAAGGCCTCCGTGTTGCCCGGTGCCCTTTGCATGAAGGGAAAAGCGGCCCACGGGTCGGCTTCCGGTTCGCCCGCCTGGGACGGTTCCTCTTTCTTTCCGCAGCCGGCGGCAAAAAACACGGCGCCCAGCACGAGGATCAGCGGGAACGGGTTTTTCGACACGGGCACCTTATCGCGCGGTCGGCGGGTGCCGGTCCACGGAATTCCGGGTTATTTGCTTCTTGCCGCGGGGGCATCGGGCGCTTATTCGGCAGGGCTCTCTTTTATGGCCGTTTCGCTGCAGCACGGATACGACGACGCCCACGTGGCCGAATGGAACCGCGACTTGGAATCGCGTTCTGCCGCCGACCGCGTCCGCTGGGCGCTGGAAGAATTCCGCGGTCACGCCGTGCTCAGCACCAGCTTCGGGGTGCAGGCGGCGGTCATGTTGCATTTGGTTACGCGCCTCGATCCGCAGATTCCGGTGGTCTTCATCGACACCGGCTATCTTTTTCCCGAGACCTACCGCTTCGCCGATGAGTTGGGTGAAAAGCTCGGACTCAACCTCAAGGTTTACAGTCCGGCCATGACCGCGGCCCGTCAGGAGGCGGTCTATGGCAAACTTTGGGAGCAAGGCGTGGAGGGGCTGGAGAAATACGGGCGCTTGAACAAAGTCGAGCCGATGAACCGCGCGCTGGCCGAGCTCGGCGCGAAAGTGTGGATCACCGGACTACGCCGCGAGCATGCTTCGTCGCGCGAAGACCTGCCCGTGCTCAAGCGCCAGAACCGCGTGCTCAAATTGCATCCCATCGTCGATTGGTCCGACCGGCAAATCGGCGAATATCTCCGCGAGCACGGCCTGCCCTACCATCCGCTCTGGGAGCAGGGCTACGTCAGCATCGGCGACACGCACAGCACCACGCGCTACGCCGACGGCATGAAGCCCGAGGATACGCGCTTCAGCGGCCTCAAGCGCGAGTGCGGCCTGCACGAGCAATCCGGCGAGCCGGAATACATGATTTGAGGGGGAGGGTGGATCGCGATGTCCCCATCGCGATTCTCTAAACGGAATATCGCGCCGGGACGGCGCGATCCACCTGCGGCGTCACAGCAACTCCGCGGCGAGTTTGATGGCGGCCAGCATGCTCGAATGATTGGCGCGGCCGGTCCCGGCGAGGTCGAAGGCCGTGCCGTGGTCGGGGCTGGTGCGGGGGAAGGGGAGACCGAGAGTCACATTTACCCCGGTGTCGAAAGCGAGCAGCTTGAGCGGGATAAGTCCCTGATCGTGATACATGCAAAGCACGCCGTCGAATTCGCCGGCGGCCGCGCGGTGGAAGACGGTGTCGGGGGAGAACGGTCCGGTGAAGTTGCCGTGGGCGGCTAGTTCGGTTACCGCGGGGGCAATGATGGTCTGCTCCTCGTCGCCGAAGCGGCCGTGCTCACCGGCATGCGGGTTGAGTCCGGCCACGGCGATGCGCGGTTGGCGTCCGAGACGTTGTTGCAGGAACCGGTGCAATAATTTTCCGACGCGGATGATTTCCTCGGTCCGCAGACATGAGGCAACGTCGCGCAGAGGGAGATGAATCGTGGCCAGGGCGACGGTGAGCGGTCCGCCGGTCAGGCACATGGCGAAGTTGTCCGTGGTGCTGCGCGCGGCGAAGAATTCCGTTTGTCCGGGGAAGGGGAATCCGGCCTCGTGCAGGCCTTGCTTGGCCACGGGCGCGGTCATGACTCCGTGGATTTCCCCGGCCTGCAGCAAGCGCGCCGCTTCTTCCAGCGCATCCCATGCCGCGCGCGCCGAGGCAGCGGTGGGTCGACCCGCCGCGTGGCCCGCCGGGTCGCCGATCACGCGGTAGTCGCAGGTTTGCGGAAGCCCCGGATCCAACAAGCAGCGTTCGATCAATTCCGGACCGACGCCGGCCGGGTCGCCGATGGTGAGTCCGAGGACGGGGCGCGCGGGCACGCTCAGTAGATTTTCACGTAAGCTTTCTCGCGGAGGGTGTCGATCCAGCGATCCTGCATGCGGATGCGTTCCTCCTCGATCAGCTTCTGGGTGATTTCCTCGCGCACTTCGGAAAGGGGTTGGACCACGGCGGGTTTCTTGGCCTCGACCTTCATGATGTAGAACGTGTCGCCGATCTGGATCACGTCGCTCAGTTTTCCGGGGGCGATGGAGAAAGCGGTTTTGTTGAGGGATCCGGTCAGCGTGCTCTCGTCGATCCAACCCCAATCGCCACCGAAATCCGCCGTGCTGTCATCCGAATACATCTGCGCCATGCCGGCGAAGTCGGCGCCGCCGGCCAGCTTTTCGCGGATTTCCTTGGCCATGGTGCGTTTGGTTTCCACCGGGTTTTCCGTGCCGTCGAACTCGGGTCGCAGGACGATCATGCTCAGTTTGATCTCCGCCTGGGTGGAATACTGTTTGATGTTCTTGCGGTAGTAGGCCTCGATTTTGTCCGGCGAAATGACGAAGTCCGAGCGCACCGCGCGCTGGCGCATGGCTTGGACGATGATTTTGTCGCGCTCGATTTCGCGGAAACGTCCGAGGCTGAAGCCCTGTGCTTTGAGCGTGCGGACGAAAGCCTGGCGGTCTCCGCCGAATTCCTCGCGGATCAGCGTGTTGATGCGGTCCTCGACGACGTAAGACGGGATTTTGAATCCTTCGGAATTGAAGTAGTCGATGATCAGCTGGCGATCGATGAGGTCTTTGAGGGCGGCGTCCTGCGACTTCTTCATTTCCGCGCGCAGTTCCTCGCCCTGATACATCTCGGCCAGCGAGCGCTGACGGAACATGAGCAACTCGCGGACCTGGCCGTAGGTGATGACGTTGGAATTGACCACCGCGGCGATGCCGTCGACGAGCCGGTCGCGCTGTTGGGCGGAGGCGGTGAGCGGAAGCAGGGTGACGGTGAGGGCGAAAAGGCCCGTCAGGGTGCGGCAAAGGGTGATCACAACTGCTGCAAGAGTGATAGGATCTGGCGCAATTTCAAGGCGGGATCGTCGGAATCGAGGCGGGGGTGGCGGTGGCCGATCATGATGAAATCGCCTCCCCGGCGCAGGCGGAGGACGCTGCCTTCTGTTTCGACCAGGTCGAGGCCGGCGGCGGCGGCACGGAGGCGGATGGCGGCGGTTTTGAGGAGGTGACGGGCGGGGGCGGGCAGGCGGCCGTAGCGGTCGCGCCATTGGTTTTTCAGCTGCTCGAGAGCGGGCAGGGTCTCGGCTTCGGCCAGGGCGCGGTGGGCGGCGATGCGCTCTTTCGGTTCGGCGATGTAGTCCGGCGGGATCCACGCGGGGAGTTGTCCGTCGCGCGCGGTGGCGGGGTCGGACGCGACGAAGTCGAGTTGCACTTTGATGTCCGGCCGGCCGGGGGTGCGCTCGCCTTTCAATTTGGCCACGGCGGCTTTGAGCAGTCGGCAGTAGAATTCGAAACCGATGGCGAGGATGTGCCCGCTTTGCTCGGTGCCGAGGATGTTGCCGGCGCCGCGGATTTCGAGGTCGCGCATGGCCACGCGGAATCCGGCGCCGAGATTGGAATATTGCCGGATGGCGGCGATGCGTTTGCGCGCTTCGCCCGCGCCCATCAGATCGCGGGGGAGCAGGAGGTAAGCGTAGGCTTTATGGTTGGAGCGTCCGACGCGTCCGCGCAACTGATACAAATCGGCCAGCCCGAAGCGGTCGGCTCGGTCGATGATGATGGTGTTGGCATTGGGGATATCGAGGCCGCTTTCGATGATCGTGGTGCAGAGCAGGATGTCGGCTTTGCCCGAGACGAAGGTGGCCATGACGTCCTCCAGGTCTTCCTCGTCCATTTGTCCGTGTCCGGTGACGATACGCGCGTCGGGCACGAGTTCCTTGAGCCGTTTCTCGAGCAGTCCGATCGATTTGACGCGATTGTGCAGGAAGTAGACCTGGCCGCCGCGGGCCAGTTCGCGTTTGATCGCGTCGCGGATGAGACGTTCGTCGTAGCCGCAAATGACCGTCTCGACCGGGATGCGGTTGGCCGGCGGCGTTTCGATCGTGCTCATGTCGCGCGCGCCGAGGAGCGAAAGGTAAAGTGTGCGGGGAATCGGCGTGGCGGAGAGCGTGAGGACGTCCACCTTGCGGAAATTTTCTTTGAGACGTTCTTTGTGCAGGACGCCGAAACGCTGTTCCTCGTCGACGACGACCAAGCCGAGATTTTTGAAAGCGACGTCCTTGCCGAGCAGGCGGTGCGTGCCGACCACGATGTCCACACTGCCATCGCGCAGACCGGCCAAGGTTTGCTTTTGCTGCTTCTGCGTGCGGAAGCGGCTGAGCAATCCGACGGTGACCGGATAATCCGACATGCGTTCGCGCAGGGTCTGCCAATGCTGCTGGGCCAGCACGGTGGTGGGCGCGAGGAAAGCGACCTGTTTGCCGCCCATGACCGCCTTGAAGGCGGCGCGGATGGCGACTTCCGTTTTTCCGAAGCCGACGTCGCCGCAGATGAGTCGGTCCATCGGCTTGGTCGACTCCATGTCTTTCTTGGCGTCGGTGATGGCGCGGAGTTGGTCGGGGGTTTCGTCGAAGGGAAAGGAGTCCTCGAATTCGCGCTGCCAGGTGTTGTCCGGCGGGAAGGTGATGCCGGGCTCGAGTTCGCGTTCGGCCTGGAGACGCAGAAGTTTCTCGGCGTAGGCGAGGACGGACTTTTCCGCCTTGCTGCGGGCGCGTTGCCAGCGTCCGTCGCCCAATTCGCTCAGCGCAGGATTTTTGCGTCCGACTCCGACGTAGCGGGAAACTTTCCAGCCTTGGTCGAGCGGCACATAGAGCTTGGACCCGCGCGCAAATTCGAGGGTGAGCACTTCGCCCGCTTCCTCCTGTCCGGGCAGCACCTGCAGTCCGCGGTAACGTGCGATGCCGTAGTCGAGATGGACAACAAGATCGTCCGTCTCGAAGTCATCGAAGCGCAGGGTCTGCCGCGCGAGGGCGGCGCGGGCGCGTTGCCATCCGCCGCGGCGGG
>CAZJGQ010000083.1:0-7225 GCA_964545425.1 uncultured Chthoniobacter sp. | reverse complement strand
CCCTGCCCGCCACCGACCTCGTCGCCGTGACCACGCGCATCGGCGCCATGTTCGATCCGACCGACCAGTTCCTCGAATACGGCAGCAACCTCGCCATGCTCATCGTCGACGTTGACGAACAAAGCCCCGAGGCCCGCAAACCCTCGGTCATCGAGCGCGACCTGCGCAACGTGGTCAACTCCTTCCCCGAAGTCATCACCGGCACGGCCAAAAAAGAAGAAGGCGGACCTCCGGTCGGACGCGCGGTGAACATCGAACTCCGCGGAGCCGATTTCGAAGAGCTCAAGTCCGCCGCCGCCGAAATCCAAAAGCGCCTCGGCGGCGTCTCCGGGTTGGTCAACGTCGGCAGCGATCTGCCGAAAGGAAAAACCGAGTTCCGCGTCCGCCTCGACGAGGACCGCGCCGCCCGCGCCGGACTCGATGCCACGCAGGTCGGGCGTGACCTCCTCGGCGCCTTCCGCGGACTCGAGGCCTCCCGCCTGCGCTGGGGCAACGACGAAGTGGTCGTCCGCGTCAAGATGGACGAACGCTACAGTCAGGATCCGGGCATCGTGCGCAATCTCATGTTCAAAGGCCCGCAGGGCATGGTCGACCTCGACACCATTGCCACGCTCGAGCGCGTCAGCGGCATCCCGCGGGTCAAACGCCTCGACCAAGAACGTGTCATCACCGTGTCCTCCGACATCGACCCGCGCGTCACCACCTCGGCCCGCGCCAACGAGGAAATCAAAACATGGCTGCCCGAAGTGCTCGCCGCGCATCCCGCCCTGCAGATCGGCCTGACCGGTGAAAACGAGGACACCGAGCGCAGCCTCGAGGCCATGAAGTTCGCCGGCCTCGTCGCCATCTTCCTCATTTACGCCCTCATCGCCACCATCACCAATTCGTTCCTCCAACCCTTTGTCATCATGACTGTTGTCCCTTTCGGATTGGTCGGCGTGGTCCTCGGCCTCCTTTTCATGGGCGAACCCATGGGGCTGATGTCGGTCATGGGCGCCATCGCCCTCGCCGGCATCGTGGTCAACAACTCCATTGTCTTCGTCGACTTCATCAACAATTACCGCCGCGGCCGCGACATCGCCCAACCACGCGTCCGCTGGCATTCCATCCTCGAGAGCGGACGCACCCGTTTTCGTCCCATCCTCCTCACCACCGCCACCACCGTGGTCGGTCTCTTCAATCTCGCCTTTTTCAGCAAAGGCCAGGAGCAATTCCTCGCTCCCATGGCCCAAGCCATCGTCTGGGGCTTGAGCTTCGCCACCCTCATCACCCTCGTCCTCATTCCCTGCCTCTTCGCCATCCTCGACGACCTCAACCATGCACTCGCTCGCGGCAAAAAATCCGCACCCCCCGCCGACCTCGAAGGCTTTCCCTCTCCCGCCTGATACTCTAAATTGCAGGCATGAGTTTCCCCCGTGCCCTGCTTCTGGCGTCACTGCTGCTCACCACCCGCACTGCCGCCCAAGATGCGCCGCAGCAGGCCCTCGACGCCGCCGACAATATCTACCTGAACGGCGATTATCCGGCTGCCGTCGAAGCCTACGAAACATTCCTCACCGACTACCCGACCTCCGCCGTCGTCCCCAAAGCACAAGTCCAACTCGCCTTCTCCTACTACCTCACCGGCGAGAACCAAAAGTCCCTCGACACCCTCAAGAAATTTTTCGGCGGTCCCCCGACTTCCGACGAGCTGACCGAACTCGCCGCCTTCCTTGAACCGCAAGCCCTCTCCGGTCTGGCCGCCTCGCTCGAACCCGACGACCCGGCGCGCAAAACCAACTACGAGGAAGCGGTCAAAAAATACGCCGACTTCATCGCCAAATACCCCCGCTCCACGGAGGTCGAAGCCGCCCTCTACGGCAGCGCCATTGCCTCCTTCCAAATCGGCGACTTCGCCGCAGCCAAGACCGCCCTCGACAGCAACCTCAAGCGCTTCCCCGACAGCCCGAGCATCCTCGAAAGCCAGAACCTCCTCGCTCTCATCTACGCCACCGAGGGCAGCAAAATTCTCTCCGGCGAAGAGCCCGACAAAGACGCCGCCTTCGCCCTCTACGCCCAGTCAGCCGGGCTTCTCCGCGAGATCATCGCCAAGAAAACCGACCTCGCCCTGGTCAATTCGGCGCAGTTCCAACTCGGCGAGATCCTCCTCAACGAAGCCTCCTTCGCCACCGAGGACCGCAAAGCCGCCCTGCTCGAGGAGGCCCGCGCCGCGTTCCGCGGCGTGCTGCCCAAGGAAACCATTGTCGCCCTCCAGCAGAAAAAGATCGACGGCATCCCCGCCCTGCGCCGCGCCGCCCTCGCTGCGCGCAACACGCCCGAAAAGAACCGCCTCGACCGCCTGGCCGAGCGCGACCGCCGCAAACTCGCCGAATTGCAATCGCGCCCCGACCAAACCCTCACTGCGTTGCAAAAAATCGGCGAGAGCTATTTCCAAGCCGGACAATACGACGAGTCCCGCATCGTCCTCGCCCACATCGAGCCGCTCCTCGCCGACGACGAGGACAAAAAACGCAACCTCTACTTCCTCGCCATGACCTACGCGGTGCAAAACGCCGCCGATCCCGCCGTGACCCGCTACGACGCCTTCCAACGCGCGCACAAAGGCGACCCCATCGCGGCCAACCTGCCCGTCGCGCTGGGCAATCTTTTCCTCACCCACCCGGACCCGGATGTCCGCAATCCGGAGAAAGCCGCGCAGTATTTCAAAGAGGCCGCGGAAATTTATCCCAAGAGCCCGTTCCTCGGTCTGTCCGTGGTCAACGAAGCCACCGCCCGCGCCCAACAAGGCGATTTCGACGGCGCGCTCAAAACTTACCAAGACTTCCTCGCCACCAACCCGCCGCCCGAAGTCGGCGCCGTCGCCCAACTCGGCATCGGCAACGTCTTCAAGGAACAAGGCAAATGGGACGAAGCCATCGCCGCCTACAAAGAAGTCGCGGCCAAGTTCCCCCAAGCCGCACAAGTCGAAGAAGCCGAATTCTGGGTGGCCGTTGGGACGCAGCAGAAAGGCGACAACGAGGGATCGCTCCCGCTCATCGACGCCTTCGTGCAGAAATACCCGGACACCCAACTCACCCCCAGCGCGATGTATTCCGCCGCCGCGGCCAAGCTCGCCCTCGGCCGCAATGACGAAGCCGTCGTCACCATGGCCGAGATCGCGGAAAAATTCCCGCAGAGCCAGCCCGCACCCTTCACCTACTTCCAGCGCGCCCAGCTCGCCGGCGCCGCGCAGAACGCCGACGAAGTCGTGCGCCTCATGACCGAATTCGTCGGCAAATACCCCGAGGACGACAAAGTCTTCTTCGCCTTCGACAGCATCGGCCAGACCGAAACCAACCGCGGCAACATCGAAGCCGCCGTCGCCGCCTACCAATCTTTCGCCGAGAAATACGCCACCGCTCCGAAAGCGCCCGAGGCCATGCTCAAAATTGCCGACCTCCACCGCGCCGCCGCGGAGAAACTCGGACGCTACGGCGCGCTCACCCCCGAGGAGCAGGAAAAATGGAAAGCCGCCATGGCCGCCTCGGTTGCCGCTGCGGAAAAAATGACCGCCACCTATCCGGATAGCGCCCAGCTCGGACTCGGGCTCCGTTCCCTCCTCGCCGCCAAGCAGGCCGAAGTTTCCGCGGAACTGCTCGATGCCGCCGGAGTGGAGAAATATTTCGAAGACCTCGCCGCATCCGCACCCGACGGCGCGAAAAGCAAAATCCTCTTCGCCCGCGCCGCCTTCATCAGCCAGACCGACCCGGCGCGCGCGCTGGAGGAAATGAACAAAGCCTACGATCCATCGCTGGTCTACGCACCGACGGACCTCGACCTTTACGGACTCGCTCTGCTCGAGAACGGCAAAGCGGACGAAGCCAAAGCCGTCTTCGAAAAAATCGCCGTCGATTACCCGAACCCCGCCGGACAAGAACCCGGCCAAGCCCCGCCCGCCATCCAGGAAGCCCAAGCCATTTCGATCTTCGGACTCGGCCGCGTTGCACAGGAACAAGGCGATGTGGCCGGCGCCGGCGCGCTCTTCGAAAAATTGAAATCTCTCTACCCCTGGTCGCCCAAGGTGCTCGAAGCCAACTACGGCATCGCCGCCTCGCTCCGCGAACAAGGCAAGACGGACGAAGCCATCGCCCTCCTCACCCAGATCATCCGCGCCCCCAACGCCCCGACCGAACTCCGCGCCAACTCCATGCTCCTCGGCGGCTTCATCCAGAAAGACAAAAACGAGCGCGACGCCGCCATCGACTACTTCATCAAAATCTCCGCCTTCTACGAGGGCGTGCCCGAAGCCGCCGCCACCGGACTGTGGGAAGGCGGACAACTCCTCGAACTCCAAGTCGCCGAACTCCAATCGAGCGACCCCGAAAAAGCGCAAAAGCAAAAAGCCCAAGTCCTCCGCGCCTACAAAGAGCTCACCGAAAAATTCCCCGACAGCGAATTCGCCCCCAAAGCCCAAGAGCGCCTCAACGCCCTCGGCCCCTCGTGACCAAAAAGCCTCAAGGTAGGGCGGGGCGTCCCCGACCCGCCGTCCACCTTCTCGAAATCCTCCGCACCACCTACCCCGACGCCCACTGTGAGTTAAACTACGAGGGCCCCTTCCAACTCCTCGTCGCCACCATCCTCTCCGCGCAGTGCACCGACGTCCGCGTCAACATGGTGACGCCCGCGCTCTTCAAAAAATACCCCGACGCCAAATCTCTCGCCGCCGCCCGGCAGGAAGATGTCGAAGACCTCATCCGCTCCACCGGCTTCTTCCGCAACAAGGCCAAGAACCTCATCGCCGCCGCGAAAGCCCTCGTCCGTGATCATCACGGCGAAGTCCCCCAAGATCTCGAAACCCTGACGAACCTCCCCGGAGTCGGCAGAAAAACCGCCAACGTTGTATTGGGCAATGCCTACGGTATCGAGTCTGGCATCGTGGTCGATACCCACGTCGCCCGCCTGAGCCAACGCCTCGGCCTGACCAAACACAAAGACCCGGTCAAAATCGAAAAAGACCTCATCAAACAAATCCCCCAAGACGCCTGGACCCTCTGGAGTCACCTCCTCATCTGGCACGGCCGCCGCCGCTGTATGGCCCGCAACCCCGACTGCCCCAACTGCGAACTCCGCACCCTCTGCCCCACCGCCAGGTAGGGCGCGGCGTCCCCGACGCGCCGCCAACCTCACTCCCTGGAGCGCCACAAAACAACCACCGAAGCCAGCGAAGCGGCCAACATCAGCGTGATCAAAGAAGCCGCAAAAAGCTTCGGTTCCCCCGCCGCATAAGCAATCCACCCGGCGGCAAACCGCCAAGCAAAGGCAGCGACGAGCAACAACGTGCTCACCCATGCGGCAATCTTGGCCCAACCAAAACCTTTCATCATGAGCACTCCCCAAAGGACGGAAAGACCGCCGAACGTCCCGCCCGACATCAGCGCCGTCTTCGCCCCCGCCGGATTGGACAAATACCCCGCCACCCCGCAAAGGATGAGAAAGAGTCCAAATCCGACAAACCAGCGCCCGGTGAAGTTCATCACTACATTCTCCAAAAGTCCCAGCGTCCGCACAAGGTGGATCGCGATGTCCTCATCGCGATCATCCGAACGATCTTCAGAACCCTTCAGCTACTCGACCGACGGCAATAGATAGCCCAGCTTGCGGAAATGCTCGTCATCGGCAATCGCCCGCTCACATCCACGCGCAGCCATCGCCTCGAAGGAAATGCAATCGGTCAAACTCAACCTGCGCTCCCGTGCCTGACGTGCGCGGGCCGCACCGAGCCGGTGCAAGGATTCGTCGACCCAGATGACCTCGCACATGGGCAGCAAGGTGCGCAGCCAATCCTCGACGGCATCCCATCCCAGCCGTGCTTGGATCAGAGCCCAAGACTCGTGCACAACGTAGCTGGTGGTGAAGAGTTGCCATTTCCCTTCCTCGGCGCGCAGAAAAAGCGCACGGGCTTTCGGGTGGAACGGATCCGAGCGGTCGAGAAAAGCATAGAACCCGCTGGTATCGACAAAAACAGGCGTCATCGGATCGATTCGACCCAATCGCGATCATGCGCCTTCAGATCGTCGCACGCCCGCGGCTCATACTTGCCGGCCAATTGCTCCAGGGACGATCGCCCGGGTTGGCCCGAGCGCCGGAGAACCAGCGACAAACCCTCCCGAACAAGATCGGACAAACTCCGCGAGGTTCGTGCCCCCTCCTGCTTGGCCGCGCGGTATTGCCACTCCTCCAGTTGGACCTGCGTCTTTATCATGATGGCATAATGGCTCACAATGCCATCATGTCAACCAAGCTCCAGAATTTTGTCTCTTGGGAATGTATCCGCGGCACTCTGTGCCGCGTCGCCAATGAGAATCGCGGCACAGAGTGCCGCGGCTAAATGGGGCTCAACTCGCCTCGAAGCAGACTCACCCCAACTTCTCCGCCAGCAAATCTCCGACCATCACCGGATTCGCTTTGCCCTTGGAGAGCTTCATCACTTGGCCTTTGAGGAAGTTTAGCGCGGCGCCCTTGCCGGCTTTGTAGTCGGCCACGGATTGCGGGTTAGCCGCGATCACTTCGTCGCAGAGGGCGCCGATGGCTCCGGCATCGCTTTCTTGCTTGAGACCCTTCTCTTCGACAATGACCGACGGGTCGCGTCCGGTGGCGAACATGTCGGCGAAGACTTCCTTGGCTTGCTTGCCGTTGATTTGTCCGCCGGCAACCAAGGCGACGAGCGCGTCGAGCTGCGCCGGCTGGATCGGACATTCCGCGATGGTCTTGTCGGTGGAGGAGAGCGCGCTTTGCAGGTCGTTGAGGATCCAGTTGGCGATCTGTTTGCCACGAGGTGAACCGGTGGCGGCCTTCTCGAAGTAGCCACCCAACTCGAGATTGTCGGCCAGCACGGCGGCGTCATATTCGCTCACCCCGAAATCTTTTTCGTAACGCGCCCGCTTCTGCGCCGGCGTCTCGGGCAGCAGTTCCTTTGCGGCGGCCAGGAGTTTCTCCGTCCTCACCGGCATCAAATCCGGATCGGGGAAGTATCGGTAGTCATGGGCCGACTCCTTGATGCGCATGAGCTGCGTCTCCCCGAGATCGTCGTCCCAACGGCGCGTTTCCTGTTGGAGCGAGCCGCCGCTGCGCAGGACTTCGATCTGACGGTCAATCTCGTAGGCCAGCGCACGACGCACGCCGCTGATGGTGTTCAAATTTTTCAGCTCGATCTTGGTGCCGAATTTTTCCGTGCCGACGGGACGCA
>CAZJGQ010000082.1:0-7229 GCA_964545425.1 uncultured Chthoniobacter sp. | reverse complement strand
CGCGGGTTGGTGCGCTCCGGCGGGGGGAAGGCGGGGTCGCCGTCGAGCCATTTGCTCACGTCATAGTGGTAGAACATTTTGTTCCATTCGAGCCCGGCGAGGGCCTGCTGCTGGATCTGCCGCTCGGCCGGCCCGAGATTCGGGGCGGCAAGATTGTCATAGTAGGCGGCGCTTTCGCGGGCGCGCCGGTCCATGATCGCCGCGGGATCGCCGCCGGACGTCTCCGTGGAGGCGCGGAGACGGAGGTCGAGGGTCCAAGTCTCGCCCGGGGCGAGGGTGCGGCGGTAAAGGGCGGCGGCTTTGGTGCCTTGGCGGGCGGGATTGACCGCGTCTTTTTCGCCGCCGATGAGATATCGGTGGAAGGCGTCCTTGGTGAACGGCGAGGCGTTGGGGCTGCCGAAAAGGAGGGTGTTGTTTGTTTCGTTTTCGGTGAAAAGCAGTTCGTCGGGTGTCGGGCCTTCGAGCAGCCATTGGCCGAGCGCTTCTTCGTCGGCCTCGATGAGTGCGCGATCGGAGCCGCGCAGCTCCGCGGCCTTGGGGCGGGCCGGATCCCACGACCAGCGGTTGCGGAACCAGAGGGTGGGCAGGATCCAGAGCGGGGCGGAGTCGGGTCCGCAATTTTTCGCGGTGATGCGGATGAGAATGTCGTCCGGCGACGACTTCGCGTAAGCGACCTCGAGGTCCAAATACCGGTCGTCCGCGAAAATCCCGGTGTCGCGCAATTCGAATTCGGGGTCGAGCGGGCCGCGTCGGGCGTTCTCGGCGACGAGTTGTGCGTAGGGGAAGGCCCTTTGCGGATAGCGGTAGAGCGCGCGCAGCCATGAGGCGGTCGGGGAGGCTTCGAGATACCAGTATTCCTCCTTCACATCCTCGCCGTGGTTGCCTTGCGGTCCGGTGAGTCCGAAGAAGCGTTCTTTGAGGATGGGATCGGCGCCGTTCCAGAACGTCGGGGCGAAGCACAGGCGCTGTTCGCGGTCGCACAGGCCGAAGATGCCGTCCTCGCCCCATCGGTAGGCCCGGCTGCGTGCCTGCTCGTGCGGGAAATAGGTCCACGCTTCGCCGTCCTTGCTGTAGTCCTCCCGCACCGTGCCCCATTGGCGGGAGGAAACGTAGGGACCCCAGGCGCGCCACGGATCGTGCGGCGAGGGATTGTCGGCGAGACGTTGAGCCTCGGGGTTCACGACCGGCCCTCCGCGATCCAGCGTGTGATGCGGTCGAGCACATCGTCGGTGTCGACATCGTGCCAGAGCAAGTGGTGGCTGTCCGGGTAGAACACGTATTCTTTCTGCGGTGCGGCGAGGCGATCGAAGAAAGCGCGGCTTTGCTCGGGGCGGATGAAGACATCGCGTCCGGCCGAGAGCATGAGGGTGGGCACGTCGACGCGCCCGGCGCATTGTTGCGCCTCCTGCATGAGATCGTGGAAGCGGGTGAGGAATTCCAAGGTGAAGCCGCCGACGCGGTGGGGAATGCTTTGCAGGTAGGCCATGTAAGCATCGTCGGAGGTCAGGCGCGGGATCGAGGTTTTGCCGTGGACGAAGCGCAGCGGGGAAAGTTTGAAGCGCGGCGCGAAATTGCATGCGGTGCGCAAGAGACCGACCATCCACGGCGGGATGGGCGCACGGGTTTCGGTGACGGGCGCGGACAGCACGAGACGCTCGGGCCGCAACGCGCCGTTGGCCACGGCGTCCACCGAGACCAGCGAACCCATGCTCTCGCCGACGAGATGCAACGGGCGGCCGTCGAGGTGCGCTGCGGCGAAAGCCGCGAGGTCGGCCCGCCATTCGCGCGGATCGAGAAAATGCCCGCGTCGGCGTTGATCCGGATCATTGCCTTGCCCGCGCAGGTTGATCGCCCAGACGTCGAAGCCCCGTGCCGACAAACGTCGTCCGAGCGGACCGAAATCCGCCGCCGCCCCGCTCAGACCGTGGATGCAGAGCACATTGGCTTCGGTTTCCGCGGTCGATTCCCAGACCAAGCCCGGGAATCGCTCGCCATCGTGCCCGTCCCACTCGAAACGCCGGGCCCCGCGCGTGACGTGTTCGTATGTGGGGGCAGTTGCCATGGGGCGATGATTTTCCCCCGCAATCAGGATGCGGGCAAGTCGGTCTTGTTACCCGCTTCGCCTCCGCGCAACCTCGGTGCGTGGAAGCGGTCAATCTCGCGGAATTCGAAATGGCAGCGCGCACGCTGCTGCCGCGCGAGGCATACGACTATTATGCTGGCGGCGCGAATGACGAGATCACCCTGCGCCGGAATCGCGAGGCTTGGAGTGAAATTGCGCTGCACTATCCCGTGTTGCGCGATGTTTCCTCCCGCGACACTTCGACCACGATCCTCGGGGAGAGGATCTCCTTTCCGATTATGGTCGCGCCGACGGCTTTTCACCGCATGGCTTGTGCGGAAGGCGAATGCGCCGCCGCCCGCGCCGCGGGCCGCACCGGCACCGTCATGGTGGTGAGCACGCTTTCGACCACCACGATCGAAGACATTGCTGCTGCGGCGACCGGACCACTTTGGTTCCAGCTCTACATTTACAAGGATCGCGGAGCCACGGCCGATCTCATCCGTCGCGCCGAGGCGGCGGGATGCCGCGCCTTGGTGCTCACGGTCGATGCGCAGGTGTGGGGTCGGCGCGAGGCGGACGTGCGCAACAGCTTCAAACTTCCCGACGGACTCACCGTGGCCAACCTCGCCGATTACGCGAAAGAAATGTTCCCTGCCGGCATTCCCGGTTCCGGCTTGGCCGCCTATGTCTCGCAAATGCTCGATCCCACGCTCTCATGGCGCGACCTCGCGTGGCTGCGCGGACAAACCAAGCTGCCCATTTTGCTCAAAGGAATCGTGCGAGCGGATGATGCCAAGTTGGCTGTCGAGCACGGTGCCGATGGCATCATCGTGTCGAACCACGGCGGCCGCCAACTCGACACCGCTCCGGCGACGATCGAAGCACTTCCGTGCGTAGTCGATGCGGTGAAAGGAAAGATTCCCGTGCTGATCGACGGAGGCGTGCGGCGCGGGACCGATGTAATCAAAGCGCTCGCGCTCGGTGCGCAGGCCGTGCTGATCGGACGTCCTATTTTGTGGGGCTTGGCCGCGGACGGCGAGGAGGGCGCGTTCCGTGTCCTCGAAATGCTCAAAGCCGAATTCGATCTGGCCATGGCGCTCTGCGGTGCGCGGAACGTGGGGGAAATCGACAAATCCTTGCTCGCCTGATGCGCGCGGTGATCCAACGTGTTTCGCGCGCTTCCGTCACGGTCGGAGGCGCCGTGGTCGGCGAAGTCGGACGCGGTTTGCTCGTGCTCGTCGGCGTCGCAACCGACGACACGAGCGACGACATCGAATGGCTGGCCGGCAAGATTGCGGGGCAGAAACTTTTTCCGGACGAAGGTGGGCGGATGAATTTATCGGTCGCGGAAATCGCCGGCGGCGTGTTGGTGGTCAGCCAGTTCACCCTGCTGGCCAGCACGCGCAAGGGGACGAAACCATCCTGGCATCGCGCGGCTCCACCGGAGGTAGCGGTGCCGCTTTACGAGGAATTCGTGCGCGCGATGGAGGCGGCGCTCGGCCGCCCGGTGGCCACGGGGGAATTCGGGGCCATGATGGAAGTCGAGTTAGTCAACGACGGACCGGTGACCTTGGTGCTCGATTCGCGGTTGCGGGAGTGACTACTCGAAGTAAGTGTCGCTGTGCTCGTAGGGCGGGGCGCAGCAGCAGAGGAAGCGGAGGTCGGACTTTGCGGTGATTTGGTGCCAAGCGCGGGGGTGAATGAGGATGGCGTCGCCCGGGCCGACATCTCGGTGGTCGCCGTCGACTTCCATGTGCGCGGTGCCCTCGAGGATGAAATAAAATTCCTCGCTGTTTTTGTGATAGTGGCGGTCGGTGGTTTGTCCGGGCTTCATCGAAGCCTCGGCCAGACTTTGCTTTTCCACCGGGGCGTTGGTCCGGTCGAGGATGCTTCTGATGGTCGAACCGTCCTTGGTGGTGAAGGGGCTTTGATTTTCGAGTTGCTGCACTATCATGCGGGCAGAATATGCGATTTTTCGAAGGATGCACCGCCCTAATCACGGGGGCCTCGGCGGGTCTGGGCGCGGAATTTGCCCGGCAACTGGCGCCGGTGGCGGACAAACTCGTTCTGGTGGCACGTCGCGGCGAGCACCTTGATGGACTGAAGGCCGACTTGGAGAGCCGGTATCCGTCCGTGCGGGTCTTTGTCTACGTGATGGACATCACGCGCGAGAACCAGAACCGCGATTTCCTTGCCTGGTTGGAAAAGGAAAAAATCCGGATCAATTTTTTGATCAACAATGCCGGGATGGGTGACAAGGGGCCGTTTGCCACGGGCGACTGGACCAAGATTCATGCCGTGCTCGAGCTGAATGTCGTGGCCTTGACGCGGTTAACCCATCATTTGCTTCCGATGCTCTCCGAGGGCGGGCGCGGGGCTATTTTGAATGTCAGCTCGATTGCCGGGTTGATCCCGCTGCCGCACATGTCGGTCTACGCCGCGACCAAGGCTTATGTGAACAGTTTCAGCGATGGATTGCGCATGGAACTGCGCGAGACGGGCGTGACCGTGACGGCGGTTTTGCCGGGGCCGGTGGAGACGGAGTTCGGCCAGGTCGCCACGCGCGGCAATGGCGATCCCGAATGGGACACGCCGGACGAGTTGACCCTCCCTGCCGAGGAAGTGGTCCGCACCGCGCTGGCCGCGGTGGCGGCGGACAAAGCACGGGTCATTCCCGGCTGGAAGGTGGCCTTGCTTATGGGCGTGGCCGTGGCCCTGCCGCTGGGCATTTTGCGCGCCATCTTGCAAAGGAAGGCCCGTTGACCGGCGCGGTCATCTGAAAGTGCTTTTCGCGCGTAATCCTTCTGACGTGAATCCTGCGAAGTCCAGAAACATTCCGATCGATCCGGCCGCGCTGGCGCGGTTCAAAAAGACGTTCGAGCTGATCAACACGCACCTCTACAGCGTGGAGGAACGCATCCGGGCGCAGGCGCGGGCCTTCGATCCGGCCATGGAAGGCTATGTGGATTACGTCTGCGGGTCGTCCGGCAAGCGGTTGCGTCCGGCTCTGGCCCTTCTGGCCGGCGGTGCGACGGGCAAGATCACCTCGAGCCATGTCGATCTGGCGGTAATCATAGAACTGATCCACATCGCCACGCTGGTGCATGACGACATCATGGACGGCGCGGATTTGCGCCGGGAGCAACCGACGGTCAATGCCAAATGGGGCAATGCGATCAGCGTGCTCTTGGGCGACGCTTTGCTGGCGCACGCCATGCGCTTGGCCACCAATTTTTCCGAAACCGAAGTGGTGCGGCGCATCGCCGATGCCGCGGCTGAAGTTTGCACGGGCGAGATCATCCAAACGCAGCGGCGGTTCGACCTGAAAATGTCGGTGGCCGATTACTACAGAATCGTTGAGATGAAGACCGCGGCGCTGTTCGCGGCGGCCAGCGAGCTGGGGGCGTTTTTGAGCGAAACCACGCCGGAGCGGATCGGCGCGCTCAAGCAATTCGGGCTCAAGCTCGGCACGGCGTACCAAGTCTATGACGATTGCCTCGACCTGGTCGGCGACGAGGAAGAGATCGGGAAGACACTGGGCAGCGATTTGCGCAAAGGAAAGCTCACGTTGCCCCTGATTTTCCTGCTCCAGTCGGCACGGCGCAGCGGGGATCACGATCAGGTGAGTGCGTTGCTGCTTGGCGGCGAAGAGGTCGAGGCGGAGAAGATCACCGCACTACTGGCGGAGCGCGGGGCGTTGCAGCAGACGGCGAAGGCTGCGGGCGAGTTGGTCGAAGAGGCGCTGGCGGCGCTGGAGCCATTGGATGACAACCGCTTCACGTCGGGGTTGCGCGGGGTGGCGGAGTATTTGCAGGCGTTGATCCGGCGGGTGGCGGCGACTTGACGGCCGGGGCGCGCCAGAGACTGGCGCGGCTGCAGCTGGTTGCCTATGCTCCGCGCTGTGGCGACGCCCAAGATCAAGGATTGGCCGGAGGACGAGCGGCCGCGTGAAAAGTTGATGCATCGCGGGGCGGAGGCTTTGAGCGATGCGGAGTTGCTGGCCATTTTTTTGCGGACGGGGACTCCGGGCCGGTCGGCGATCGATGTCGCGGACGAGATGATCAAGGCGGCGGGTGGTTCGTTGGCACGTATGGTGCCGATGACGGTGAAAGAGCTGCGCAAGCTAGCCAAGGGCGTTGGTTTGGCCAAGGCATGCGAAATGGCGTCGGCCTTCGAACTCGGCAAGCGGTTGGCACGGCAGACGGCGCAAAGCGAACCGCTGGGGACGCCGGAAAAAATCTACGGATTCATGGGACCGTTGCTGCAGAATTTGCCGCGGGAGTCATTGCGGGTGGTTCTCCTTGATACGCGGCACCGGCTGATTCATGCGGAAGAAGTCTCGCTCGGGACGATCAACGAGAGTCTGGCCCATCCGCGTGAAATCCTGCGCCCCGCCATCGGCCACGGGGCTTACGCTTTCGTGCTGGTGCATAATCATCCTTCCGGCGATCCGACGCCAAGCGAGGCGGACCGGGCGCTGACGCGTCGCATCCGCGAGGCGGCCGATTTGATGCAGATTCATCTGCTGGATCATGTCATTGTTGGCCGCGAGCGCCCTGGAGCGCCACCTTACTTCAGTTTCAAGGAACACGGACTGCTATGAACATTCATCCTACTGCGATCGTGGCCGACGGGGCCAAGTTGGCTGATGGCGTGACCGTCGGGCCGTTTTCGATCATCGGTCCGGAGGTGGAGATCGGGAGCGGTTGCACCATCGGTGCGCATGTGATTTTGGAGCATCGTGTGGTGATCGGGGAGGGAACCAAGGTCGGGCACGGGACGATCCTCGGAGGCAATCCCCAGGCGCTGGGCTTCGATCAAACGCGCCGCGACACCGGCGTGCGGATCGGAAGAAACAACACCATTCGCGAGCATGTGACGATCAATCGCGCCACGGCCGAGAACAGCGACACGGTGGTGGGCGATGACAATTTTCTCATGACCGGGTGCCATCTGGCCCACGACTGCCGGATCGGCAACGGGGTGATCTTGGCCAACACTGTGCTGATGGCCGGCCATGTGGAGGTGGATGACGGCGCTTTCCTCGGTGGCGGCTCGGTTTTTCACCAGTTCATCCGCATCGGCCGTCTGGCCATGGTGCGGGGCGGTTGCCGGTTCAGCAAAGATATCCCGCCCTACTGCGTGGGCGCGGGGACTAATCTGG
>CAZJGQ010000081.1:0-7331 GCA_964545425.1 uncultured Chthoniobacter sp. | reverse complement strand
CCTGCTGCGGCGCCTCCTGCAATTCCGCGAGCAACTCGAGCGAAGGCGTGAGCAGCTCAGCACCCTCGGTCAGCGCGGCGCGAACGACACGATCACGCCATTCATCCTTGAGGGCCGGACGCGGTCCGCCGTCCACATCGGCCTCGGCCAGCGTGAGCCGCGAAGCGGTGACCACCACGGGGACGTAACGCGTCGCCGCGGCGAGCAGAGTGCGCTCGGAAACCCACTCGAATTTCACGCGATTGACGTTGAGGTTCGCTCCCCCTTGGACCAGCAACGACCCGTTGCCGCCCAAGCGCGATGCGCTGATGAGGAGCGGGCGTTGGTTGGGCACGCCGAGGCTCTCGCCCAGATTTTCGGCCAGCAGCTCGGGCGTGCTTTGACCCTCGCGCAACCACTCGACGCGGAGGCCTCCCCCCTCGGTCTCGTCGAAGACAAAATGCACCAGCAGGTCTTTGCCGACCGGAGGGGAAAGATGGAAAGCCACACGGGCACCCTGACCGGGAGCCGAGACCGGCGGACCATGCAGCCAAGAGGGAAGAGGTTGGGCGGCGTCGAAAGGAAGATCCGCCGTGAAAACCGAGTCACCTTCCGCACGCGCCACCGCCGCCAAGAGAAAAGCGGCGAAGGCAGCGGAAAAAATGCGGGGCAGGCGGACTTTCATGGCTGGGGATCGGGCTGGGCGGGTTGTTGAAAATAGCCGGACCAAGATAGCCTTGAAAGAAGGAATCCTGCAACCGGGCTTGAAAAAGTTTCTCCGGGACCCGCTCCGAAAAACAGCGGCTCCGGCGGCAGCACTCCGTTGATTTCCTGCAACTTAAGCGGAGGACCACCCCGGATTGGAGCACTCGTCCGCCGCCTCGAAATCCTCCAGATCGAGGTGAGTCAGGGCGGAATGGTATTCCAATCCGTGCAGGCAAAGCGTGCTCTCCACCCGCTCCGGGCGCCCGACCTGCTGTCCTCTTGCTACCGCGCGTCCGCTCTTTACCATCGGGCGCGCCATGTCCCCGCGTCAGCCATCACCAACCACCGCCGATCTGTACGCGCGGCACGTCATGCCGACCTACGGCCGCTTTCCCCTCGCCCTTGTCCGTGGCGAAGGAACGCGGGTCTGGGACGAGGACGGACATTGCCACCTCGACTTCACCTCCGGCATCGCGGTCAATTCGCTCGGTCACGCTCACCCCGCGTTGCGAAAAGCGCTCGCCACGCAGGCGGCCACCCTGGTCCACACCTCGAATCTTTTTCTGACGAGACCCCAGGCGGAACTGGCCGCGCGTTTGACCTCGATGGTCGGCGCACCCGGGAAAGTGTTCTTTTGCAACAGCGGCGCCGAGGCCAACGAAGGACTCTACAAATTGGCGCGCAAACACGGCTCGCCGCGCGGACGCCACGGCATCGTCTCGCTCGACGGATCATTCCATGGACGGACCCTCGGAGGAATCAATGCCACCGGGCAGATCAAGGTGAAGCTCGGTTTCGGCCCCGCCATCGAAGGATTCGTCAATGTTCCCGCGCGGATCGAGTGCGTGGCGCAGGCCATCGATAACCGCACGGCAGCCATCCTCGTCGAACCGATCCAGGGCGAGGGCGGAGTGCGTCCGTTCCCCGCCCATTTCCTCCGCGCATTGCGCGCCATGTGCGACGAAAATGGTTTGTTGCTCATGTTCGATGAAGTGCAATGCGGACTCGGCCGCACCGGGTCGTGGTGCGGATGGCATGCCGTGGGCGCGACGGACGTCCTTCCCGATGCAGTCAGCTGGGCCAAGGGCATCGGCGGCGGCTTTCCTCTCGGCGCATTCTGGGCGCGCGAGCCCTACGCCGACCTGCTCGGTCCCGGCACGCATGGCACGACTTACGGAGGCTCTCCCCTCGCCTGCGCCGCGGCCAACGCCGTGTTCGACACGATCGAGGCGGAAGACCTGCTGGCCAATGCGCGGGAACGCGGGACGCAATTGGCGGAGACCGTCCGCACATTTCCCCTCGTGCGCGAAGTGCGCGGGGCCGGGCTCCTTCTCGGCGTCGAGACAGAAGACTTTTCCGCGCAGGAAGGAGAAGAAGGCACACCGGCTTTGCGTTTGACCAAGCGCCTGATCAAGGCCGGCCTGCTCGTCGTTCCGGCCGGCGATCGTGTTGTCCGTCTGCTCCCGCCGCTCAATGTCACCCCGGCCGAATGCGCCGAGGCGGCGGAAACCCTGCGCGGCGTGCTGGCCGAAGCGCGGCCTTTGTCCTAAGCTCGACTCTTTCCGATGAAGCACCTGCTCAACATCGAATCGCTCACGCCGGAGGAAATCGGCGAAATTCTCATCCGCGCCGCGGAGATGAAGCACGTGCGCGGACCGCATCCCGACGCCCCTTTGGCCGGGGAATGCTGGGCGCTCATGTTTTCCAAATCCTCCACGCGCACCCGCATCAGCTTCGAAGTCGGGATTCGCGAGTTGGGCGGACAACCGATTTTTCTCGCCGCCAATGACATCCAGCTCGGCCGCGGCGAACCGATCAGCGACACGGCGCGCGTCATGGGACGCATGGTGCAGGGCGCGGTCATCCGCACCTACGCGCAGGGCGATGTCGAGGAATTCGCCGAGTTGAGCGGCATCCGCACGATCAACGCCCTCACCGACCTCGAGCATCCCTGCCAGATCCTCAGCGATCTTCTCACCATCATTGAAAAGCGCGGCTCGCTGGAGAATCTCACCGTCACGTTTATCGGCGACGGCGATTGCAATGTGGCCCGCTCGTGGATCTGGGCCGCGGCGAAACTCGGCTTTGCCTTGCGCATCGCCGCCCCGTCCAAATTCCAACCGCCGGCCGAACTGGTGCAGCGCGCGGGCGGCAACATCACCGTGACCACCGATGTGCTCGGGGCCAGCGCCGGGTCGGACGTCCTCTACACTGACGTGTGGATCAGCATGGGCAAGGAAGACGAAGCCGCTTTCCGCATGGCGCAATTCGCCGGCTACCAGATCAATCAAGCCACGGTCGATGCGGCCGGCGGCTCGCCGCTCGTCATGCATTGCTTGCCGGCCTACCGCGGCAAAGAAATCACGGCCGAGGTTTTCGAGGCCAACGCCCGAACCATTTTCGACCAAGCGGAAAACCGCCTGCACGCGCAGAAAGCGGTGCTCACGCTGCTGGAAAAGTAGGGACTGCTTACACCAGCACCCACGCCATCCCCGCGGCGCGGGCCGCTTCGACGCCGCTGTTGGTGTCCTCGAAAACCAGACAGTGCTCCGGTGCCACTTGAAGCCGCGCCGCGGCGGTGAGGAACGGATCGGGCGCAGGCTTGCCGCGCTCGTAATCCTCCGCCGCCACCACCGCGTCGAACATCTCATGGATGCCCAGCGCATGCAGCGTGCGCTCCACCAAGTCGCGGTGTCCGCCGGATGCCACGGCCAGCGGCTTCTCGCCGTGATGCTCCCGCACCAAGGCGACGACATCATGCACCGGTGCGACGTGCGGGATCATCTCGCGGTAGTAGTGCTCCTTGCGGTGCACCACTTCATCGACGTCGAGCGACAGGCCGAATTTCACATTGAGGCGCTTGACGATGTCCGCCGTGGGCACACCGCCCCACTCGTAGAACAATTCCTCCGGATAGGAACCGCCGAAGTCCTCCATGGCGCGCGTCCACGCCTTGAAGTGCAGCGGCATGTTGTCGGCCAACGTGCCGTCGCAATCGAAAATGAACGCGCGGAAATCCCCCGCCGGCAACACAAGCGGCATGGTCAGGATGTCGAGGGCGGTTTGTAGTCCGGGTAACGCCGCTGCAATTCCTCGCGCGCGCGTGCCGCATCGGTCGTATTATCCGCGCGGCGGTAAGCCTGCTCGGCCAGAACGAGCGCTTCCGGGGTGAGGTCCTTCTCGTCGTAGAGCAAGGCGACAGCCATGAACGCGCGCGCCGCATCGTCGAACTTGTCCTGGGCGAGCAAGGCCCGTCCGTTGGCCAAGCGCGCCTCGGCATTGAGGCGTCCTTCCGGTTGCAAACGCTGCGCCTCCTCGGCCTGGGCCTTGGCCGCTTCGCCGTCGCGCAAGCCGAGCAGGGCTTCGGCCATGAGCAAGTGCGCCCGCGCTTTGGCCCGCGGCTCGTGCACCTTGGGCAGGAGCAGGTCGAGCGTCTGGCGCGCTTCCGCCAACTGACCCGCGCCGATCTGCGCCTGCGAGAGCGCCATGCGCAATTCCGGCGTCGCACCGTCCGCCGCGGCGAGCGGGGCAAGGAACTCGGCGGACGTTTTGTAATCGCCCGCCTCGAGCGCGGAAAGTCCGAGCCACTCGCGCACCTCGGCCGGGGCTTTGTCCGGCCCGAGGACACGCGCCTCCCGCGCCACCGCCTCGCGGTCTTGCCGGTTGTAGTGGCTGAGCAACAAACGGAGCGTCGCGCGCTCGCCGTATTTCTCGTTGTCCAGCTCGCGCGCTTTTTCCAACGGCGCAATGGAGGCGTCGAAGTCCTTCGCCTCGGACGCCGCATAGCCGATCCAGAAGTGGGCCTGCGCGGCCGATTTGGTCTCGGGGTATTCGGTGAGGAGGCGCTCGAAGGCCGCCTTCATTTCGGCCGGCCGCTGCATGTTGCCGAGAAGGAGGGCCCGCTGGGTCATGGCATCCTCGCGCTCGGCGGCATCGGGATGGCGGTCGATGACCGCCTCGAAGTCGGCCAAGGCCGCCACTTGGTCGCCGGTTTCCAGCTGGGCCAAGCCGCGCTGGGCGAATGCCGAACCGGCCCGCGGATGGCGGGGATACTGCAGCAGAAAACGGGTCAGAACCTCCACCGCCTCGTCGTATTTCTTCGTCTGCAACCGGCACCACGCGAGTTTGTAGAGCGTGTCGGCGCGGTATTTCTCGGTGCCGCGCGCCGAGCTGGCCGCGCGATAAAGTTCGGCCGCCTCGTCGAAGCGGTCTTGGCCGAAAAGCAGTTCGGCCTTGAGCAGCTCAGCCTTGGCCCGTGCGTCCTCCGAGGGTGCCAAAGACAGGTAGGCATCGATCTGCCCGAGCGCGCGATCGTCCTGCCGCGCGACCAAGCTGACCAGACGGTGGAAGCCGGCCTCGCGTGCCGCGGACGACTCCGGATATTCGGCGGCTAGTTTGTCATAGAGGGCCAGAGCGCGCGCCTGATCGCCGAGTTGGCGGCTGGCATTGGCGGCGAGGAGCAGGACTTCCGGTTGCGACTCGGCCGGCAACATGGGGAGAACTTCGGTGGCACGCTTGACCGCGGCGTCGTAGTTTTCCGACTCGTATTCGAGCCGCACCAGGCCGGCCTGGGCCGCGGCGCGCCAGTTGCCCAACTCCGTCTGGGCCGCGCCCATCTCGAGCAGGGGCCGCGCTGATTCGAAATCGCGCTGGTCGATGGCGAGCAAGCCCGCTTTGACCGCCGCGCTGACCCGGACCACCGGCGTCTGGGCCGTGTCGGCCAGGCCACGCAGCTGCCGGTAGGCGCTGTCGGTCAGACCGGCCTTGGCGTCCGCTTCGGCCAGATCGAAGATGGCGCGTTCGCGGTAGGGATTGTCCTCCTTGACCGATGCCACCTCCCGGTAAGCGGAAAGCGCCTCCACTTTGCGGCCGGAGGCCTCGAGGGAGCGGCCTTCGAAAAATTTGGCGGCCAACCGCAGCTTCGGCTCGCGCACATGGTGCGAGGCCATGCGGAAAGAAGCGGCCGCGCCGTCGAAATCCCGCGCGGCATACTGCATTTCGCCGAGGCGGTAAGCGGCCGGACCCATGAAGTCGCCCGAGTTGTATTCCGCGAGGAGCTGACGGTAAGCCGCGGCGGCCTCGGGTCCGCGCTGCAAATTGCGCAGGCATTCACCAGCGCGGAAGAGCGCCGCCTGACGGTCGAGGCTGCGCGGGGACATGGCGATGAACTGCCGGTATTGCGGCAGCGCCATGTCATACATCTTCTGCTGGTAGAACGCGTTGGCCTGTTCGTAGGCCTGGCGCGCGGGATCGGCCGCCATGTTGGACGGCGCCGCGCGGAACGCCTCGGTGCCGTCGGTCGCGTCGACCGCAGGCAGGCCCGCGGGCCCCGTCGCCGGCGGTGCCACGGGTTCGGCGCGGCGCACCTCGACCGGGGGGATGCCACCGACCGGCTCGGCCGGGCGCACTTCCACCGCTTCCTGCGCGAGGGCAAAGGAGGGCGCGGCGAGGAGCGCAAGGAAACGCTTCATCATTCGGGACGCCCGGTGGCGAAGGCGACGTTCCAGATATTGGCCGCGCGGCAGATATCCAGCACGGCCACAATATGGCGGTAATCGGCCGACTGGTCGCCGCGCAGGACAACGGCCTGATCGGGATAGAGACCGGAAATTTTTTCCAGCGTGGCTTTCAATTCCTCGGGGGAAAGCTCGCGGCGGTTCATGACGATGGCGCCGTCCGATTTCACGTTGATGATCACTTCGCCCACGGCACGCCGCGATTCCTTGCCCTCCTTGGCGGTCGGCACTTTCACGTCGAGCTCGGTCTCGTAGCGGGCGAAGTTCCACGTCACGAGGAAGAAGATGAGCAGGAGGAAGACAATGTCCACCATCGGGGCGATCTGGAAGGCCCCGGGCTCGGGTACGGCCTGTTTGCGGAAATTCACGGACGGCGCATAGTGCGGGCAAATCCCGCGCCAAGCCAAGAGAATCGCAACCTCAAAGCGCCTCGACGATGGCCTTGCCCATATCCGCGGTGCCGACCAACTTTGTCCCCTCGGTGTGGATGTCCTTGGTGCGCAGACCTTCCTTGATCACGCGCTGCACAGCCGTGTCGATGGCGGAGGCCGCATCCTCGCGGCCCGCGGAATAGCGCAGCATCATGGAGGCGGAAAGGATTTGCGCGATGGGGTTGGCGATGCCCATGCCGGCGATGTCCGGAGCGGTGCCGCCGCTCGGTTCATACATGCCGAAGTAGCGCCCGTTGCCCTTGGAAATCCCGAGGCTGGCGCTGGGCAGCATGCCGAGCGAACCGGCGATCATGGCCAACTCGTCGCTCAGGATGTCGCCGAAAAGATTTTCCGCGAGAATGACGTCGAAACCCTTCGGATTGCGGATCAACTGCATGGCCGCGTTGTCCACGTAAAGGTGGCGCAGCTTCACGTCGGGATACTCGTTGGCCACGCGGTCGACCGTCTGGCGCCAGAGGATGCCGTTCTGCAAAACGTTGGCTTTGTCGATCGACGTGACGTGCTGACGGCGGCGTTGCGCGGCCTGGAAGGCGACATGCGCGATGCGCTCGATCTCGCTTTCCCAGTAAATCATGGTGTCCACGGCGAACCACTCGCCGCTCTCGTGCTTCATGTATTTCGGCTCGCCGAAATAAAGCCCGCCGGTCAGCTCGCGGACAAACAACACATCGAACCCGCC
>CAZJGQ010000080.1:0-7413 GCA_964545425.1 uncultured Chthoniobacter sp. | reverse complement strand
TGGGTCCGCAAATGACCGACTGGAACCGTCGCTACGAGGAAAAAGATACGCCTTGGGACAAAGGCGAGGCGCATCCTGTGCTGCGCGATATGCTCGCGCACGGCGCGCTGTCCGGACGGGTGCTTGTGCCCGGATGCGGAACAGGTCACGACGTCCGCGCACTGGCCCGCCGTGGCTTGCAAGTGGTCGGCCTCGATCTCGCGCCGCTCGCTTTGGAATTGGCCCGACGTCATGCACCGATGGCCGACGAAGCGTATATGCTCGGAGACCTTTTTCATCTCCCGCCCGAATGTCGCAGCGCTTTCGACGGCGTTTTTGAGCACACCTGTTTCTGCGCGATCGATCCCCGCCGTCGCGCCGATTACGTCGCCGCGGTCCGGAACGTCCTGCGTCCGGGCGGACGCCTCCTCGCCGTGTTTTTCATGGATCCGGGTAACGATGGAGACGGCCCGCCCTTCGGTTGCACCACCGCGGAACTCGACCAGCTTTTCAGCCCCAACTTTCGGCTGGTGGAGGAACACGCGGAAATTCCCACCTACGCCGAGCGCGAGGGCCGGGAGTTGCTTCGACTCTACGAGCGCGTTTGAATGTCACGGTGAAATTCCGCGCCGTCATCTTCGACCTCGACGACACTCTGGTCTGGGACGAGCGCATCTCACGCCAAGCGCTGATGGAAGCCGCGGCCCATGCCGCTTCTGTCCATCAACTCGATGCCGGGCGCCTCGCCGGCGAGGCCAAGGCCGCGGCAGACGAATTGTGGCGCGCCCACGCGCCGGTCGATCGCTGCGACGAACTGGGCATCGTGGCTTTCGAGGGAATGTGGGGACACTTCCACGGCGAGGAGGATTATCTGCGTCACCTCCGCGAATGGACGCCGCGATTCCGTCGCGAAATCTGGCAACGCGCCCTGCAGCAGCAGGGAGTCGAGGATGAGGCTCTGTCCGGTCAACTCGGCGAACTCTTCGCCCGGCGCCGTCGCGAACTGCAGGAGCACCTGCCCGGCGCGGAGGCTGTGCTCCATGAATTGCGTCAAGCCGGCCTGCGCATCGGTCTGCTGACCAACGGAGCCGCCAGTCTGCAGCGCGAAAAAATCGAATCATCCGGTCTGGGCATGCATTTCGACGCGGCAGTCGTGTCCGGCGAAATCGGCACAGGCAAACCCGCTCCGGAAATTTTTCATCATCTGCTCGGAAGCCTTGGTGTAGCCCCGGCTGACGCACTCATGGTCGGCAATTCATTGGCGCGCGACATCATGGGCGGAAAACGCGCAGGCCTGCGCACTTGCTGGCTGGCGCTCGAAGGCGAAGACGAGCCCGTTGGCTTGGTCGAACCGGACTATACCATCCACTCTCTCGGCGAGTTGCCACGGCTGGTTCTGGGTTGAAGCCGGTGGATCGCGATGTCCCCGTCGCGATGTCCCCACGAAATCACGCCGGGACGGCGCGATCCACCTTTTTCCCCTGCAGCCGCGACGACGACTACGGCAAACGCACCGGCTCTTCGTCCGCCGGAAGCACATCGGGATATTGCTTCGGCGGGATGAACTTGGCTTGCGGTTGCGGTCGCGGCGGTTCGCGTAGCGGCCATGTCGGCTCGACACGCGTCTGGTAGAGCCCGGCCAGCGATTCTTTCTCCAATTTGTCGGCGTAGTCTTTCAACGAACTGTCCGCCCGGCGGACGCGATCGAAAAAAAGCGCGTAATAAGCCCGCCGCGCCGCGCGGTAATCTTCAGGCGTCGGCGCCGTCTCGGCCATCTGCTCCAGCTCGTTCAAACGCGGATCGCGGTCGAGACGCGCTTTGATCTTGCTCAAGCGGATGCGCATTTTGCGCTCCGCCTCGAGCGGGTCCTCCAACACCGGCAGCGGTGGCGGGATACGAGGACCGCCCGAACGGACGCCGCCCGCACCGGATGAAGGCGTGCCGAAAAGATCGTCACCGAAAATGTCCGCCTCGCCGGGGAAAGGAGCGTCCATCGTCGGCAAGGGCTGCTTGCCGGGCTCGAGCGCGGGCTCGTTGATGATCGTCTCCTCGGCGTCGATGATGAGTTCCGCACTGGGCTTCTCCGCGGTGGTTGCCGCCGGCGAGGGTGCGGGCTCCTGCGCCAGAGCGGGCAGCGCGACCAAGAACACGATGGCGGTGGCCAAACTACGGAAGCGGATCTTCATCACGGCCCACACATAACGCGGCGACCCTTGAAATGGAACCGCTTTCCCGCTCACATCGGTTCTGTGTCCGCCGCCCCGTCTTCCACCGCCCTGGCGTCGGCCCTGACTCCACCAGCCAACGACGACATGGTTGTCTTCGACGGCGACGATTTCGGAGGAATCGCCGGAAACAGCCCTTCAGCTCTTTTGCAAGGTGGCTGGGATGACTGGGGCCTTCTCGAGGAAGCGCTGGCCCGCGGTTCGGATGGCGGGTTGGCCGGGTGGTTCGATTACGACGGCAATTTCCGCTTCGGCGATTTTCCGCGCTGGACCTCGCCGGTGAGCTTTCCGTCTTGCACTGACTGGCCCCAGCGCCCGCTCTTCGTGCCGGGTCTCGACAAACCCGAATGGATCCACCGGGTTTGCCGCGCCCACGATTACATCGCGGCGGGAGACATCTATCAAGTCAACCTCACCCACACACTGTCCGCCCCATGGTCCGGCGACCCCGCGCATTTTTATCCCCGGCTGCGCGCGGCCAGTCCCGCACCTTACGCATGCTTCCTGCGTTTGGGCGACACCGCCGTGCTCAGCGCGTCGCCGGAATGTTTTCTTCGCATCGACGGACGACACATCGTCACGCGGCCGATCAAGGGGACGCGACCGCGCGGCGAGGATGACGCCGCGGTGGCCGCCGAGTTGAGTTCCTCGGCCAAGGAACGCGCCGAACTTGTCATGATCACCGACCTCGAGCGCAACGACCTCGGCCAGGTCTGCGACTACGGCAGCGTGCAGGTCACCGCGCTGTGCGAACTGCAGACCTTTGCGCAAGTGCATCATTTGGTTTCCACCGTCGAGGGACGGTTGCGCCCCGGGGTGACGCCGCTCCAAGCACTGCGTGCCTGTTATCCGGGCGGTTCGATCACCGGGGCGCCGAAAAAACGGGCGCGGGAAATCATCGCGGAGCTCGAGCCCGCTCCGCGGGGGATTTACACCGGAGCCCTCGGCTATCTCAGCCGCGACGGTCGCGCCGTCTTCAACATCGCCATCCGCACCCTCGTCGTGCGCGACGGCCGCGCCACCTACGGGGTGGGGGCGGGGATCGTTGCCGATTCCGATCCGGGATCCGAATACGACGAAACCCTGCACAAGGCCGCCGGACTTTTTGCCGCGCTCTCATGAAAAACCCCCGCATCGCTACCTTGCTGGCCGCCGCCGCGTTGGTTGTCGCCCTTCTTCTCGCCGCCGGTATCGCCGCCGGCCTGACCGTTCTCTCCGGACGCGTGCAGCAGATGTCGGCCGCCATGCGCGAACTGGCCGCCGCGTCGATCGAGACGACCATAACCGTGCGGCAGACCATGCCTTTGGACGCGGAAATCCGCATCGCGCAGCCGACGGACATCGAACTGCAGCTCGATGTGACCGACCGTTTGCCGATCCGTCTCGATGTCAAAGTCCAAGAGACCATCGGTGTGCCGATCGACATCGCGATCGACGAGAATATCGATCTGGAGACGGCCGTGCGCATTCCGCAAAAATCGAAGATCCGCGTCCGCACGGATATTGCCATCGAGCAACCCGTGCGCTGGCGCGTGGCCAACCCGATCATTCCGCTCCTCAACATCAAGGGAATCGTGCCGGTCGATCAGGACGTGGAGATCGACTTCCCCGAGACGCTCCCGATCAAAGGAACGGTGCCGGTCAAATTCCGTCTCCGGGAGCAGATCGACGTGCCCATCGAATTCGACGTCCCGGTCGACCAGATGCTCGACCTCAAGCTGGCCATCGAGCAGCGCGCCCGCGTTGGCTTCCCCGAACCGCTGCGCATCGTCGGGGACATCCCCATCGTCATGGAAATTCCCGTGCAGGTTCCCCTGCAGCCCACGCCGGTCGGCACCTACCTGGAAAAAATGGCCGGGCAGCTGGACAGCCTCCTCGGTTGGTGAAAACCGCCCGTTTACTCTGAAAACAGCCAGCGGCGGGTTGCCAAAACCCGTTTTTCGGATCTATTTTCCCTTCCCATGACCGCGCCGCATGCCATTTCGCGCCGCCGTTTCCTGCGCACCCTGACCCTCGGGGCCTGCGCCTTCCCGCTCTCGCGGAGCTTTGGCTCGCTCGGCCGGGAGTTCGGACTGCATCCGGGCACCCCGCTGGCCGATCTGCCGGCCGGACCGCTGACCAATCCCGCGGTCATGCTTCCACCTTTTTACTCCGCCACGGTCAATGCGCCGCTCCTCGCCCTGACCTTCGACGACGGCCCGCACGGCACGCTAACCCCGCGTCTCCTCGACCTGCTGGCCGAAAGGAATGTCAAAGCGACGTTTTATGTCATTGGTCGCAATGTCGAAGCCTATCCCGACATCGCACGCCGCATCGTGTCCGAGGGACACGAAATCGCCAACCACACCTGGTCGCATCCCGCCCTCTCCGGCCTCTCCGCCGCGCGCATTGCCGAGGAACTCCGCCGCACGCACGAAGTCGTGCTCGAGGTCACCGGCACCCGCATGACCAACCTGCGTCCGCCCTACGGTGCCTTCAACGACCGTGTGCGTCAGGTGGCTTTCGACGGCCATGGCTATGACACCATCATGTGGTCGGTCGATCCCCTCGACTGGAAATACCGCAACAGCGCCCGCGTTGCCCGCGAATTGGTTGGCGGAGCGGCGCCCGGTGCGGTGCTCCTTTGCCATGACATCCACAAGACGACCATCGCGGCGATCGCCCCGACGCTCGACCAGTTGCAGGCGCGGCAGTTCGGTTTCGTTACCGTGGACGAACTGATGGGGATGGACAAATCGGGGCGACAGGATTTGAACCTGCGACCTCCTGGTCCCAAACCAGGCGCTCTACCAAGCTAAGCTACGCCCCGGAAGATCATCCCGGGCAATTTAACCCGGCTCCGTGCTTTGTCACGCGGCATTGCGCGGGTAGATCTGCTCGCCCTCCGAGGCGGCAATGACCGCCGCCGCCGCCGAGTCACCGAAGACGTTCACCGTGGTCCGCAGCATGTCGAGGATGCGGTCGGTCGCCATGACGATGGCCACGGCCTCGAGCGGCAACCCGAGGGCCTGCAAGATGATGACGATGGCCACCAAGCTGGCCGCGGGAATCCCGGCCACTCCGATGGAAGTGAGCAAGGCCAGAACCACAACGAGGATTTGCTGCGTCCAATCCAAACTCACGCCGTAAAGCTGCGCGATGAAGAGAACCACGGCGCATTCGTAGAGCGCGGTGCCGTCCATGTTCACCGTGGCGCCGAGCGGCAGGGTGAAGCCGGCGACACGCGGCGACACCTTGGCGTTCTTCTCCACGCATTCCATGGTCAGCGGCAGCGTGGCCGAGGACGACGCGGTGGAGAACGCGGTGAGCAGCGCCGGCAGCATGGCGCGGTAGTGCGGCCAGGGCCGGAATCCGCCGAGCGTGCGCATGAGCACGGCCAGCGTGACGAACGTATGGAAAAGAAGTCCTCCGGCCACGCAGACAAAAAACAAGGCGAGCGGACCGAGCGCGGCCGAACCGCTTTGCTGCACCGTCTTGGCAATCAGCGCGAAAATGCCGAGCGGTGCGACGCGCATCACCGCGTGAGTGATGCCCAGCATCACTTCGTTGGCGCTTTCCCAGAACCCGGCGAAGGTCTCGCGTTTGCCATCGGGCAGGCGGCCGCTGAAAAATCCGAAGAGCAGGGCGAAGAAGATGACCGCGAGCATTTCGCGGTTGTCCGAGGCCGCGGCGAAAACATTGGCCGGCACGGCCCGGCGGATCACATCGGCCAAATCACCGGTCGACTTCTCGCCCAAGCCCCCGCGCACTTCTTCCACGCTTCCCGGAACGCCGGAGCGCAATTGCGCGGAGACTTCGGGTGCGACCTTGCCCGGTTGCACCAGATTGAAGATGAGCATGGCGGCAATCGAGGCCAGCACGGTGCTGAGGACGTAAAAGCCCGCTGTCTTGAAGCCGAGCCGCGCAAAAGCATGGTCGCGTCCGAGCCGCGCCACACTCGTGATGATCGAGGTGGCCACCAGGGGGACGACGATCATTTGCAGCAGGCGCAGGAACAAATCCCCGACGAACGCGAAAACCGCCCCGCTGGTCAACGTCCCGAAGCCCGCCTCGGCGGGAACGAGCGCCCCGGCTGCCGCGCCGATAACCAGCGCGACGAGAATGCGGGCGGGATCGGACCATTTCCCGCGACTCACAGCTCGTGGCGGTCCTCGAGTTGGCGCACCATGCGTTTGACGTGCGCGTGTTTCTGCCGCGGCTTGAGCACGGCGTAACTGCGACGCGGGTCGCCCCATTCGAGGATCTCGATGGTCACGCGGCGCACACCCCACTGGTTCATGCGCGATTTGCTCGGCTTGTAGAGGTCGATGGTGTTCGTGCCGGCCAGCATCCAGCCGTAGTCGTCCACCTCGTAGACTTCGCCGGTTTCGACCAGATGGAATTTCGTGCCCAACGGCCAGCGCGACCAGTCGGCCGCCGCGCTGTTGATTTCGCCGCGGCGCAATTCGGTCCCCGCCGCCGACTTGCGCCCGTATTTTTTGTGATCCGCCTCGGTGTGCGTGTAGGCCGTGGTGCGCACGTTCTGCACCGGTGCCGGGGCGAGGGGTTTTTCGTAGGGCGGCAGCTTGCGGGGGGCGGCGCAGCCCGCGAGAAGGAGGGCGGCCAGCGCGGCGGGGAGCATCGGGCGCATGGTCTTAATTGGCACGGACCCGCCGCCGAGGCCAGCCAAATGCGGCCGTCTTGCGCGTGACGCGAACGGCCGGTAGCCTTCCTGCCCGCTCATGAATCTTTTTTGCCTCGGACTGAGCCATCACACCGCCGCGGTGTCCCTGCGCGAATGCTTCGCCGTGGGTGATGAGCAAGCCGATGCCGTGATGCGCGCCTTGCTTGACGTTGCCGCGCTCGACGAAATCGTCCTCCTTTCCACCTGCAACCGCGTCGAGGTCTACGGCATAGCCGCCGCTGCGGACACCGCCATGGATGCAGTAGCCGATTCGCTGCAGAGGCGGGCGGGACGCCGGGCGGACTTCGCCCGCTTGGCCGGCGACGATGTCGCGCGGCACCTCTTCCGCGTCTCCGCGGGTTTGGATTCCATGGTGCTCGGCGAAACCGAAATCCTCGGACAGGTCAAAGACGCCTACTCCGCCGCCTTCGGTGCGGGTCACACTTCGTCCGGCCTCAACCGCCTGTTCCAGCAAGCCTTCCGTGCTGCCAAACAAGTGCGCAGCGAAACCGGGATCGGCCGCGGCGCGGTGTCTGTCGGCTCGGC
>CAZJGQ010000079.1:0-7426 GCA_964545425.1 uncultured Chthoniobacter sp. | reverse complement strand
TCGCTCAGTTTGGGCATGGTGACGACGGGCATAGGGCGGAAGTGAAAAGTAAAAAGTAAAAAGTAAAAAGTGGAAAGTGAGCGCGGGCTGGTGCCCGCTGGTCAACAGACGGCGAGGACTTTTTGGATGACGCGGTCGGCGGTGGGGAGTTGCTGCACTTCGATCGGCGGGCTGTAGATGGCGGGGGCGTCGAGCGAGCAGACGCGTTGCACGGGGGCGTCGAGATCGTCGAAGGCTTGCTCCTGGATCATGGTGGCGATCTGCGAGGAGACGCCGCAGAAGGGTTTGTTTTCGTCGACAAGAACAGCGCGGTGGGTTTTGCGCACGCTTTCGAGGACGGTTTGTTCGTCGAGCGGGCGGATGCTGCGCAGGTCGACGACTTCCGCGGAGATGTTGAATTCCTCGGAAAGGCGGTGCGCGGCGGCCAGCGCGGTGAGCACGGCGCGTCCGTGGGCGATGAGCGAGACATCGGTGCCCTCGCGTTTGACGTCGGCCACGCCGATGGGAATGACATAATCGCCTTCGGGGACCTCGCCCTGGTCGCCGTAGAGGAGGGTATTTTCCATGACGCAGACGGGGTCGTTGTCGCGGATGGCGGCTTTCATCAGGCCCTTGGCGTCGGCCGGGGTGGCGGGGCTGACGACTTTGAGTCCGGGTGTGTTGGCCAGGAAATTTTCCGGGGTGTGCGAGTGGGTGGCGCCGACATTGGTGCCGCCGTTGGCCGGGCCGCGGATGACGAGCGGGCAGTTGATCAGTCCGCCGGACATGTAGCGCACGCAGCCGGCGTTGTTGATGATCTGGTCGTAGGCGACGTAGGCGAAGCTCCAGAACATGAGCTCCATGACCGGGCGCAGTCCCATCATGGCCGCCCCCACCCCGAGTCCGATGAAGCCGGCCTCGCTTATCGGGGTGTCGATGACGCGCTTGTCGCCGAAACGTTTCCACAGGCCCTCGGTGATTTTGTAGGCGCCGTTGTATTCGGCCACTTCTTCACCCATGAGGAAGACAGATTCGTCGCGCTCGAGTTCTTCGGCGAGAGCTTCGTTGAGGGCTTGGCGGTAGGTGATGACGGGCATGCGCGGGAAATTTGAAATTTCAGATTTGAGATTTCAGAGAGGGAGATTTCAGAGGATGACCTAGTCGTTGAAGAAGTGGCGGCCGGTTTGGCCGGACTCGGTGCCCATGTCGACCTCGTAGTAGATGTCGTCGAAGACGGATTCCAATTCGGGGAACGGGCTGTCTTCGGCGAACTGCACGGAGGCGGCGGCTTCTTTTTTTGCTTCGTCGTCGATCTTCTTGATCACGGCATCGTCCGCGACCCCCTCCTCCTTGAGGCGGTTTTCCCACAGCGTGATCGGGTCGTGGTTTTGCTTGTAGAATTCGATCTCCTCGGGCTTGCGGTATTTTTTGGCGTTGGCGTCGGCCACGGAGTGGCCGTAGTAGCGGTAGGTGTCGATCTCGAGGATGGTCGGACGGTTTTTCTCGTGGGCGCGCTGCATGGCTTCCCACGTTTTGGCGCGGACTTCGTAGAGGTTCTCGCCGTTGACGATGTCCCAATCCATGTCATAGCCGGTGGCGCGTTCGGCGAGGCAGGACTTGATGGCCGAGGAGCGGGCCAGGCTGGTGCCCATGGAATACTGGTTGTTCTCGATGATGTAGACGACCGGGACGTCCCAGAGCGCGGCGATGTTGAGCGACTCGTGGAAGACGCCTTGGTTGACCGCGCCGTCGCCGAGGTAAGTGAGGCAGCAGCCTTTGAGGCCTTTGTATTTCAGGGCGAAGGCGATGCCGAGGCCGAGAGGGGTTTGTCCGGCGACGATGCCGTGTCCGCCCCAGAAATTTTTGTCCGGCGCGAAGAAGTGCATCGAGCCGCCCTTGCCCTTCGAGCAACCGGTGGCTTTGCCGAGGAGCTCGGCCATGCATTCGTTCATCGACATGCCGACGACGAGGGCGTGGCCGTGGTCGCGGTAAGCGGTGATGGCGTGGTCGTTCTCGCCCATGAGCGCGAGTGTGCCGACGGCGACGGATTCTTGTCCGATGTAAAGGTGGAGGAAGCCGCCCATTTTCCCCTGCTGGTAGAGCTTGAGCGAAGCCTGCTCGAAGCGGCGGATGCGGAGCATGTCGGCGAGGAAGCCGAGTTTCTGCTCTTTGGTCAGATCGGCGTTGATCGGGGCCTTGGCGTAATCGACCGGGTTGCTTCCGGTTTTCTTGGGCTTTTCGGCTCGGGTGACGCTCACGTTTTGGAAAATCGAGTTGGTTACGGGTTGCGGTTGGACCGTGGATGCGGGCGACGTTCCTGCTTGCCCGCGAAGCGCGAAATAGTGGGGAAAACTGCGTGCTTTGGCAAACTGAAATGGTGCGTTCTGGATTGCCGGATGTGACGGTGAATTTTTGACCGCAGAGGGCGCGGAGGAAACTGATGAGGATCTCAGATTTAAAATTTGAAATTTCAGAGAACGGATAGAGACTATGACATTCTTCGGTGTTCTTGCTTGTAGGTGGGGTTAGATTTAGGATGACGGATTGTTGTTAGCTGAACATAAGCTATTGATGGACAATATTTTGTATGCAATATACTGACCAACAACTAGTTACGCAGGCGATGGACGTGGCCAAGCGGGCGTATGCCCCCTATTCGCGGTTCCATGTCGGGGCGGTGTTGGTTGGGAAGGACGGGCGGACTTTTACGGGGTGCAATGTGGAGAATATCAGCTACGGGCTGGCTATTTGTGCGGAGAGGAATGCGGTCTTTGCCGCGGTCGCGGCGGGATGTCGGGAGTTTCAGAAGATTGTCATCACGGCCGACACTAAAGTGCCGGCCTCGCCCTGCGGGGCTTGCCGCCAGGTGATGGCGGAATTCAATCCGGACCTGGAAGTGGTGTTGTCCAACTTTCATGGGCTGACTGAGACGTTCCGCCTCTCCGAACTCCTCCCCCGCCCCACGGCCGGGATTTTGGATCGTCCCTGACGTTCCACGTGGAACATGGCCAGCATGCACGAGTATCCGGAAACCTTTGATGTCTTGGTTTTGGGGGCTGGGCATGCCGGGGTCGAGGCGGCACTGGCCGCGGCCAGGCTTGGGGCGAAGACCGGGATTCTGACCCAGAACCTCGATACGATCGGGCAGATGTCCTGCAACCCGGCGATCGGTGGATTAGCCAAGGGCCACATGGTGCGGGAGATCGATGCCTTGGGTGGCGTGATGGGGCAGAACACGGACGCCACGGGCATCCAGTTCCGCACGCTGAACGCGCGGAAGGGTCCGAGCGTGCAGGCGCCGCGCGCCCAGTGCGACAAGAAGGCTTACCAATTCCGGTTGAAGTGGGTGCTGGAGCACTCCCCCAATCTGCATTTACTCCAGGGCAATGCGGTGCGGATCTTGGTCGAGAATGATGAGGTGGCTGGGGTTGAGACAAATCTCGGTCTGCGGTATCGGGCGCGGGCGGTCATCGTGACGACGGGCACGTTCATGCGTGGGCTGATGCATGTCGGGTTGCAGAGCGCGGTTGGAGGACGGATGGGCGATGCAGTCTCGACCTTGAGCGATTCGCTGAAGGATTTGGGTTTGGCGGTGGAGCGGTTTAAGACCGGAACGCCATGCCGTCTGCTCGGGCGGACGATCGATTTTTCACAGTGTCAGCGTCAGGACGGGGACTCCCCTGCCCCGACGTTCAGTTTTTATCCAGAGGAATGGGCGGATGACGGGGGCGGTCCCTTCAGTCTGAACCGCTGGTCCGAGGGCCAGTTCCACGTGGAACAAATGCCTTGCTGGGTCACCTACACCAACGAGCTGACCCATGACATCATCCGGGCCAACCTGGACAAATCGCCCATGTATGCCGGGATCATCGAGGGCGTCGGACCGCGGTATTGTCCGTCGATTGAAGACAAAGTCGTCCGTTTCGCCGAAAAGGACCGGCATCAGCTTTTCCTCGAGCCGGAGGGCCGTCAGACCGGCGAGTATTATGTGAACGGCATTTCGACCAGTTTGCCGTTCGAGGTGCAGTGGGCCTTCATTCGGTCGGTGCCCGGCCTGGAAAACGCACATATCCTGCGGGCTGGGTATGCGGTCGAGTATGATTATTGTCCGCCCACGCAATTGCAGCCGACTTTGGAAACCAAAGCGGTCGGCGGGTTATATTTGGCCGGGCAGATCAACGGGACGTCCGGTTATGAGGAAGCTGCGGCGCAGGGTTTGGTTGCGGGGGCCAATGCGGCGCTGAAGTTGGACGCCAAACCCGCGTTCCACGTGGAACGTTCCGAGGGCTACATCGGGGTGCTGATCGATGATTTGGTCACGCGCGGGACCCAGGAGCCTTACAGGATGTTCACCAGCCGGGCGGAGTTCCGTCTGCTTTTGCGGCAAGATAATGCCGACTTGCGCTTAGCCGAGAAGGCGAGGGGAGTGGGGCTGATTTCGTCCGACCGGGCAGCCAAGACCCAGGCGAAAGCCCTTGCCATTGAACAACTTAAAGAAACATTACAAGTCACTCGCCACCAAGGTATTACGCTTGCGCAGTGGATCCGCCGACCGGAAAATTTTGTTTCCGCTCTGCCCGAAGACGTCCGCCGCTTGGCCCCCGAGGCCATTTGGTCCCAAGTCGAGACCGACCTCAAATACGAGGGCTACATCCGCCGCGAGTTGGACGCGGTCGCGCGTCATCAGCGTCAGGAAGAGCAACCGGTGCCGATGGATCTCGACTACGCGAGCATTCCCGGACTGCGCAACGAGTCGCGGCAAAAGCTCGCACTTGTGCGTCCATCCACGCTCGGCCAGGCCTCGCGTATCAGCGGCGTGACGCCGGCCGATGTCGCTTTGTTGTCCGTCTGGATCCGCAAGCAGCGTGGAGGGGAGAAGCAACTGGCCGGCACATGAAGATTCTCGTGGCACTTTTCCTTTTTGTTCTCGCGGCATGCAGCGAGCGCGATGCCGCACCACCGTCGGATTGGAAGACGTGGGCGGTGTGGGTCGAGGCGCGCTATCCGGTGAGCGATGCGGATGGTCATGGCCCGGACATCGGCTCCGACGAGTGGGCGCGTGCTTTGCAGCAGAAGCTCGGCATCGTCGACGAGCAGGGTCATGGACCGGACATTGGGAGTGATGAATGGCGGACCGCGGTTCAGTCGAAGATCGGCGAGTAAAACTTTTCTCCCTTTCGGAGTGATTGCTTTGCGCTAGGTTGGCCTTATGCGCTCCATAAATCTGAAGACGGCGGTGCCGGGTCCGCGGAGCAAGGCGGTCTTCGCCGAGCGGGCGAAGCATGTGGCGCCGGGGCCGTTTCATACCACGCCGATCGTGGCCGAGCGGGCGGAGGGGGCGACGATCATGGATGTGGACGGGAATACGTTCCTTGATTTTGCCTGCGGGATCGGGGTGACGAATCTCGGGCATGCGGAGCCGTCCGTTGTCGCGGCGGCCAAAGCGCAGGCGGAGAAATTTTTCCACACGAGCATCAATGTGGTGGCTTACCAGGGCTACGTCGAAGTGGCCAAGCGGCTCAATGCGCGCGCACCGGGGGATTTTCCGAAGAAGACTTTTTTGGCGAGCTCCGGGGCCGAGGCGGTGGAGAATGCGATCAAGTTTGCGCGCGCGTATACCAAGCGTCAGGCGGTGATTTGCTTCGAGCACGCTTTCCATGGCCGCACCTACATGGCGATGGCGCTGACGGGGAAAGCGAATCCTTACAAGAGCGGGTTCGGTCCGTTTCCTTCGGAAGTCTATCGAGCGCCGTTTCCGGATTTTTACCGCTGGCCCGGGGTCGATGGCGAAGCGCCGGTGTGTCCGGGGAAATTGCCGTGTCCGTTGCCGCGGTGTTTGTGCCGCGAGGCGTTCGAACGGTTCGAGGAAATCGCACATGCCGACATCGGCGAAACGAATGTCGCCGCGGTGATCATCGAACCGGTCACCGGCGAGGGAGGATTCATTCCCGCACCGGCGCCGTTTTTGCGCATGCTGCGCGAGTGGTGCGACAAGCATGGCGCCGTGTTGATTTTCGACGAGATCCAAACGGGATTCGGCCGGACGGGTTCGCTTTTCGCTTGCGAGCAATCCGGCGTGGCGCCTGATCTCCTCGTCTTGGCCAAGGGTTTGGCCAACGGCTTGCCGCTTTCGGCGGTGGTCGGCAAGGCGGAGGTGATCGATGCGGTGGGAATCGGCGGTGTGGGGGGAACCTATGCCGGGAATCCGGTGGCCTGCGCCGCGGCCTTGGCGGTGATGGATAAATTCGACGACCCCAAGACTCTGGAGCACGCGCGTAAGCTCGGAAGACTCTTGGAAGACCGCTTGGAGTCTTGGTTCAAAAATTTCCCCCAAATCGGACAGGTAAGGGGCTTGGGTCCGATGCGGGCCATCGAGTTGGTCAAAGACCGCGCCACCAAAGAACCGGACAAACCGGCGGCGGCCGCGTTGGTCAAACACAACTACGAAAATGGGGTGATCACCCTATCCTGCGGAACGCATGGCAATGTGTTGCGTTTCTTGATCCCACTCGTCGCTACCGAGGCGCAGTTGAATGAGGGCCTGGACGTGATCGAGGCGGGGTTGGCGAAGCTGGGTTGAGATAAAACGCAGCAGACTTTACGCGGCCAGTGAATCTGCGCGGATGATTTGCAACTGCGCGCGGCGTTCGTTCCATCCGATGATTTGACGGTCGGCGGTGATCAATGGCACGCCGAGGACGAGGGCTGTCGCGACAATGAGGCGATCGGCGGGGTCGCCGTGGAAATCTTCCAAACGACAGCTTTCGATGCTGATCTCGGGATGGAGGGGTTCGAGACGGACCGGGGGCTGGAGATTTTCGCGAATCCAACGATCGACATCGGGCTTCAACTCGACGCGGCCTTTGGACGCCAGCATGGCCACTTCCCAGACGGAAATCGCTGGAACAATCGCGGTGCCACGGAAGTTTTGCAATGTCCCGAGTTGCGGGTCGCCCGCCGACGCACGCAGCCAGATATGCGTGTCGAAAACAGCCGCGGCGGTTTTCTCAAGCATCGGCGGACCAGGTTTCGCCTGTGGTGAACGCCTCGTCGTGCAAGGACACCGTTCCGGCGGCGCGTCCGAACAAAACGGGGGCGGGCGCTGTCTCGACCGCAACGAGCTCGACGGCTGGCTGTCCGTGGCGACTGACCACGATGGAGCACTTCTCGCGTTGAACCTTCTCGATCAGTCCGAGGCATTTCGCTTTGAATTGGGTGACCGTCACTTGCATAAAATGACCATGGTATGACCATGTCTATTTGTCAATTGTATGACGCTCTCGAAATACTGAACATTTGAACAGTATCTGAGGAGTGTGGTAAATCCGCTTTGTGAAGCGGACGGAACAGCGGGCGGCGGTGCATTTGGATGCGGATGCCTTTTTTGTTGGATGCGAGGTGGCGTCCGAGCCGCGCTTGCGCGGGAAGGCGGTGGCGGTCGGGGGGA
>CAZJGQ010000078.1:0-7449 GCA_964545425.1 uncultured Chthoniobacter sp. | reverse complement strand
TCGGGGGTCACCAAGTATGGATCTCGATGGCGTGGGCCGCGGTGGCGGCCTGTGACGGGTGACGAGAGCCGAGGCTTGGCGAGACGGCCCATAGGCAAACAAGTGACGAGAAGGAGCAGACAAGAAACAGGCCACGGATTTACGCCGATAAGCACGGATAAAAGTCCGGTCGGCTGCGCCAAACGGACTAGGAGGAGTGCTCATGCCCGGCGACCCCGGGCAATCGCGGTGGTCCGCCAAGTTCGTTGACGCCCGCAGCACCGTTGACGACCATGCAAGTCGTCCATGGGTGATGAGCAGGAAATTGTTCTCGAGGTAGCAACACCCCTCGGCTTCACGGTGCGTGTGACCAAGGCCTACTGGGAGATTATTTCCACACTGAAGCATCCTGTGATGCATGGGCACCTCGATGATGTGCGCGCCGCGTTGGAGGCACCGGACGAAATACGGCTTAGCAAAAGCGACGGTCAGGTGTATCTTTTCTACAAGACAAGGCGCCCGGGGCGCTGGGTGTGTGTAGTGAGTCGTCGGACCGGCTCCGATGGCTTCCTCATCACCGCCTACCCGACGGACGCCATCAAAGAAGGAGAACATATATGGCCGACCTGAATGTTTACCACGATGTGACCGGGCGCACGCTGACGGTGTGGTTCGGTGCGCCGCAGAAGGAGTATGTCTGCGAGGAAACCGGTGATGAGGTTGTCCTCATGAAGGACAAGGATGGCCACGTCATCGGCTTCGAGAGGCTGAACTATCCCGATGCCGCACAGGAGCCCGTGCGCGTGCTGTTCGAGTCCATCGGCACCGCATCAAACGCGGCTTAAGCTGCGCGGATGGCCCAGAAAGTAAAAGTCTGGTACGACGCGGAAGGCGACTTCATGGAAGTGGCCTTCTCCGACGAGGCTGGATCGATGCGCGAGACGGATAACGATGCCGTCATGGAGCGCATTAACAAAGACGGCCAAGTGATCGGTTTCTCAATCTTGGGGGTTGGCAAACTCTCGAAGGAAAAACCTCTCGAAGCCGAATTGGTCGACGCTTAGCGAGACGCAGCGTAGGCGAGGCAGGCGCGGATATCTTCGGCTTCCAAGTCCGGATAGTCCGCAAGGATCTCATCGGCGGTGGCTCCACCGGCGAGCATGTCGAGGACGTCTTTGACGCGGATACGCATGCCGCGGATACAGGGGCGTCCGCCGCATTGCTCGGGGTTGATCGTGATCCGTTCCACAGATCTGAACATAACGCTGAGCGAAAGACTTTGCATCCGTTTTTCGATGCGGATACTGAAAAGTCACCAGTCCTCGATGCGGACGGCAGGATTCTAACCCAGCTCGTTCAAGCGGTTTTGCAGACGGAAAAAGGCAGGCCGAGTCTTTAGCCACCGATTAACGCGGATGGACACGGATAAAAGTCCGGTCGGCTGCGCCGAACAGACTGGGAGGAGTGCTCATGCCCGGCGACCCCGGGCAATCGCGGTGATCCGCCAAACAACCGGGCAAACCACGGACGTCCCAAACGCGCTTCAACGGTAGGTTTCGCTGCCGACTTTGCTCAGGAGGCTGAAGAGTTCGTCGTTGATGTAAAAGTTGGTTCTTCCGAACTTTTGTTTGCGCAGGAATCCCTCGCGGCAAAGTTGCTCGAGATATCTGGTGGCCGTGAGGCGCGTGACGCCGATTTCTTTCTGCACGTATTCGATCTTGGTGTAGGGATGCCGGAAGATGAGGTTGAGCAGGTCCTGGCTGTAGATCTAGGGCAACATGTATAGAAAAAGCGCATTTCGTATACATGTCCGCTGACGATATGCATAAAATCCACCGGAATTTGAGCTTTCAGAGGCTAGGACACGGAGACCATATGTCCGAGGTCGGGGTGCCAGAGAGAAGAGGTCAGCGGCCCTTAGGCGGACGGTTGGTCCCCTCGCCTTTGGAAGGGTCGAAGAGACCGGGTTGGTCGCCGGATTTAGGTTCGGCGTTTTTCTTGCGCGGACGGCGGGCGGGTTTTTTCGCGGCCGATGATTTGGCGTCGGAGACTTTCTCGCTGTGGGCGGAGAGCTCGGAAAGAAAAACGGCGTCCTCGGCAGTGTGACCGCCATAGATGAGCCTCATGAGAGCGGGAAAATATCGATCCACCGTGGCCATGCCTGTGGAGAAGAGGCGTCCCACATCTTCGTCCTGGAGCCCGGAGGATCCGAAGGCGTGGCCGATGTGGAAGGTCACCTGGCCGTCGGACATGTCGATGTCGAAGCGGCCGATGGGCAAACCACGGTTGGCGCGGGCAACCAGCTCGACGACCTGCTCGCGGACTTTCGGCTGGCGCGCGAGCACCGGTATGGCGAGGTCGATCTGCAAGACGTCGTCTTCGTGCGTGACCCGCAAACGGCAGGTGTAGACGGCCGCATCACCGCAGATGGTGAAAAAGACGACCTTGTGCTCTTCGTCGGTATGGAAGTTCATCCCGGCGTTTTCGAAGTGTGCGACGATTGTGTTGAAGGGAACGGAGAAAGGCATACGGCGTAGAGTGTTCAGTTTTCAGTGTTCAGTTGGCAGAGGCAGGAAGTCGGAGCGGCGAGTGAGGCGTGGCGGGTGGCTGGTAACGGGTGAAGAGTGGGAAGGTTTGAAAGTTGGCGGTTGGCCGTGGGCAGGAGACAGGGGTCGGAGATCGGAAGTTCGGTGGTTCGGTGTTTCGGTAGTTCGGTGAGTGCAGGGTTAGAAGTTCAGTGCTGATAAAGAGATTAGCGGGATCGGTGACCGGTGGCGAGGCGGGTGTGTGTCATAAGGAGGGGGAGCATGGTGCAGGGAGATGGGAGTTTGCAGGAGTCAGTTGGCAGGAGTCAGAGAGCGGAGATCGGCGGCCAGACACATCAGAGGTCAGTGATTCGGCGCGCGGTGTTTGCGCAGGGAGATGGCGATGCAGAGGAGGCCGATGACGAGGAGGAAGGGGTATTTGTGCATTCCTTCTTTGCCGAGCAGCTCATCGGCGATCTGCGCGACTTTGGCGTAGGTGTCTTCGGTCATGGTTTTATCGCTCAATTATAACGGGGGCCGGGCTCTGGTAAGTCGGGCACTGGACAAAAACTTCTCTGCGGCGCGGTGGGAAGATCGCGCGAAAGATGTCGAGAACGGAGAGCACGCTGGCAACAAGGTTGACGGGGCGGCCATGGTAAGCATGGCCCGCAGACTGCGGGGCGCCGCGCCAACCGGTGTAAGCCGGCGGGCATTCGTCGGCGCCGTATCCGTAGTAATTATAGCGGTTGATGGTCACGTGGGCCGGCTGCCCGCACTCTCCACCGTCCCACTGGGCGCGGGCGGGAGAGGAGAACAAAGCGGCGAGGGCCAAGAGGATGGCGGTGGTGTTTTTCATGCTGGGCGGAGTGGAACGTGATCCAGGCCGTTTGTGAAGTCCGTAGCGTGTCATAATTAATTGTATTACAATGTGATACATAGTGGGGTGGAGCGGGGAGCTCGGAGCTTGAAGACCATAAATCCAAGGTCAGGGGACCGGACTTCAGTAATCGGTTGGCCGTAGACTGAAGACCAAGAGACCAAGGGCCGGTGCGCAGACCGGTTGAAGCGGCCACGCGACAGGGGTCAGGGACCGGAAAAGTGCCGTGTCGATGGTAACTGGCAAGAAGCCGGGGGAGGCTAGAGAGGCCGGAGATCAGACTCCGGAAATCGGGCGAGAAGCGGTTTATGACACACGAGCCGGTTGCCAAGGGAAGGACCCAAGCGAGAATGGGAGGGCAACAAAACCTCCAACCCATTATCTCCATGAACAAAGACCTGACCGAAATTGCTTTCATTCTCGACCGTTCGGGGTCGATGAGCAGCCACCTCAACGCCGCGATCGACGGCTTCAACGGCTTCCTGCGCGAACAGAAGGACACGCCGGGACAGGCGCGCTTCTCGCTGATCCTGTTCGACGACCACTATGATGTAACCTGCGCCTCGGTGCCGATCCGCGAGGTGGTCGATCTCGACCGGAGCACATTCGAGCCGCGCGGATCGACCGCGTTGCTCGACGCGATCGGGCAGACGATCGACGAGTTGGGAGCGCGGTTGGCTGCGATGCCGCAGGACGAGCGGCCGGGCCAGGTAATCGTGGCCATCCTGACCGATGGCGAGGAGAACGCGTCATTGAACTATTCGCTGTCCGACATTTCCTCGCGGATCGCGCACCAGAGCGATGTATACCGGTGGCAGTTCTTTTTCCTCGGGGCCGACCAGGATGCGATCGCCAAGGCTGCGGCGATGAACATCGGGCATCATGCCGCGATGCGCTTTGTCGCGAACGAGGAAGGGTTTGACCGGAGCTCGAAAGCCATCAGCCGCAAAATGCGCTCGCTGCGCAAAAGCGCGATGGGCGCCCCGATGAGCGTGCAGGAGGATCAGGATCTCAAAGCCTCGCTGAGCGACATCGGCCGCGACGAGGAAGAGCGGCGCGGGAAGGACAAGTGAGAGGGAAGAGTGGCTGGTCGCAGGTAAGTGGTAAAGAATGGGAAGGTTTAAAAGTGGGAAGGACTAAGTGACCAAAAGACTAAAAGTTGAAAAGACGAAGATGGTTGAAAGTTGGCGGTTGGTAGTTGAGTGATGCAAAAAGAGGTTGGCAGGGTCGGTGATCGGTGGCGAAGCGGGTGCGTATTATAAGCGGCGTTTGCGGGGTTTTGTTTCGTAGCGGCGGAGGAAGTCCGCGAGGATGCGGTCGAGCGCCGCCGTGAGTTCGCGCGCGTTGTCGAAGGACGGGAAGTTGGCTTCGACGTCGGCGCTGGCGTAGAGCCGGTCGCCGTTGTCATCCAAAAAAGTATCTCCGCCGAACTCGAACATCGGCGTGCGCCTGATCAAGGGCAGCCAGATGTGCATGTGTGGACGACGGCGGCGCCCCGGAGCCTCGAGTATCATCTCAATGCAGACGGTGCGGAACTGGTCGGGATAATCGCGGTGGTTGGTTTGTGATTCGTCTTGGACGGCGAGGGTCAGGCGCGGGTCGCGGGCGGCCCATTTTTTGACAGTTGGCAGGATGTTTTTCATGAACTGCTATGATTTCAGTCGATACGGTAGAGGGCAAGCGAGTCGCGACGGTAGGGAGGGTAATCCGGATAGCGGGGAATAACGCGGTAGTGCTCGTAGACCACAGGCGCGGGCGCGGCGATGACGGGTGTTGCTCCGGTAGTGTTGCTGTAAGATCGCGTGGTGTGGTAGGCGCAGCCGGAAAGCAGCAATGCCGGCAGAGCACACAAGGAGACCAGAGCGGCAGACGCCCACGAGTAACGTCCGGCAGCCGCTTCGGCGTGCGGCTCGAGAAGCGCGGTTAATTCCTCGCCGGTGGCAACGCAGCCGATAACCAAGCCATCGACTTTGACGATGCAGGAACAGCCTGCCGCAGGGGGGAGGATTTCAACGGTTGTGCCGCGGCCGGGGAGCTGAAAGCTGACTTGCTCGTCGTCGTGGTCGAAGGTGAAACGCGCATCCTCGGACGCTAGGGCCCGCGCTGCAGGAAGCATCACTCCGGCCAGGATAAAAGCACGCGCCATGGCATCGAGTTCGTCCACCGCCTCGGCTACTTCATGAAGGAGACGCAAAGGGCGGTCCGGTCCGGCTTTCACCCCGTCGAAGAAAACCGCGGCCCGGCCGCTGGATCCGTAGTGGTTGTAGCAGGCGGTCATGACTGCTCCGCTCGGGGCCGTGACCGACAGCACCACGCCCGGCTCTTTCCATTTGGGAAAGGAGAATTTGCGCGGCGGTGCATCGGCGATCTCGACCTTCCAATCGTAGCCACCACCACGGAAGCGGCGCCGGGCCCATGCTCTCAGGCCGCGGCGCAGGCTGACCGGATGCACCGGCCATGCGCCCAGAACAAGATGATGGATGGTAGCGAGCGAGCCGCCAATCTGGGTGCCATCGACAAAGCATCGCTCAAGGAGATGGGTAAACTGGGGCCTGGCCAGAAGGAAACGGACGAAGGTGTTGGGGCGCTCCTCCGGATCGCGTAGGTAACGAGAGGAACCACTCAAATTCGAGGGCAACTCCCGGGTGGGCATGTCCTGATTCCCTGCAATCATGCCGACAAGTTAGCAGGATTACTTGTCAGAGTCGAGCCGGAAAGCAATGTATGACACTGTAAATGAATGTCTTACGTTCTCCGATGGCCAGAATTACTTGTAAAGTCAAGCCAAAACTGATTTCTACCGATCTTTTTGTTTGTCTTACGAAAAGCGGCAATCGCTTGGGTGTGATCGGTCAATTTACGGCGAGGCGTTTCATCGCGCCGGGGATGCGGAAAAGCACCCGTGATGGGATGCGATCACCCGGATACCAGATCTTTTGCTCCCATCCCGAGGCGTCGGGGGTGCTGGCGCGCAGGATGATCGGGCTGTAGCCGCGGCTGTATTCGCGGGTCCAGACGCCGTAGCGGGTGGTGTTGACCACCAACTCGAGCGGCGTGGTGCCGACGTATTCGCCATTCAACTCCACAACCAAGCCTGGCGGCCAACTACGGATGTCGATCGTCTTGACCGGGTCCGCGGTCCGCACCTCCGGCTCGGGCGCCGAGGCGCAGGCCGAGAGAAGAAGGGACAGTAGGGGAATAAGCCGCTTCATGACCGCAGGGAGCATGGAGTGGGGAGCTGGTAGCCGGAAGGGGTTTGTGTGTCATAAGCGGCAAGGCCGCTGTGACGAGTGGCTGGTGCCGGAAGACAGAGGGCATGAGGCAGAGGTCAGATAACGGAGATCAGAAACCGGAATCGGAAGCCGCACGGCCGGAGATATCGTGAGGGTCGCCCCGGCGACCATCTGATGCAGCCCGAAATAAAAGTTCTGGAGCAGAGTTCGCAGGCTAAAGAACGCGGACGCGGGGGACCGAAACACTGGCCGACTGACCTACCGAGCCGTAAGACGGGCTCCAGCCAAACACCGGCACCAGGGCGCTTCAGGAGAGGGACGGGAGGTAGCGGTAAGGCTGGTCGACGTAGGGTTGGTTCCAGTCGTCCGGGGTCTCTTCGCCTTCGCCGCAGGGTTGGTCGGGGATGACCATGACCAGCACACGGTGTTTGCGGTCGAAGCGCGCGGGCCGGGCCAACCGGACGGCTCCCTTCTCGTCGATCTCCGCCTCGAGGGTTTGGATCATGTCCGAAAACTAAGCAGGAAGCGTGCCGTGTCAAACGGTAGGGAACATTTTGCTCACCAGGGGCCTTGCCTTCTTTGATCGGGGACGAAAACGGCAGAGGGATTGTCTTGGAAAGTTCCGGTTGTCCGTCGAACAGCCACACGGGTGATTACTGAAGTAAGGTCGGGCATTTTGGGATGGCAGATGTCATAGAGGTTGCATTCGGGTCGCTAGTCGGGCAATGTCAACATTCTCACATGAAGAACAAACTGGTTGAACTGCCCGATCGCGACTACGGCGCGAACCATCACATTTGGGACAACAACGGAACCTGGTGGTGCCACCTGAGCA
>CAZJGQ010000077.1:2048-7578 GCA_964545425.1 uncultured Chthoniobacter sp. | reverse complement strand
CGAAATCCACCGGACCGAAGACCTCCCCGTCCTCGTGCTTTTTCAAAAACCATTTGGCGGAGTGTTCCATCGCGGCACCATCATTGTCTCCCCACCCCATAGCAGTTTCCAGCAAATCATCGAGGAAGACCGGGCACCGCTGAACGAAAACGCCCGTCACGCAAAGCGGGACGGGCGCTTGGAAAAACCGGAAAGACGATCAGGCGCTCTTGCGCTTGCGCCAGCGGGCGAAGGCCGCACCACCGGCGAGCAAAGCCGCGGCAGCCCATGTGCCGGGCTCGGGAATCGCGGACGAAGGCGTGTAGGTGTAGGTAAGACCCACGGTGCCATCAGCGAGCAGGGAAGAAAAATTCTGAGTTGAGGTACCACCAACCAGAGTGACTCCGGTGATACGGAGAACCGTCGTGTCGAAAGTGCTGAGTCCGGTGAAATACGCAGAGGAAGCCATGAGATTTGCACTAGTGTAGGGATTCAAAGTGAACGGCGTCGGATCCACATCGAAAGCCTGAGATTGCCCCTCCTGAAGCACAAAAGGACTTCCTGCGGTGGTGCCGGGAGAGGTGGTGAAGGTGGCGGATGTCCCTTGCAAGGGGGAGGGCGCACCGCCGCCGGAAAAAGTCAGGGCCAGACGAGCATTGGGGCTGGAGATGTTAATGTCGGTGAACAGATCCGTGTTGCTCACGGAGAAAGAACCGGTGATTGATCCATCGAGAGTGAAGACGATGCTGGTGAGCGTGCCGAGAGAGGAATCGAATTGATTCCAGGTCAGAGCAGATCCGCTGGTCACGTTGGAGAAAGACTGCGACTGAAAGACAATAGCCGCCGGTGCGCTTGAGGTCGCGACAATGGTGGCAGCAATAAGGGCGTATATCTTTTTCATGGGAATAGAGGAGAGGCCAAAAAATTAACTCCCCAAACCCGAAAGTCAAAGAGTAAGTGTAAATGTTATGCAACTTACTTGCCTGCAGGGTCTTGGAAGGCACAAATTGTCCGCCCTTCTCTGATCAGTGACCTATCCAGTCCTCCGCCGTGCGCAGGGCGATGAACAGATTGATCATACCCAAGACCAGCGCGGGCAGCATGGCATACCAGGGATCGCGGATGCGCCAGCGCGCCCAGAGGCCGCAAAGCATGAGCGCGGCGAGTCCGGCGGCTGCGGCGGTTTGCAGTGGCGGGAACCACCACCCCGCGATGAGCCCGAGCGCCCCGGCCACCTCGAGCGAGCCGACCAAGGCGCGAAAGCGCGCCAAGCGATAGCGCTCGAACTCGGCCACGAGCTTCGGCGAAACCAAACAAGCCAGCCCGTAGAACAAAAACGCGGCCGCGGAAACAGCGGTGAGAAAATCCATCGGGGCGGGCACCCGACCAATCTCCCCTTTCCCGCGACCGCTGACCAGTCTGGAACGAAGAAAGCGTGGAGCAGGGAGCGTGGAGTCAGACAAATCTGAGCGGGGCCTATGCCGCTCTTTGTGGCGTCGCGTTTACCTAAGGCCGTTCGCCATGTTCCCCCTCGCCCGCGCGGCACAGCCGAGGCTTGGCGAGACAGCCCCTAGTCCCTGACCCCGCGCCGTTGGCGGGTGTGTGCTGAGAGTAACTGGGGCGCTTTCAGGCAGGTGGATCGCGATGTCCCCATCGCGATTTCCTCTCTGAAAAATCGCGCCGGGCCGGCGCGATCCACCTTTGCTTTGGCGAAAAGCCATAACTCAAGTCAGTCGCGAGGCAAAGTGCCGCGGCTACATCATCCAACCCAACGATCATGTCTTGCCCATCCGTGCCATCCGTGGTCAAAACTTCCGACAACCACCATGGAAACTCTCGTTCAGATCTGCCAAATCATCGTCGGCTGCGGCTTGCTTAACGTGTGGCTGCTGCGGTTCAACAAGTCCACCGCCTACCGCGGCGGCGCAGCGGGCAACATGCTCGAAGAATTCGCGGCCTACGGGTTACCCGCTTGGTCGTGCTATCTCGTCGGCTTTTTGAAAGTGGCTTCCGCCTTCGCCCTGCTGGCCGGTTTGATCTACCCAGCGCTCGTGTTGCCCGCCGCTGTAATTGTCGCTTTGCTCATGGCGGGCGCGGTGGCCATGCACGTGAAAGTCGGCGACCCGTTCAAGAAATCCCTGCCGGCGCTTTCGGTGTTGATTCTCTGCGCGATCATCATCGCCGGCACCTGGCCGTCGGCTTGACGCCGTCCTCGAGGATCGTCTTCGACGAAACGATCACGGGGTGCAACGGGCGCTGCAAAAGCAAATCGCGCCGGGACGGCGCGATCCACCTTTGGGATACTGAAACCTTGCTTACCGCGAGTAGAGTTCGACGACGAGCTGTTCGTTGACGTCAGTAGGTTGCTCTAATGCGGAGAAACCTTGTGCCGGTGGCTGGGACAACGGCGCGCATGCGAGTGTAGCCGATGCCGACGCCGGATTGATCGGGAGACTCGGAAACGGAGGTCTGGGATGGAAGCCATGTGCCGTTCTTCAGATCGGACATCTCTTCCAGAACATAGGTGCCGCCCTGATTGCGTTTGAGGAACTCCAGAGTCAGATTTCCACCCGACGCATTGCTAACCAAGGCGGTGTTGGCATCTGGGGATCTTGGGTTGGTGCCGAGTGCGTATTCCGCCCCGTTGGAAAGCCCATCGCCGTCATCATCATTTTCCCGAGCACCCACCGTCCCGTGGATGGATTTCCATCCTTCATAACCAGACAAGGCGAGACTGACGTACAAGTTGTCCACGCTTTCTCCCGGCACAAGGTCAATGCTCTCTGCGGCAGTCTTGTTGGGAGCGTTGTTATAGAACTCGCTAAGATGAGCACCCGATCCGTCAACGAACTCAAGCAGGTAGGAACCCTGAGGCAAGTTGGATGTCTCAAACCTCCCATCAGCACCGGATCGCACCGGCGCGAGCCTTTGCCAAGTCTGCTGAGTTTCGTCTCTGCGATGCGGGGTCACAGTGATATTCGCCAAAGGCGTAGTGCCATCTGGACCGGTTATTCGGCCGGCGAGTGAGGACCGTGAGACCGCGGCATCCAAGAGGACCTCCTGCAGCGTCACAGTCCCGCCCCTTGAAACCGGAACGTCCGTGGCGCCATCGAGGGAGCTGACATTATCGTAGTACTCATCGGCATAATTCCCGGAGAGATCGGAGAATCCAACGCGGTAAGTGGCGGCAGCCAGTCCGTTGAGAAGGAATCCGCCCGATGCATCCGTGTAATCCGACTGCCACGCTTCGATCCACTGCCCATCGATGAAGTGATACGCTTTGACATGGACATTCGGAAGAGGAGTGATGCCGTCCTCGCCATGGACAAAACCGCGAATCGCAGCTCCTGGTTCGAGAGCAACGTCGATGTCCAAGACGGCGAGTCCTGCTCCAACCTCTATGCTGGACGCCGGCTCGACTGAGGGATTGCTGCTGTAAAAACGGCTTGCGTGCACCCGGCTGCCGTCGCGGAATTCAAGGGCATATTTTCCAGCGGGCAGGCCGGTTACGATATAATAGCCGTTCGCACCGGTGGATAGCCAAGCGCCGGTCCAAAAATGCTCCCAGTCCTGCGAAGAGGTATTCAGCCGATAAACGACCACATCGATATCGTCCAAAGCCTCGTCGGACCCAAGCGCGGTAACCTTGCCGCGGATGCTCGCACCGCCATCGAGTGTGGCATCTACGTCTGTCCGATTTTCCCCGGGAGTCAGTGAAAGGACCGTCGCCATTCCGACCATGGGTGCGTCTGCGTAGAACTCTTGGGCATAAGCTCCGGCCGGATCACGGAACCCGACCCGATGAGGCCTCGGCGACAGACCTTGGAGAGTGTAGTTGCCTGAGGCATCTGTATAAGCACTCCGGACTGCCCAAGAAGTGCCTAATACGCGCGTCAAGGGATCATACTCATAGACACTGACAAGGATGCCCTCAAGGGGCGCTCCAGTTGAATCGGTAACCGTCCCTTGCAAAGTGGCCGCGCCGTCCAGCGCGATGTCGATGCCGTCGAGCTGGGTACCCGCACTGGGCAGCGATACCGACGTGGCCGTTTCAACTGTCCAGGCATCTCCATAGAATTCGGGTGCGAATGCAGCCGAGCCGTCGCGGAAACCGATGCGGTAACTTCCGGAAGGCAAACCACGCACCGTGTAACGGCCCGCATGGTCTGTGTAAACCTCCGGCGACATTGAAACGGGGCTCCAATGTTCCCAACGTGTATCGTAACGATAGAGGTCGACTTGGATCTGTTCCAACGGGGCGCCACCTTGCTGCGCCCTCACCGCACCGCTGATTGTTGCCCCATCAGCCAAAGCCACGTTGCGGTCGATCGCCTGATCGCCTTCTTCGAGCTCGACACTCTGCGCGGTATGAATGGAAAGAGCGTCGTTGTAGTACTCCTGCGCATAGGCACCCGACGAGTCCCGGTAAAGCAACCGGTAGATCCCCGCAGGCAAGCCCTTGATCGAGTAGCCTCCGGTGCTGTCGGTCACACTGATACCGTTTATGGGCTCCATCCAGTTCCACGATGTGTTGCTCGCCTCATAACGATAAACCTCGATCTCGACCGCCCCGAGAGATTGACCTCCGTTCATGGCCGTCACGCGTCCACTGATCGTCGCGCCGTCGGCAAGAGATACGTCGATGCCACCCAGCTTGACCCCTTCGGAAAGTTCGAGATTCTGCCCTGCTTCGAAAGATCCCCCGTTGTTGTAGAACTCCCCAGCGTAGGTGCCGCGCTGATCACTGAACTTCACGCGATAGATTCCGGGGGGCAAGCCCCTCAGCGTGTAGTCACCAGACTCTCCATGCGTGTAGGTATTGGCGCTCCAGATATTTTCCCAAGAATCCCAATCCTGATAATCGTTGCGACGGTAAATCTTTACGTCGATTCCATCTAAACCGACTGCCCCTGCGTGTGCAGTCACCCGCCCGCTGATTGTTGCGCCATCGGCTAATGCCACGTCGATGTCGGCCAAGTTTCCCCCCTCGGCCACCGTCACGCTCGCGGCTGTTTCTACGACGAAGGTATCGCCGTAAAACTCCGGAGCATGATCGCCGTGACGGTCTCTGAAACCGATGCGGTAAGTCCCACCCGGAAGCCCTGCTACCACGTAATCTCCCGACGCGTCAGATGTCGCGGAATTACCCCCTACCTGCTGCCAGTAGCCGTTGGCAAAACGGTAGACATCAACGGCAACCCCCTCCAAACCGGCCCCGCCGGTCTGCGCCGTCACCCGCCCGCTGATCGTCGCACCATCAGCCAAGGCCGCATCCACTGTTGCCGAACCACTCTCGGCCAAGATCACGCTCTGCGCCGACTCCACCGTAGGCGCATCGTTGTAGAATTCCGGAGCGTATTCGCCAGAGCGGTCACTAAACTCCAAGCGATAGCTGCCGGCTGGCAAGCCTCGGACCGCGTAATCGCCCGAGACATCAGTTGACACCGAATCGCTCCCTACCTGCTGCCAGTAGCCATTGACAAAGCGATAGACACGAACGGCAACCCCCTCCAAACCGGCCCCGCCGGTCTGCGCCGTCACCCGCCCGCTG
>CAZJGQ010000077.1:1456-1948 GCA_964545425.1 uncultured Chthoniobacter sp. | reverse complement strand
ATCGTCGCACCATCAGCCAAGGCCGCATCCACTGTTGCCCAACCGCCCTCGGCCAAGACCACGCTCTGCGCCGACTCCACGGTAGGGGCGTCGCCATCGTACTCCGGAGCGTATCCGCCGCAGGGGTCCGAGAAACCCACGCGATAGGTTCCGGCTTGAAGACCTCCCACAGTGTATCTTCCCGAAGGGTCCGTAACCGCCGAGTGGTTCCACAGCTCCTGCCAGCTGCCGTAGGCAAAGCGATAGACCGCGACATTCACGCCCTCCAAGGGAACCGCCCCGTTCTCCGCCGTCACCACCCCGCTGATTGTTGCGCCGTCGGCCAATGCCGCACTGACCGTTGCGGTCCCACCCTCAAGCAAGACCACGTCTCTGCCGACCTCTACCCATCGCGCGTCGTCGTAGTATTCCGGAGCGTATTGTCCTGAGGAATCGGTGAAACCCACGCGATAGGTTCCGGCTTGAAGACCTCCCACAGTGTATCTTCCCGAA
>CAZJGQ010000077.1:0-1356 GCA_964545425.1 uncultured Chthoniobacter sp. | reverse complement strand
GGGTCCGTAACCGCCGAGTGGTTCCACTGCTCCTGCCAACTGCCGCAGGCAAGACGATAAACCGAGACCTCCACACCCTCCAAACCGGTCCCGCCGGTCTGCGCCGTGACTGTCCCGCTGATCGAACCGTTTTCGTCGGCTACCGATGGAGATGGCCAGCATAAGGCAATCCATAGTATGAAATATACAAGACGAGACATTCGAGTTGCCGACTGGTCCAAATGTAGCGGCCTGAATGGGTACGAACCAAGCGATTATTGGGATGCGATTTCTTCCGCTACTCGCTGCTTGAGGCTGGGCGAGCAGCAAGTAGTGAAAGCAGCGCCCCACCGCAGGGAGTAGGCCCCACCGCTTCAAAGAGTCGATGCCCAAGAAAAAGAACGCCGTCCTGCGAAGAGGACGGCGTTTGCGAGGAGGAAAGCTTTTCCTGCTTACCGCGAGTAGAGTTCGACGACGAGCTGTTCGTTGACCACCGGGGCGATTTCTTCGCGGGTGGGGATGCGGCTGACGGTGCCGCTGAAGTTGTCGCGGTCAACCACAAGCCAGTCCGGCACGGTGCGGATCTGGGTGGCTTCCATTTGGCGCGCGGCCAGGGCGCGGGGCTTGGGTGAGTCTTTGATCGAGACGACGTCACCGGGCTTCAAGTTCGCGGAGGCGATGTCGTTTTTGCGACCGTTCACTTTGACGTGCCCGTGCGCGACCATCTGGCGGGCGGCGGTGCGGGTGCGGGCGAAGCCGAGACGGTAGATGACGTTGTCCAAACGCGTTTCGAGAAGTTGCAGCAAGGTCTCGCCGGTGATGCCGCGGCGGGAGAGAGCAGTCTCGAAGTAGCGGCGGAACTGGCGCTCGAGCACGCCGTATTGCGCTTTGAGCTTCTGCTTCTCGAGCAGGGCCAGGCCGTATTCCGAGGTCTTGCGGCGCATGCCTTTTTGTCCGTGCATGCCGGGCGGATAGCTGCGGCGCTCGAAATGTTTGGGCGAGCCGACGAGGAAAACGCCGAAGCGGCGGCTCAGTTTGGTTTTGGGTCCGGTGTAACGTGCCATGGGGAAGTGTTCAGTTTACAGTGTTCAGTTTTCAGTTATCCGCATTACACGCGGCGGGCTTTGGGTGGGCGGCAGCCGTTGTGGGGCACCGGGGTGACGTCTTTGATCACGGTGATTTCAAGGCCGATGGCTTGGAGGGCGCGGATGGCGGATTCGCGTCCGGCGCCGGGGCCTTTGACCCGGACTTCGACTTCTTTGAGTCCGTGTCCCATCGCTTGGCGGGCGGCATCCTGCGCGACGAGCTGGGCGGCGTAGGCCGTGCTTTTGCGCGAGCCTTTGAAGCCGACTTTGCCGGCGCTGGAGGCGCCGAGGA
>CAZJGQ010000076.1:0-7707 GCA_964545425.1 uncultured Chthoniobacter sp. | reverse complement strand
GCGGTCTCGGCCGTCGCGGCGCGGGCGGTGACGGGTTCCGGGCCGAGCAGGCGGATGTAGTCCTGCATGATGAGGAGGGTTTCGTCGCGGACGGGGTCGACGTAGGGTTCCTCTTCGTCCGGGGCGGACGGGTCCTCGGAATCCTCCGGATCGGTGTAGGAAGTCTTGGGCGGCTTGTCCAAGGAGACTTTCTGCAGCTCGGGCGCCTCGACGGTGTCGAGGGTGACTTCCATGGCGAACAATTCGGGAGCACCGCGTTCTTTGCGCTCGGCAATGCGGGCCTCGCGGCGGGCTTTGTCCTCCTCGATCTCGGCGAGGCGCTCGGCTTTGTTCAGACTCACCTTGTTTTCCTCGAGCCGCTCGCGGAAACGTTCGCGGTCCTCGCGGATGTAGTCGAACTCGGGATCGGCCGCGATGCGCGACTCGCTGGCGGCGCGCAGGCGCGGGACAATGGCCGCGATGTTCCCGGCGGGGGTGAAACGCCGCGTGGGCACTTCGTCATAAGCCAGCGGGTTGTCCAACGAGCCTTCGCCCACGTCCTCGTGGTCGGTGAGGGAAGGAAGCACAATGTCGGAGGCCACACCGCGCAATTGGGTGGAGCCGCCTTTGACCCGGTAGAATTTCTGAATGGTGAGTTTGACCGCGCCGGCGTCGCGGACCTGCGCGAAGAGGGGCAGCCCGCGCTGGACGTCGATCAGGGTTTGCACCGTGCCTTTGCCGAAGCTTTGCTCGTCGCCGACGACCACGGCGCGTCCGTAGTCTTGGAGCGCGGCGGCGAAAATCTCGCTGGCCGAGGCGCTAAGGCGGTTCATCAGGACGATAAGCGGGCCTTCCCACATGACCCCCGGATCGGAGTCGTTCATCGGGGTGATGTTGCCGTTGGTGTCTTTGGCTTGGACCACCGGACCTTTGGGAATGAAGAGGCCGGTGAGGCGGATGGCTTCTTCGAGCGAGCCGCCGCTGTCGCTGCGCAGGTCGATGACGAGTCCCTCGATGCCTTCTTTTTTGAGGCGACCGAGCAAGGCGGACACGTCTTTGGTCGTGCTGCGGGGCGGCTGTCCGCGCTGATTCATGTTGGCGTAGAAGCTGGGCAGGGTGATCCAGCCGATGCGGGTGTCGGTGCCGTCGGAATCCATCGTGTCGATCACTTGGGCCTTGGCCTGCTGGTCTTTGAGTTGGACCTCGTCGCGGACGATGGAAATGACGTCGAGCTTGGACGGGTCGAGCGCGGCGGCAGGAAGGACTTGGAGGCGGACGGTGGTGCCTTTCTTTCCGCGGATTCGCTCGACGACCTTGTCGAGTTTCATGTCGACCACGTCCTCGAATTCGTCCTCGCCCTGAGCCACGGCGACGATGCGGTCGTTGACCTTGAGTTCGCCGGCGCGGTCGGCCGGGCCGCCGGGGACAAGTTCGACGATCTTGGCGTAACCGTCTTCGCTGCGCAGCACGGCGCCGATGCCGACGAGTGAAAGGCCCATCTGGATGTTGAAATTGTCCAGGGCGCGCTGGCTCATGTATTCCGAGTGCGGGTCGTAGCTCTGGGCGAGGGCGGAGAGGAAAGTGTTGGCCTGATCTTCGCGGCCTTCTTCTTGAAAGGTCTTGAGCAAACGCTCGTAGCGCTTGCGGATGGTCTCGACCGGGGTGCGTTTCGGTGCGGCCGGGGCGCTTTCGTCCATCTCGACCTTGGTGCCGTTGGCTTCGGCCTCGGCCCGCTTTTTCGCGGCGTTCTCCTCGGTTGCGCGCTCGGCGAGGATGGCTTGGAGGAGTTCGGCTTCGATGCGGGCGGACCAAATTTCGTCCGCCTCGGCCTCGTTGGCCGGCCACGGCTCGTCGTCGCGTTTCAATTGCGCGGTGCGATCGCTGCCGAAGGTGAATCCTTGGTCGAGGAGCTGGTTGATTTTTTCGACGCGTGATTCCACGCGCTCAAGGAAGCGGTCGTAGATATTGTAGGCCGGCTGCAAGTTCCCGCCGAGGATGTCTTCGTGGAGCCACTCTCCGTGCTTCGAGGTGAACTCGTCGATATCGGCTTGCGTGAAGAAAAGACGATTGTAGTCGAGCAATTCGAAGTAGCGGTCGAGCGCCTTGCGGGCCTGGGTGACGCCCGGCTCGACCTCCTGATTGAGGCGCATGCGGCTGTAGTGGGCGCTCTCCAGCATGCGGGCCACGGTCTGGGCGATTTCACCCAGGCGCGTGTCCTGCTGGTCCTCTTTCGCCGCGCGGGCCGGGGCGGAAATGGCAAGGGAAGCGGCCGCGAAGAGCGCGAAAAAGCGGATTTGCTTCATGAGAAAGTTCTTAACAGGTCGCCCTGACTGCCGGATTGCGCAAGGAAAATGAGCCACGTAGCTTCGACCGGACAGTTATGCTGAAGTTCAAAACTTTCACCGGCGGTCCCTTCGAGACGAACTGCTTTCTGGTCGAGGCGCCCGGCGGGAACATCCTTTTCGATGCGCCGGAGGGGGCGGATGAGCGGTTTGCCGGGGAGAAAGTGGATCTGCTCGTGCTGACCCACGGACACTGGGATCACACGGCCGACGCCGCGGCGATCAAGCGGCGTCACGGCTGTCCGGTGGTCTGCCATGCCGAGACGGTGCCGATGGTGGCCGAGGGCGATTTTTTCGAGCGTCATGGTTTTCCGCTGCGGGTCGAACCGGTCACGCCGGACCGTTTGTTGGCCGAGGGCGCGGGGCAGGAGCTGCTCGGGTTGAAGACCGATCTGCTCGATGTGCCGGGCCATTGTCCGGGGAGTCTGTGTTTTTATTTCCCGCAACAGGCGATGGTCATCGGCGGCGATGTTCTCTTCAAAGGTGGCATCGGTCGTTGGGATTTGCCGGGAGGCAACGGGCCGCTGCTGGTGCGCGGGATCCAGGAAAAGATTTTTGTGCTGCCCGATGAAACGGTGGTTCTGCCCGGCCACGGACCTGCCACCACGGTCGGCGAGGAGAAGGTGAGCAATCCCTTCCTCAAAGCCTGACACTCTTTTTGCTCTTGGACTGGGCGTGCCGGCTGCCTAATTCTCATCAGCTCTACCATTCGCCCCCGACCAGCCTCCCATGCCCAGCTACACTTACACCGCCCTTGATGCCCGCGGGCAGGAAGTGAGCGACACGCTCGACGCCGGCAGCGAGCAGGAGGCCATCGCGGCCTTGCGCCAAGCGGGATATTACCCGACGAGCGTCCTCGAGGCGGGCAAAGCGGCCAAGGCAGCCAAAGCGCGTGGCAAAGCGGCCAAAGCTCCCGCGGCGAAGGGCACGGGGATGAAGAAAGAGATCAACATCAGCATCCCTTTCCTCGAGCGGAAAACAATCAAGCCGAAGACGCTGATGATTTTCACGCGGCAGTTGGCCACCCTGATCGACTCCGGTCTGCCGCTGCTCCGCGGACTCAACGTGCTCGGCAAACAGGAACCGGACCCGGTGCTGCGCAAAACCATTGCGAAACTTGGCGACGCCGTTCAAGGCGGCAGCACCTTTTCCGACGCGCTCGGACAGCATCCGAAGATTTTTACCAAGCTCTACGTCAACATGGTCCGCGCCGGCGAATTGGGCGGCGTGATGGAACTGGTGCTGGTCCGTTTGGCCGACTTCCAGGAAAAAGCGCAGAAGCTGAAGAACAAGGTCGTCTCGGCCATGTTCTATCCGATCATCGTGCTGGTCATCGCCATCGCGATCATGGCGTTCCTGCTCGTCTATATCGTGCCGAAGTTCGAGCAGATCTTCGCCGACATGCTCGGCGGCAAGCCGCTGCCGGCCCTGACCGAGTTTGTCATCGGCACCAGCCGGTTCTTCCAAAACCAATGGTATTTGGTCATCGGCGGGGTCATTCTTTTCATCCTGCTCTACAGCATCGCGGCCAAGACGGAAAAGGGGCGCCAGGTGATCGACGCGGTCAAATTGCGCATCCCGCTTTTCGGCGACTTGATCAAGAAGGGGGCTATTTCGCGATTCAGCCGCACGCTCGGCACGCTGGTCACAAGCGGTGTGCCTATCCTGCAAGCGCTCAACATTACGCGCGACACCGCAGGTAATGTGACCGTGTCGAACGCCATCCAAGACGTGCACGACCGCGTGAAGGAAGGCGAGTCGATCGTTGCTCCGCTCGAGAAGAGCGGAATCTTCCCACCAATGGTCATCAGTATGATCGATGTCGGCGAGGAAACCGGTCAGCTTCCCGAGATGTTGCTCAAGATCGCGGATGTTTACGACGACGAGGTCGATAATACTGTGTCCGGACTGACCTCGCTGCTCGAGCCGATCATGATCGTGTTCCTCGCCGTGGTGGTCGGAACGATTGTCATCGCTCTCTTCCTGCCGCTGATCAGCATCATCAGCGGCCTGCAGGGTGGCTAAGTTCCGAGGAGTCGGTCCAAGCCGTCGCAGCAAATTTGCGACCACGACTCGAGGCGGTCGCGCTGGGGAGCGAGTTCTTCGGCGGTGACGAAGCGCAGATCACGGATGGCGTCCTCGCGTGGTCGGATGTCGGTCGAATCAACCTCGATGAGGTGGACCACACCGAGGTGGACGCGGCCGACGTCATTGCTGTCGTCGTTGAGCAGGGCGGCGATGCGCTGGCGGTAGGTTCCGGGAATGTGCAACTCCTCGTGCAATTCGCGCTCCACGGCGCGGAAATAGGCGGATTCGTCGAAATGCTCGGCGTGTGTGTCGCCGTCATTGATGTGTCCGCCGATGCCGATGGACATCTTGGCGTGGAGACGGGCCTCGCCGCCGGCCTTGCCGCGGGTGTAGCAGAGCACGCGGTTTCCGTGGTGGAGGATGAGGTAGGGAATAAGCTGCTTGTGCGTCGGGTCCTCTTCGGCCGCGCCGCGGGGCAGGAAGAGGTTGTTGGCCGGGTCGAGGAAGGCCTTGATGTAGCGCTCCGGCTCGAAAGCGAGGCCCTCGAAGGCTCCGAGTTGGTCGAAGACGGGGCGGGGGACGACAAGAATGTTTTCTTCGGCGGACATGCGTGCGGAGGGTAGCGGCGCGGGGATTTTTGGCCATCCGGAAAAGCCGTCCGGGCCGCCTGCTTGCCACGCTTGCCGGGTCATCTAATCTTAGGTCATGGCCGTCCCCGAGTTCGCCCACCTCCATGTCCATACCGAGTATTCCATGCTCGACGGGGCGGTGCGCATCGCGGACCTCATGCGCAAGGTGTCCGCCTCGGGGATGAAAGCCGTGGGCATGACCGACCACGGCGTCCTCTACGGCGCGGTCGAATTTTACAAAGAGGCGCAAAAGGCGGGCGTGAAGCCTCTGCTCGGCTGCGAACTCTACGTCGCGCCGGGCTCGATGCATGAAAAGAAATCCTCCTCGGGCAAGGACGCCGCCTACCACCTGACCGTTCTAGCCGAGACGAACGAAGGCTGGGCCAACCTGATCAAGCTGGTCAGTGCCGCCCACCTCGAGGGCTTCTACTACAAGCCGCGGGTGGACAAAGACCTGCTCGCCCGTCACGCCCAAGGTCTCATCGGTTTGAGCGGCTGCCTCAAAGGCGAGATCAGCAGCGCGATCCTCGAGGGGAATCCCAAACGCGGGCGCGAGCTGACCGCGCAATACCGCGACATTTTCGGGAAGGACAATTTCTTCGTCGAAATCCACGACCACGGAATGGACGCCCAGCGCGAAGCGAATCCCCATTTGATCCGCTGGGCCGGCGACCTCGGGCTCGGTTTGGTCGCGGCCAATGACGTCCACTTCCTCGAGCGCACCCACCACGAAGCGCACGACGTCATGGTCTGCATCGGCACGGGCGCCAACGTGACCGACGAGCGCCGCTTGCGCTATCTGCCCGAGCTGTATCTGAAATCGCCCGAGGAAATGGCGGAGATCTTCCGCGATCATCCGGAGGCGTTGTCGAACACGGCGCGCATCGCCGAACGGTGCGGGGTGACCATGGAATTCGGCAAATCGCGTTTCCCCGTTTTCCATCCGCCGGACGGCAAATCGCGCGAGGGTTACCTCCGCGAGTTGTGCCTCGAGGGTTTCCGCCGCCGCTACGGCGAGGGCACGCCCGAGCTGCACGAGCGCCTCGATTACGAACTCGGCGTCCTCGAGAAGCTCGGCTTCACCAGCTACTTCCTCATCGTCTGGGACTTCATTCATTTCGCCAAGCAGCGCGGCATTCCGGTCGGCCCGGGCCGCGGTTCCGCCGCTGGCAGCATGGTTGCCTACGTGCTGGGAATTACCGACCTCGATCCCGTGCGCTACGGACTCATCTTCGAGCGCTTCCTCAATCCGGAACGGGTCAGTCCGCCGGACATCGACGTCGACTTCTGCCAAGCCCGCCGCGGCGAGGTCATCGAATACGTGCGGCAGAAATACGGCGAGCGTTGCGTGTCGCAGATTGTCACCTTCAACCAACTCGGCGCGAAAAGTGTGGTCCGCGACGTGGCTCGCGTGCTCGGTATGAGCTACGGCGAGGGGGATCGTATCGCCAAGATGATCCCCAACGAGCTGAACATCACGCTCGACTCCGCGCGGGAGAAAAATCCCGAACTCAAACAGGCCATCGAGTCCGAGCCGGGCACGCAGCAGCTCTGGAGTTACTCGACCGTGCTCGAGGGTCTCTCGCGCAACGCCGGCATCCACGCCGCGGGTGTGGTCATCGGCGACCGCGACCTCTCCGAGATTCTGCCGCTGGCTCGCGGCAAGGAGAACGAAGTGATCACGCAGTATTCCATGGAGCCGCTGACCGACCTCGGCATGCTCAAGATGGATTTCCTCGGACTGAAAACGCTCACGGTGATCCGCGATGCCGAGGAACTCATCCGGCGCCACGTGCCGGATTTCGACATCGAAAAAGTCCCGGTCGACGACCAGGCGGCTTTCGATGTCCTCAACCGCGGCGAAACGGTCGGCATCTTCCAATTTGAAGGCGGCATGTCGCGCTACTGCCGGAATTTCGGCTTCACCAGCCTCGACGACATGAACGCGCTCTGCGCGCTCTACCGTCCGGGTCCGATGGCCCTCATCCCCGACTACATCAAGCGCAAGAAGGGTCAGACCAAGATCAACTACGATCACCCGCTGCTCGAGAAGGTGGCCAAGGAAACCTACGGCATCCTCATCTACCAGGAGCAGGTCCAGCAGGCGGCGAACTTGCTTGCCGGCTACAGCCTCGGCCAAGCCGACCTCCTGCGCCGCGCCATGGGCAAGAAGGACAAGGAGAAGATGGCCAAGGAGCGGGTCAACTTCATCGCCGGATGCAAGGAGCACAACGACATTCCGGAAAAGAAAGCCACGGCCATTTTCGACCTGTTGGAAAAATTCGCCGACTACGGATTCAACAAAAGCCACAGCGCGGCCTACTCGCTCATCAGCTACCGCATGTGCTGGCTCAAGGCGCACTACCCGGTCGAGTTCATGTGCGCGGTGTTGAGCAACGAAGTGGACGACACGGACAAAATTTCTTTCTACGTCGACGAAGCCAAACGCATAGGCTTGGTCATTCTCCCACCCGACCTCAACCGCAGCCTGCTCAAGTTTGGACCCGAGGAGCACGAGGGCAAAATGGCTATCCGCTTCGGTCTCAGCGGGATCAAAAACGTGGGCGAAGCGGCCATGGCCGACGCCGTAGCCGAGCGCGAGGCCCGCGGACCGTTCGGTTCGCTGGAGGATTTCGCCGCGCGCATGGACCCGCGGGCGGTCAATCGCAAGTCGATGGAATGCTTGGTCAAATGCGGCGCCTTCGACTTCACCGGCGAAGAACGCGCCC
>CAZJGQ010000075.1:0-7850 GCA_964545425.1 uncultured Chthoniobacter sp. | reverse complement strand
GGAATACGCCGCGAGCAAAAACCCGAGGATCATCCAGAATTCCGGTCCGAACATGGCGCCGGAATGTGCCCTTCTTCCCCCGGGCTTTGAAGCCGCCGCCTGTGACAAGTTCGTCACAGCTCGCCTGCGTGGTGAGAAAGACAGCCACGGATTAACGCGGATGACAGAGGATTTTTTGCGCAGGAGGTATGCTCGGTGTGTGCGGGGAATTACAGGCAGCCGTCCTGCCGCAAACGCGTTCGCCCCGCCGCGCTCCTCGCGCCGCGTGTTACGAAATCTTCACACTAAAGGTGTTGGCGGTGGTCGCTCGCCCGCGCACCTTTGCGCGCGTGATGAAGTGCGATCGACCAGACGCTGCCGCCACGGCCCTGCCGCAAAAGTGCGCTTGCTGCCGTTTTCGGCATGCAAGCTGCTCTCAGGCCTCATCGAACTTCGCACCGTTGGAATCGCGCAGTCTGCCATGAATAAAATTGTGATCCTCAAAAACGCCAACGCGCTCGTCCTCGGCGCGCTGCTCGTGGCTCTCTGCACCGGCCAGGAGGCCGTGGCGCAGTCTTTCACGGGAACTTACAATTGGAGCACAAACGGCAATACCAATAGTTTTGCCTACAACGGCACGCCGATCGCGAATCTGACTGTGGGAAACTTCACCAAGAATGGTGTCACGTCATCCTCGAGCTCCGGCGACTTCCGCGCCTCCAACTGGGCACTGGATACTCAACCAGCCGGAGGCCTTACCGGCAGCGTGGATCTGGCCAAATACTTTGAATTCTCGCTGACCGCCGACGCTGGATACGTCATCGACATGTCCTCGGTTACATTCGGTCTCGGCCGAAGCTCCAGCGGCCCGCGAACCTTCCAGTGGCGGTCAAGTGTGGACAGTTATTCTAGTATTATTTCCACATACTCTACGCTGCCCGCCGGAGTGACGAATTCGGGAGGTGTTCTCACGATCGGCGACATCTCCAGCGGCTACCCGACAGGAATCGTTCTCGATCTCTCGGGTGCCTCATTCCAAAACCTGACCAGTCTCACGCTACGCTTCTACGGCTACAATGCCGAATTGACCTCGGGCACCGGCGGTTTCGAGGGCGACCTTAGCTTTGCCGGGGCCATGGAAAACACCAACCCCGTCGGTGCCGTCTACTGGGCGCCAGCGGTCGGGGGCGGTGGCACCGGCACATGGAGCACGGTCGACACCAATTGGGCGACGGCTGCCGGGGTCCAAGGCAGTGCGACGCAGGGCACGGGCACGCTGATTTTCGGCGATGCAGCCGGCACGGCAACCGTGAGCGGCACGGTGACTGTTTCCAACGGTATCACCTTCCAAACAACCGGCTACACGGTCACCGGAGGAACAGCGGTCGAGTTGGCCGGCGGCAGCACCGCGGTGAACGCCATAACTACGGATACGGGGGTCACGGCAACGCTGGCCTCGCCGCTGACCGGGAGCAACGGATTGACCAAGAGCGGATCCGGCACGCTGGTCCTCTCGGCAGCCAACGCCCTGAGCGGTCAGATCAGCCTGCTCTCCGGCACGCTGGACCTTGCTGCCCCTGGCGCGCTGACCAATGCATCTTCCTTTACCATCGCCGGTGCCATGGTTCTGTCCGGTGTTGCCGGCGACCGGCTGAACGACAATGCTACGGTGAATATTTCGGCGGGTGGAAGCTTCGATCTGGCCGGTCTCTCCGAGACGATTGGTGCGCTGCAACTCACCGCCGGCACAGTGCAGACGGGCGTGGGAACCTTGACCCTCGGCGGCAATGTCACCATCAACTCCGGCGCCACGGCGACGGTTACCGGCAACATCGACCTCGGCGGAGCAACCAGGACCATCACTTTTGCCAACGGTGGCTCGACCACCGACGCGGACTTCGACAACGCGGTGATCTCCAATGGCGGTTTGGTCTTGGTCGGCGGTGCTGATGCGGCCCGACTCGATCTCGCGAGTGCCAGCACTTTCGCCGGCGGGACGACCCTCAGTTCCGGAACGCTCGTGTTCGCAGGCAGTTCTACCGGTTCGCCCGGTGCGGTTACCTCGGGGCCTGTCGGCACGGGAACTTTGACCATCAACGGCGGTTTGGTCAGCGCGCTGGGCGCCGCAAGAACGATCCACAACGCCCTGAGCATCGGCGGCAATTTCGGGACCGGAAGCCTGTCTACGCTTCTTGTCTTGGCTGGTGACGCCAACTTTGGCGGTGCGGTGAGAACCGTGACAGTGAATAACAACCCTCTCGAGTTGGCCGGCGCACTGGGCAACGGCGGCATGACGAAGGTCGGCACAGGGACCATGACTTTTTCGGGCACAACGGCCAACACCTTCAGCGGCGTGACCACGGTCAGCGCCGGAACGCTCCGCCTCAACAAGACGGCAGATGTCACCGCCATAGCGGGTGATCTGACGGTGAACAGCGGTGCATTTCTGCTCCTTTCCTCCAGCGGCAACGTGTCCGACGCAGCGGAGATCACGCTCTCCGGGGGCACGATCACCCGTGGCGCAGGAGTGAGCGAAGTCTTCGGTGCGTTGACGCTCGGCGCTGCGGGAGGCACGCTCGACTTCGGCACGGGTGCGATCGGGACGCTCTCTTTCGGCAGCTACACACCGAGCGCGTTGCTCACGGTTAACAACTTCCTGCCCGGCAACAAATTGCAATTCACCTCATCTCTCACCGAAGAGCAGCTAAATAACCCTTCGCTGTTTTCTTTCAGCAATGGCTTCAGCACCGGGACGGAAGGCAGCTACTTCACCATCACAGCCATTCCCGAGCCTTCGACCTACTTCGCGGTGGCCGGTTTGCTCGTCTTGATGGCTTGGCCCTCGCGCAAGCGCATCGTCCGCGACGCGAAGAAAATCCTCGGAATGACCCCGCCGATGAGGGACCGGCTCGCCCGTAGGGCGAGCTGAGGGCTGAGACCTGAGTTGGAAACCTGAGTGCGTTTTTGGGGCGCGGTGCGCCCGGTGGCTCATGGCTTGAGGCCGGTGGCGTTCCACTGACGCAATATTAGTGGCGACGGTCGGAAATTTCCCGCGCCAAGCTCCACGCTCCGTGCTCCCCGCTCTCTGTTGTTCCGGCACGGATTTTGCTGCCTTCCCCCGTGTGGTCATGTGTCGGAAATTTCACATCTCACCGTTTTGAGCAGCGGGGTTTTCGTGGCACGTATGGGTCGAGCCCGAAACGCCGAGCCGAGTCCACAAGACAGGTCTTAACCAAATTCCGAAACACCGCCTGACTGAAACACCGAAACACCGAACCACGTCTTCCCGAACATGCTCCCCAGCTATTTCCACGAGATCGGCAAGATCCCGCTGCTCACGGCGGAGGAGGAAGTGGAGCTGTCGCTTCGCATTCAGGCGGGGTGCGGGGAAGCGCGCAACCGGATGATCGCGGCGAACCTGCGGCTCGTCGTGCGCATCGCGGGAGAGTTCGGCAACTTCGGCCTGCCCATGGCGGACCTGATTTCCGAAGGCAATCTTGGGCTGATCAAGGCCGTGGAAAAATTCCGTCCGTTCAAGGGGAGCAAATTCAGCAGCTACGCCTCATGGTGGATCCGCCAGGCCATCCATCGCGCCCTCGGAGACCAAACGTATACCATCCGCCTGAGTCCGGTGGCAGTGAACAAGCTGGCCCGCCTGCGCCGCGTTTCGCATGTCATGGCCGATGCGCTCGGACGCGAACCGACCGATGACGAACTGGCGGAGGAGTTGGGCCTGGAATCTTCGGCGGTGCAGCATCTGAAAAATGTCGGTGCGCGGCCCGCTTCGATGGATGCCGTGGTCTCGGAGGACGGCGGGACGACGCTGGGCAGTCTGCTCGTGGACGAAAGTGCGGAGGATCCGCTCGCGGCTTTGAGCGGCAAAGACCTCGGCATCGAAGCAACGGAGTTGCTCGACGCGCTGAAAACCCGGGAACGCGAAGTGGTGGTGCGGCGCTTCGGTTTGGAAGGCCATCGTGCCATGACGCTGGAAGAAATCGGCGTCGAACTGGGCTGCACCCGCGAACGCGTGCGTCAGATCCAAGACGAAGCGCTCAAGCGCATGCGTCGCGCCTTCGGCCGGCGTCAGTCCTTGCAGTCTCTGCAGGTGGTGACGGTGGCGCCGCGGCAGGTGCCGGCTTTGCCGGCGCGGGCGGCGGCTTGAGGGAGGAGACTGACGGCATACTGCGGCCGGTAAAGTAGAAGCGGCGTCCCCGCCGCTTGTCGGTTGGGGTTAAGCGGCGGGGACGCCGCTTCTACTTTTAAGAGCGCGCTCACCCGCCGATTGACGGAGGGATGGCGGATGGGCAGGATGCCGACCATGATTTTCACCGGGAGCCGGCGATTCCTTGGGCATGCCGTGGCTGCGGTGGCCATGTTCTTCGTGGCGGGCGGACATTGGGGCGCGTTGCAGACGGTGGCTTGGGCCGGGATGCTCTGGAATTACACGCAGGCGGACGGTTCGTTGCTTTCGGGCGTGAAGAAGACCTTCGATGGCGAACATCCGTGCACGATGTGCGATTCGATCAAGACGGCGAAGGAAAAGGAGCAATCCTTGCCGGTGACTTTGGTGGCGACGAAAAAACTCGAAGCGTTTCCGGCCCCTTTGCGTGCTGCATTGCCTCCGCGGGATTGCCGGGAGTTTGCTTTTCCCGCGGCAGCGGATGCGAGGCCCGTGGCCCGCGCTGAGGCGCCGCCGGTGCCGGTGCCGATATTCGGGGTCGCCTAGAGCGGATCGAGTCCTGTAGCCGCGGCACTCTGTGCCGCGCCTTAGAAGTGAAACGCGGCACAGAGTGCCGCGGCTACAACAAGCAGCGACGATTCCGCGTTCGTTGATCCGCCGAGCCGAGTGGCCACGGGCGGATGACTTTCCACGCAGCCCGCCCCGGTCCGTGAAGGACGGGGTTCCCAACAACAAACCACCAACACCTTTCCATGAATAGCAAACATCTTCTTCTCTGCGCGGCGCTGGCCGCATTTCATCCTCTCGCCCGCGGTGGCGAGATCACCGCGGTGCCCGGTCCCGACGACCAAGGCGGCATGATCATGCCGATGGTCTCGATCACCGGATTCGACGACTTGAGCAATCCCACGACGGGAACGATCTCGATCATGTTCTCGCCGGCCTCCGTTCCCCTCCTGCAGTCCTTGCAGGAGTGGAGCCCGGGCAATTGGTTCGCCGCGGGGGCCAGTTGGCGTCCCGACCTCGGATCGGCCGAGGGCGTGGGGGGCACGCCGGCCGCAAACGCGGGGAACGGCGACCTCTTCAACAACCAATACGGGTTCATGTTCACCACCTCGGGGGGAACACGGCCGAGCATCGCGAGCCTCACGGCCAACAACATGTCGATGGCGATCAAGTTGACCTCGCTCTCCTCTCCGAGCCTGGAGTCCTACAACTATGTCAACAACCAGAACCGCTGGTACCAAGTCTTCCCGACGGTGGATTCCCAGGTCCTGTGGAACGGCAACATGTGGCACAATTACTTCACGTTGCCCGCGTCGGCACCGGCGGGCACCTACACGGCCCAGTTCGAGATCTTCGTGGCGGACACGCCGTTCACCGGCACGACCGGTTGGGCGCAGTATGATGCGGCGGCTGCTTCTGCCGCGGCCAATCCGAACTTCACCCCGGGCACGCTCACCTACACGTTCGAGGTGGTGCCGGAACCGTCGACCACGGCCTTGCTGGCCTTGGGATTGGCCGGTGCCGCGTGGTTCGCCGCCCGGAGGCGCCGCCGGGAATGCGGGTCGTGAGACATTGTCTGCTCATTGCTCCGGCGGTCTGCGCGACCATGGCGGTCGCGCAGGCCGGCCTGATCACGTCCGTGCCCGGTCCCGACGACCAAGGCGGCATGATCATGCCGCTGGTCTACATCACGGACACCGACAATCCCGAGGATCCCACGCGGGGAGCGCTTGCCGTGATGTTCGATCCGCATTCACCGCCGGTGCTGGCCGGACTGCAGGAATGGTCGCCGGGGAATTGGTTCGCCGCCGGAGCGGCGTGGCGGGCCGACCTCGGTTCGCCCGCCGGCACGGGGGACACGCCGGCGGCCAACGCGGGGCGCGGGGATCTTTTCAACAGCCAATATGGTTTCACCTTCTGGGCCGATCCGGCGCAGGGCTGGGCGTATGTGCCGTGGGGGAAGTGCCTCGCCATCCGGCTCAAGTCGCGATCGTCCGTGCTCCTGCGGGCGTTCAATTACGATGACTTTGACAACATCTGGGACGAAGTGATGAGTCCCGATCGTCCGCAGGTGCTTTGGGACGGGACGATGTGGCACAGTTGTTTCACGTTGCCCGCGGGCGCGCCGCCGGGGATTTACACCGCGGTCTACGAGATCTTCATCGCCAACGCGGAGTTCCAAGGCACCACGGGTTTTGTCGACTACTCGCCGTCGGCCCTGGCCGCGGCGGCCGATCCCGACTTCACGCCGGTCACGGTGACCTACACGTGGGTCGTCGAAGGCGAGCCGGCGCCCGTCGTCGATTTCCAAGCGGCCGTGCGGTGGGAGAACGGTGCTCCGGTGGTGAGCGTGCCGTCGGTCACGGGCCGGACCTACCGCCTGCAGACGTGCGGCGAAGTGCCGGGTCCCGCTTGGACGGATCTGGGCCTGGCGCAGGCGGGAACAAACGGGGTGACTTTGGATTTTCGCGACACGACGAGCCCGCTGCCGCCGCGCCGGTTCTACCGCGTGGTCGAAACACGATGAAGCGGGGCGGTTTCACCTTGTTCGAATTGCTGGTGGTCATTGCCGTGGTGTCCCTCCTCGCCGCTTTGGCCATCCCGGCCATTGCCGGTGCGCAGGAGCGATCGCAGTCGGTCACTTGCTCCGGTCGCATGCGCGAACTCGGCATGGCAATCCTGCTCTATGCGCAGGACCACCAGGGACGTTTCCCGCGCAGCAGTCATAGTGCCGCCGCCAACCGCGAGCCCGGATGGGCCGCCTCGATCGCGCCCTACCTCGGTGCACGGCCCACCGAGGCGAATGCCGCGTGGGTCAACCGCAAGTTCCGCTGTCCGAGCAATGCGAACGAAACACCGGGCGCCTACAGCTACGCGATCAACGTGTTCTTCGAATTGAAGAGAGGGGACAGCTATCTGGGGCGTCCGGCCACGTGGCGTTGTGTGCACCAGGTCCGCCGTCCCGCGCGCACCATCCTGCTGGGCGAAACGGCGTCGGCCACCGGCGGCATGGCGCCCGACCATTTCATGTGCCATCAATGGTCCAGCCCCGCCGCGGCGCGCCGGGCCGTCGCGCATAATCGTCATAACGGACGGGCCAATTACCTCTTCGTCGACGGCCACGTTGAGAGCCTTCCGGTTGAAGCCACCTTCGTCTCGCGCGGGGATAACCTCTGGAATCCGTCGCTGGCCGGGGTGTCGGAGTGAAGCATAAGGCTTACGGCATACGGCGGACGGCATAATGCCAAACACGAAAAGTTTTTTGACTTTTCACCACCTTCGGTAGGGACGGCTGGCCCAGCCGTCCGCTCGCTCCAATCTGAAAAGCAGCGGCCCGCTGAGCCAGCGGGCCCTACCGGGCGAGGAGTTTGCTCAAGCCCAAAATCTTTTGAGAACTGGTATAAGACATACGGACGGAGCTAGGCATTTTTTGGCCGCGAAGAGGTGCAAGCGTGTTTTTGGAAGCGTCGAAGGGAGAAGTTGTAGCGGCGGCGTCCCCGCCGCCGGCCGTTGTCGATGAACGACCGTCGCCGGGGACGGCGACGATGCAGGTAAATGCAGGGGTGCGGCTCAGGACCGTTGCTCGGCCTGTGCTTGGGTGAGCCATTCGGGGAAAGGATCGGGCAGTTTGCGCCACGCTTCGGGACCGCGGATCATTTCTTCGTCGGTGAGGACGCAGCGGTCG
>CAZJGQ010000074.1:0-8094 GCA_964545425.1 uncultured Chthoniobacter sp. | reverse complement strand
GCTGGCGTCCGTCCGCCACGGTGAGCGGCGCTTCGACGCCGTAAAGATCCTGCACGCGGGCGGACAGGACCGGCGCCTGGCTTTCGGCATAAACTACGCGTGCGTTGCGACCGCCGGGCAATTTGATTTTGTCCCGCGCATAAGCGTCGAGGGCACCGAGTTGCGGGGCAGAGAGCCATCCGCGTAGCACGGGCCACGGATCTTTGTCTTTCAACGCGCGGTAATTGGTCACTCCTTGCGCCAATTGTTCGTAGAGAAAGCGTTTTTCCTCCGCGCCGATACGCGGCAGTTCCAATTCCGGCATCCATCCCGCAAGGCAATTGAGCCGCGCGATCCATTGTTCGACCGTTTCGTTCCAAAGCGGCAAGGACAGATCACCAGCAGCGATTTTCTCCGCGAAGATTCTGGCCGCGGCCGCCGCGTCGGGTTCGCCGCCCGGACCGGATCGCAGGATGAGATCACGGAATTTGGTCACGCGCCGCGCGGTCACCCCGCGCGTTACCGGATCGAACATCGTCGCGGTTGCGTCCGAGAATTCCCCCGGAAACATTTCCTGCAGCCACTCCTCGCGCACGGGCGAAGCCAGTGTGAGCAAAGTCTGCACGTCACCCTCCCGTCCGCCGATTTCGGTGATTTCGCCGGCCACGAGAAGTTCGCTCGTCACCACACTATCGCGGGCCAGCGTTCCGCGGCGTCCGTGGACCAGATCGCAGCGCAGCGTTCCGCGGTCGAGGCGCTTGGCCAAATGGTCGGGGAACGCGGCGAGCATGCACTTTTCCATCGAATGCTCTGGCGGCGGTTCGTCGGTCAGGTTGAGTCCCTCCCCATACGCGATATCGGTAAACTTTTCGGCGAGCTGTGCGGCCTGCCGGGCCGATTGCATGTGGATGCCCAGCGCACGACCGCGCGCCGGATCAAAATTCGACTTGCGCGCCACGGAGAAAGCGCGCAACTGCACGAGGACGTCTGACTCGGCCCCATCACGCAGCATTTCGTCGCGGCGTTTGTCCATGTCACGCGACGTGCTCTTGACCAGTAGTCCGCGTCCTTGGGTCAGGGCGGCGAGTAAACAGGCTGCTTTGACACATCCGAGTTTCTCCGCCTCGAGGAGCAAACGTGCGTAACGTGGATGCACCGGAAAGGCCAGCATCTGACGTCCGAGCGCGGTGATGACGCCGTTGTGATCCAGCGCGCCCAGATCCTCGAGCAATTCCGTCGCGCGTTGCAGTGCGCGAGGTTCCGGCGGTTCCAACCAACGGAATTTCTCAAGGTCACCGACTCCCGCGGCCTTGAGCGAAAGGACCACCTCAGCCAGATCGAGGCGTTTGACTTCCGGCAATTCGGATGCGGCGCGTTGCTCGTGGTCTTTGCTCATCCACAACCGCACGCAGCGGCCGGGTGCGGTTCGCCCCGCGCGGCCGGCCCGTTGGTCGGCCGAGGCGCGGCTGATTTTTTCGACGAGCAAGGTATTGATCCCGCGACGGGCATCATGGCACGCGATGCGGGCCAGACCGCTATCCACCACGAGAGTCACTCCCTCGATGGTCAGCGATGTCTCCGCCACATTGGTCGAAACGATGATCTTGCGTCCGCCGCCCGGCGCGACCGCCTCGTCCTGCTCTCGCGGCGGCATTTCGCCGTGCAAGGCAAAGACGGCAAAATCGCGCAGCGCGGAAGTCCCTCGGATTTCCGAGATCGTCCGCTGGATTTCATAAGCGCCAGGCATGAAGACCAAGGCATGACCGGATTCCGGCGCATGTTCCGAAAGTGCTTCCGCGGCCAGCTCCCATGGCGGCGTGTCGCCGGGCGAGCGTTCAAGATGACGGACCTCGACGGGAAAAGTGCGCCCCGCCGATTCGAGCACTTCGCAGGGTGCGAGATATTTTTCCAACTCGCCCACCTCGAGCGTGGCCGACATGACGATCAACTTGAGGTCGGGCCGCGAGGATTCCTGCAGATCGAGCGCGCGAGCCAAGGTGATATCGCCGTAAAGGTGACGCTCGTGGAATTCGTCGAAGACAATAGCAGCAACCCCGCGCAATTCCGGATCGCCGATCATGCGCCGCAGGAGAATGCCTTCCGTCACGTAAAGGATGCGCGTCTGGGCCGAGGATTTTCCCTCCATGCGGACTTGGTATCCAACCGTCTGGCCCAAAGATTCGCCGCGTTCCTGCGCCACCCGGGACGCGAGCATGCGCGCGGCCATGCGGCGGGGTTGCAGCACGACAATCTGACCCGGACCTTTCACCACGCGGTCGAGGAGCATTTGCGGGACCTGCGTGGATTTGCCCGAGCCGGTCGGGGCGCGGAGGATCAGACGCGATTGGGCCTTCGCCGCCTCGACGATGCGGTCCTCAATCTCGTAAATGGGCAGTTGCCGCGCTGGCTTGGAATCACTCAAACGAAAGTCTCCACACCGTAGACCGTAAAGTTGTCGTCTGCCGTCACCACTGCCATGTGATGCAGCCTTGCCGTGGCCAAGATGAAACGGTCCGCCGGATCGCGATGATGCCATGGCAGGCGGTTCGCCTCGAAAGCGATGCGGGGGGTAATTTCAAAAACCTGAAGCCGGTGGTGCTCGACCACACCCTCGAACCATTCCTCGGCCTCCATCGGCAGTTTCAGCTCGCCGCGCGCCGCTTTGAGTCCGACCTCCCACGCGGTAATGGCGGAAACCCCGACCAGCGTCGCGGAGTCGATGCGCTTCCTCGCCGGCGCGCTCAAACGGCGATGACCCGCCGCCAACCACAGCAACCCGCAAGTGTCCAGCAGCAGCGGTTCAGACATCGCCCCACTCGGCCTCGGTCGGCTTGGTCAGATCGCCGCGAATGACGAGACGCGACAGCAGCGGGTGCTTGGCTGAACGCTTGGCCGCGCGCAAAGGGCGCAACTCAACCAAAGGGCGTCCGTAACGGCTGACCACCACGGACACACCTTGCCTCTGCACCCTTCCGACCAGTTCGGAAAAACGGGCCTTGGCTTCGTGAACGCTGACGGATTTCATAATGTTGACCTGTTGACCAACATTAGGTCTGCGGCCCGCCGCGTGTCAAGCGGGATGCCAAACCGTCAAGGCGGTTCTGCTATAGTCTGCGAGTCGATGTCCACCGTCCGCCAAGCTTTGCAATCCGCCCTCGATGAAAACGGCGGGACGATTCCTTTCGATTCGTTCATGGGCATCGCGCTGCACCACCCGCAGGATGGCTACTACACGCGGAATGTGCTGACAATCGGAAGTCGCGGAGATTTCACCACAGTTCCGCAACTGACCCCAGCGCTGGGCGAAGCGATCGGAAGATGGTTGCGAGAGGAGGCCGATCGGCGCGCTTGGAAACGACTCAACGCGATCGAATGCGGGCCCGGTTCCGGCGCCTTGGCTTCGGAGGTGATGAAAAGCTTCGGGTGGTTAGGGAAGCGGAAGGTCGATCTCCATTTGGTCGAGACATCGGAGCCTCTGCGCGCAGAGCAGCAGAAGCACGTGCGCGGCACTTGGCATTCGACAATCGAGGAAGCCTTGGCTGCGTGCGAGGGCCACGCGCTGGTTTACCACAATGAGTTCTTCGATGCTTTTCCCTGTCGCGTGTTCCGCAAAGAAAACAACGAATGGACCGAACTGCATCTCAAAGTGATTGAGGGAAAACTGCAGGAGGTTTTTCTCCCTCCTATGCGTCCCCTGCCCGCTTCGACGACTTTTGCGCGTGATTGGTCCGATGGCCAAAGAGTCGAAGTCTTTGAGTCGGTCCGCGAATGGATGCGCGACATAGCGGCGTCATGGAAATCGGGCGCGATGCTGGTCGTAGATTACGGCGGAACAACGGAGGACATTTACCACCGACGTCCGGCGGGAACATTGCGCGCTTATCGCGGACAACAACGACTGACCGGCGAAGAAGTCTACGAGATGCCTGGACGTCAGGATATCACGGCTGATGTGAGTTTCGACGATCTGGCCATGTGGGCGCGGGAGTTTGGATGGGAAGCCGACGGAATCAAATCGCTCGGCTCCATTGCTCCGAACGCACCCGGAGCAGAGGCGTTCCATTGCCTGGCTTTGGCCAAAGGTTGAGCGGACAATTTGATCCGGTTCGTGCACCCGTGTAGCATGCATGCATGAAGTCGATGACTCTCTCGGAGGAAGCCTATCAGCGGCTGAAATCCTGGAAAACGGATCCCTCGGAATCCTTCTCTAAGGTGGTGCTGAAGCTTGTCCCCAAGCAAGGCACAGCGGGGGATATGGACAAGGCCTTCGACCAACTGCCCAAGCCGACGCGCCGCCAAGCGGAGGCCATCGAAGCGGACGCCGGATGAGCCAATGACTGGCGAAGCTGTCCCGACCCGTGGGCCAGGACCCCACGACTTGTGGATCGCGGCCACCGCGCTGCAATTCGACATTCCGCTGGTCACGCGCAACACCGCACAGTTTGCCCGCATCGAAGGAATCCGGTTGGAGAGTTACTGAGCAACCTAGCGGCGGCAGCGCGGCAGCAAGGTAGGGAACGGACACGCGGCCCGCGTGTCCGTTCCAAAACACACGGACGAGCGAGCCGCTCGTCCCTACCTTTCCGATCTCAAACCCCCGCCGCCTGTTCGCCAAACTCACGGCGGATGAACGTGCGGTTGATCGCTTCAATAAAAGCGCGTCAGCAACCCTGCCCTTGAACCCCCTTGGAAAGGTTAAAGGTCAGAGGGAACCCTTCCGGCGCTTCCAAAGATACAACGCTCCTGCTCCCATCAACAACAACCCATAGGTCGACGGCTCAGGGACGGCGACGGTGGCCAAGCGGAATCCCTCGTGGTTGTTCCCGACCGAGGGATCGCTGCTGCGGCGGTTGGAAGACTGCAGGTCGTTGCCGTAGGGGAGGTCGAAGTCTTGCCAAGAGCCCCCGCGGAGAAACCGGGCGGAACCGATCACCGCATCATTCCACTCCCACACGCTACCTCCTTGGTCAAAGGTGTCATAAGCACTGGCGCTGTTGCTGAACGCGCCGGCATCGGTCAGATAGTTCTGCGAACTGTTGAAGCCCACCGACTGCGTGACGGCGGCACCACCACCGATGTCTCTGTTGTAGTAGTTGGCCTGATTGGTCGCCCCGCCGATATTGTTGCCCGGGGCAGTGTCGCTCTGGGTCGGGTAAACCCAGTAGCCGGCGTTGGTCCCGCCGCTTTTGTAATAGGCCGCTTTATACCACTCGTCCTCACTCGGAATCCACCACGTGGCCCCGGCGTTTTTCGTGAATATGCCTGTCGTCGCCCCGCTGAGCGTGTAAGCGCCCGTCTCGGTGCTTGCGCCATTGGTCGCGCCATTGTTCATCCAGTTGGCAAAACGCGCCGCATCGAACCAACTCACGTAGGTGATCGGACGATTGCCGGGGCTGCTCGCCCCCGCCGGGTTGCTGCCGGAAGGTCCGACCACGCTGTAGGAATAAGGACTGAGGGATGTGCCCAACCCGCTGCGACTGATGCCGGCGATATTGAGATCGCTCGTCATGTTGGCGTTCCAAAGATTGTCGATGTAGCTGCCGCCTTTCAGCGAGGCCACGCTGTTGAGGAAGGTAGTGTATTGGCTGATGGTCACTTCGTATTTCCCGATGGCAAAGACATCGGCCACCGCGCCGTAGCCGGTGGTGTCGGCCGCATTGCCCGCATCACCCACCGTCACCGTGTCGATGGTGACAAGTGGTTGGGCGTGGAGGTTGGAAGCGAGGGTGAACGCGGCAAGTGCCACGAGGAGGAAGGCGCACTTTTTCACGGTCGTTTGGTTGTTTGGTTGTTTACGGCCGTGGGTTCCGCTGACAGGACTACAGCGTCACCAGAAAGAAAGGCTCACGGCCGTGGAACCTGAAAAAATGGCAACAGCTGAATATTACGGTCCCAGCACTCGCGTGCAAGTGAAAAATCAAGAACGGCAGAATTGCCACGATAGCCCGGGATCATCGCCGCTAGCCGCCTCAACAAACTGCCCGTCGAGGGCGCCCCGCCACTCTGTAGCGCCGCCGTCCCCAGCGACGGGGTTTGCCGCTACCTTTCCCGACCCCGCAACTCTCAACTCCCCTCAGACCCCCTTCGCCTGCTCGCCCAGTTCGCGGCGGATGAAAGTGCGGTTGATTGCGTTCAGGTAAGCACGCGCGCTGGCTTCGATCACGTCGGTGCTCGCGCCTTTGCCGGTGATGAGGCGTCCGTCGCCGAAATCGACTTTGAGCGTCACTTCGCCCAGGGCGTCGTGACCCTGCGTGACGGCTTGCACATTGTATTCGACGAGATTGCCGGAGCGTCCGGCGACCGCATCGATGGCGCGCATGGCGGCATCGACCGCACCGTTGCCGTCGGATTCGGCTTCTTTGGTCGATCCCTCACGCACGAGGGAAACTTTGGCATGCGGTTTTTTGCCCGAAGCGACGGACACCGCGAGGCTTTCCAGCTGCCAACCCTCGGCCTGCGGCATCATCGAATCATCGACGATGGCAGAGAGATCGTCGTCGTAGACGAATTTCTTTTTGTCCCCGATATCTTTGAAGCGTGTAAAGACGGCGCCGATCTCGGCGTCGCTCAGTTTGAACCCGAGGTGCTCGAGGCGCGCGGCCATGGCGTGGCGCCCGCTGTGTTTGGTCAGGGGCAACTCGGTGCCGCCCCAACCCACCTCGACCGGATCCATGATCTCGTAGGTCTCGCGCATCTTGAGCATGCCGTCCTGGTGGATGCCCGAACTGTGGGCGAAGGCGTTTTCGCCCACGATCGCCTTGCTGCGCTGCACATGCAGTCCGCTCATGCGGCTGACGATGCGCGAGGTTTTCAAAATTTCTTTGGTGTGCACGTCGGAGTGCAGCTTGCCGAAAAAGTCGGCGCGCGTTTTCAGGGCCATGACCACTTCCTCCAGCGCGGCATTGCCGGCGCGTTCGCCGATGCCGTTGATCGTGCCCTCGACTTGACGCGCCCCGGCCTGCACGGCGGCGAGCGAATTGGCAACAGCGAGTCCGAGATCATTGTGGCAGTGCACGCTGATGATGGCGTCGTCGATGTTGCGGACGTTGTCCTTCAGATACTTGATCAACGCGCCGTATTGCTCGGGCACGGCGAAGCCGACTGTGTCGGGAATATTCACCGTGGTCGCGCCCGCCGCGATGACCGTCTCGACGACTTGCGCGAGGAATTCGGGTTCGGTGCGCGAAGCGTCCTCGGGCGAGAACTCGACATCCTTGCAATGCGACTTGGCCAGCCTCGTCCCCTCGGCGGCGAGGCGTAGGATTTCCTCGTGCGCTTTTTTCAATTTGTGCTCGCGGTGGATTTTCGAAGTGGCGAGGAACACGTGGATGCGTCCGCGATCGCCGGCCGGTTTGACTGCGGCGGCGGCGGCCTCGATGTCCTTGGTCACGCAACGGGCCAGTCCGGCGATGATCGGACCTTTCACCTCGGTGGCGATGCGTTGCACCGCCTCGAAGTCGCCTTCGCTGATCACGGGGAAGCCGGCCTCGATGACGTCGACACTGAGCCGCGCGAGCTGGCGCGCGACTTCCATTTTCTCACGCAAATTCATCGACGCGCCGGGACATTGCTCCCCGTCGCGCAGCGTGGTGTCGAAAATGATAACTTTGTCGGACATCTGAGTCGGAAGCCTATCACAGGATACGCCGCAGAGCACAGCCTCGAAAGATAGCCCGGCGTCCGCTTTGCCCCTCGACAAGAGCAGGCGACACACCCAGCGTGGCTCTCGTCATGAAAAATACCCTCCTCGCCGCAGCGGTTGCCACAGCGCTCGCTCTCACCACACACCTATCACCGGCCGCCGACAGCCCGGCGGAGCAACTGGAGATCGTTACCACCGCGATGAACTCCATCCCGGACATCATCTTTTACAAAGACACGGACGGCGTTTACCGCGGCGGCAACAGCGCGTGGGCCGCTCTGGCCGGCAAACCGCTGTCCGAACTCATCGGCAAGACGGACTTCGATCTTTTCCCCGCCGATGTGGCCGAATCTTTCCAGTCCTATGACAAAGCCATGCTCGATGCCGGCGAGGCCCGCCGCAACAAGGAATGGCTGACTTATCCGGACGGCCGCAAAGTTTACGTCGAGACCTTGAAGACGCCGTGGCTCGGC
>CAZJGQ010000073.1:0-8263 GCA_964545425.1 uncultured Chthoniobacter sp. | reverse complement strand
TCGGCATGGCACTGATGAAATTCTTGCCGTATTGGCGGGCATACGACTGGCAGAGCTTGATCCCGGCGATCTTGGCGATGGCGTAAGCGTCGTTGGTCGGTTCGAGTGGTCCGGTGAGCAGGGCGTCCTCCGAAATCGGCTGGGGCGCCATTTTCGGGTAGATGCAGGAGCTGCCGAGGAAGAGGAACTTGCGGGTGCCGAAGTCGGCGGCGGCCTCGATCAGGTTGTTTTGGATGGTGAGATTTTGCAGGAGGAATTCGACCGGCTGTTCGTTGTTGGCGAGGATTCCGCCGACCTTGGCCGCAGCGTCGACGACGACGGCTGGGCGTTCCTTCTCGAAAAAAGCCCGCACCGCACTGCGATCCAGCAGGTTCAATTCGGCGCGCGTTTGCCCGAGCACGCGGGTGAACCCGTCTTTGAGCAACCGGCGGTGCACGGCACTCCCGACCATGCCGCGGTGGCCGGCCACAAATATTGTCTCGTCCTTCTGTAAATTCATCCCGTAAGTTGGTCACGCTATGGCAAAAACCCCCGTGGCCGCAAGAAACGGCCGCCTGCAGGTGCTGAAAACCTACAAGATGTACGCCGGCGGGGCGTTCATCCGGTCGGAAAGCGGCAAGGTTGTGCCCGCAGTCGCGCCGGACGGCAAAACCGTTCTGGCCCAGATCTGCCGCGCTTCGCGCAAAGATTTTCGCGATGCCGTGGTGGCGGCTCGCAAAGCCTTCTCCAAATGGAGTGGGACCACGGCCTATCTCAAAGGACAGATCCTCTACCGCGCGGCCGAAATGCTCGAGATGCGCGCCGAGGAAATGGAACGTGAGATCGTGCGCAGCACGGGATGTTCCCCAGCCGTGGCCCGGCGCGAAGTTGCCGATGCGGTCGAGTTGCTTGTCCACTACGCGGGCTGGACCGACAAATTCACCGCGGTCTTCGGCTCGGTGAACCCGGTTTCCTCGCCGCACTTCAACTTCACTTACCCCGAGGGAACCGGAGTGGTCGCTGTGTTTTGTCCGGACAGTCCCTCGTTCGTGCCTCTCGTCCACTTGGTCGCAGCAACCATCGCCACGGGTAATACATGCGTTGTCGTCGCCTCGGAGACGTCACCGCTGCCCGCGCTGACTTTCGGTGAGATTCTCGCCACGAGCGATCTGCCCGGCGGCGTGGTCAATATTCTCTCCGGTCTCCGCGCCGATCTGGCGCCGACCGCTGCCACGCACATGGACATCAACGCCATCGTCAACGGCTGCGAGGGCGCGGAGCTCGACAAAGTTCTCCACGAGGGCACAGCCACCAATTTGAAGCGCTACGCCCGCCACGCCGCCGCGGCCGGCGATTGGCGGTCCGCCAACCGGCCCGAGTGGATGCTCGACACCGTCGAGTTCAAAACCGCTTGGCATCCGGTCGGCTGGTAAGCGCGCTTCCCCCGGGCCGATGCACGTTCCGGCTCTCATCGAAAAAAAACGCGATGGCGGAAAACTTTCTGCCGCGGAGCTCCGTTTTGTCATTCGAGGCTACTCGTGCGGGGAGATCCCGGATTACCAGATGGCCGCGTTGGCCATGGCGGTCTTTTTCCGCGGCATGGACGATGAGGAAACAACCGCACTCACCATGGAGATGCGCGACTCCGGCGGTGTCTTCGTATGGCCGGCTGGCGCTCCGCCCAAGGTCGACAAGCATTCGACGGGCGGGGTAGGCGACAAGGTTTCCTTGATCCTCGCCCCGCTCCTCGCGTGCGAGGGAGTCTGGGTGCCCATGGTTTCCGGGCGGGGTTTGGGTTTCACGGGCGGAACGCTCGACAAGTTGGAGAGTATCCCTGGGTATCGCGTCAGTTTGGATCGGGATGAAATGCTGGCCCAACTGGAACGGGTCGGGTGCTTCATCGCCGGACAGACCGACAACTTCTGCCCGGCGGATAAAAAACTTTACGCCTTGCGTGACGTGACTGGCACGGTGGCGTCGTTGCCGCTCATCGTGGCCAGCATCATGTCGAAGAAATTGGCTGAGTCACCCGACCGGCTCGTGCTCGACGTGAAGTTCGGACGCGGTGCCTTGATGCCGAAGCGCGAGGACGCTCGCAAGCTCGCCGATGCCATGGTCGCCGTCGGGCGCGGCGCGGGCGTCGAAACCTATGCGCTGCTCAAATCGATGGACCAACCGCTCGGTCGCATGGTGGGAAACGCTTTGGAAGTTGCCGAGTGCGTCGAGGTGCTTCATGGCGGCGGTCCGCAGGACTTGATTGAACTGACCTTGGATTTGGCCGGAAAACTGGTTGGCGCCTCGCGCGATGATTTGCGCAAACGGTTCCACGACGGCAGTGCGTGGAGGAAGTTTGTCGCTATGGTCCAAGAGCAGGGTGGGGATGTTACCGCGTTGGAGAAGATGCTCCGGATCCATCGCGCCCCGATCGTCACGGATGTCCTTGCCTCCACAGACGGCACTGTCGTCAAACTCGACGCGATGCAGGTTGGACGCCTGTGCGTCGAACTCGGTGCGGGCCGGTCCAAGGCGGGTGATGCGATCGACTTTGCCGTGGGTGTCGAGTGTTTGCGCAAAGAAGGCGACCGGGTGAGCAAGGGGGAGCCCCTCTTGCGGGTGCACAGCCGCAAAGCGGTCGATCCCGCCGCCGTGGCTATGCGCACCCTGACTGTCGCCTGAGTCGCGGCTTGTCCGCCGCGTAATTTCTGCTTCGTTTAGCCACGTGCCCGCTGCCAGCGCATCCCTGCAACTTTTGCCCCAACCCGGTGACTGGGATAATTGCCACGCCTGCGAGGCCCCCTATCGCCACCGTCAACTTTCACACGGGGAAAAGTTGTGCTGTTCCCGCTGCGGTGAATTGCTGGCCGCACCGCGTGCCGATTCGGCGCGCCAACGCGGACTGGCCCTCGCCTTGACCGGCCTTGTGCTGCTCGTGCTGGCCAACGCATTTCCCATTATGACGTTCGACGTGGCCGGTGCGCGTCAGTCGAACCACGTCTTCACCGGCGTGCAGGGCCTCGTGGCGCAGAATTATGCTCCACTGGCGGCGCTGGTCTTTTTTTGCGCCATCCTGGCTCCCGCCCTTTATCTGCTGCTTGCCACCTACGTGCTGACCGCGCGATGCCTTGGGCAAATCTGGCCCGGTGATTTTCTCGTCTGGCGCATCGTGGAGCGACTGGCCCCGTGGAATCTCGTGCCGGTCTTCCTCGTTGCCTGCCTTGTTGCCGTGGTGCGTCTCGATTTGCTCGGCAACGTGACATGGCAAAGGGGTGCGGTCTTTGTTGTGCTTCTCTCCGTCTGCTGCCTCGTGCTCGAGCAACTCCGTGAGAACACCGGCCAGGAAGGTGATGCCCACTACCGTCCGCAGACCGACCCGCGCATCAAACACCAGCGGGCGGTGGCACTTGTGGTCAGCGGCGTTATCCTTTACCCCTTCGCCAACTTGCTGCCTGTCATGACCATGACCATCCCCGGCGAGACCGCCGCGCTCACCGTGTGGGGTGGCGTCCTCGAACTCTACCACGTCGGGCTGTGGCCGGCCTCGATCATCGTCTTTCTCGCCAGCATGTGCATTCCGTTTCTGAAATTGGCAGCCCTCGCCTGGCTGCTCTGGATGGATGGCCGACCGGATTACCGCCGCGGACGCACCAAACTTTTCCGCGTGGTCGAGACGATCGGCACGTGGTCGATGGTCGACATTTTTCTGCTCTCGGTGCTCGTTGCCGTAGGCCAACTCGGCACGCTGGCCAGCGTCACGGCCGAACAGGGCGCCGTCTTCTTCGCTGCGGTGCTCATCTGCACGCTGTTCGCTGCGGCCAACTATGATGTCCGCATGATCTGGCGGGAGGCCAAGCCATGAGTGCGTCCGGACCGGAGCCGAAAGACCACGGTCAGGTCGTCCGCGGGCGACGCGGATTCTCTTGGGCCTGGCTCTTCCCGCTGGTGGCCCTGGCCGCGGCGGGCTGGATGTATTTCGACTACCTCGATTCGCTCGGACCGGAGATCGAAATCCGCTTCACCGACGCTCCCGGGATCGAGGAGGGCAAGACGCCGCTCATTTTCCGCGGCATTGTCGCCGGCACGGTGACCAAAGTTCACCTCAACAAGGAACTGGACGAAGCGGTCGTCAGCGTGCGACTGGAAAAATTCGCCGCCGGTCTGGCTGTCGAGACAACCGACTTTTGGATCGAGCAACCCGAACTCACCCTGCAAGGCGCGACCGGCCTGACTTCGCTCATCGAGGGCAACTCGCTGCACGCCCGCAAAGGCACCGGCAAGCGGCGAGTGCACTTCGTCGGACTCGATACCAGTCCACTTCTCTCCGACAACGAGTCCGGCATCCGCGTCCGGCTGGTCTCAGAACAAAGCCAGCCCTTGGCCCGCGGAGCCCTCGTCGTCTACCGCGGCGTGCAGGTCGGGCGGGTCCGCGAGCAATCGCTCACCCCGGAGGGCAAGCCCTACATCGATATCGAAGTTGAAGAGACCAAACGCTCACTGCTCAAGAGCAGCTCGCGCTTTTGGACCATACCAGCTTCCTCCGTCACGATGGGTCCGGGCGGGATTCGTGTGGACCTGACCAGCCTTGACACTCTTCTCCAGGGCGCGGTGGCCTTCGATGACTTCGGAGTAAGCGGCACGCTGCTCGAAGACGGCGCAACCGCGCCCTTGCTCGAAAGCGAAGCGCTGGCCAAGGCTTGCGGAACCCCTATTTCCATCACCTTTCCCAACGGTCGCGGCATGCGCGCCGGTCAAACGCGGCTCACTTACCTCGGCATCCCGGTCGGCATGGTCAGCGATCTCAAGACGGTCGATGGTCGCGTCCAAGTCGTCGCCCGCCTCAATCCCGGGTTCGATTTCCTGCGGCTCTCCGGATCAACCTTCTCGCTGGTCGAGCCGGAAATTTCGCTCAAAGGCATCAGCGGTCTGGAAACACTGCTCACTGGCGTGGTCATCGAATGCGAACCGGGCCGAGGGTCCGCGCTCAAGACAAGCTTCGCCGGCCGCGTGCCGAAGGACGAAAACTTGGTCGTCGAGGAAAGCGAGTCCGGCCGGAAGTTCCGCCTTGTTTCGCGCGCCACCGCCACGCGCGAGGGTGCGCCGGTGCTTTACCGCGATTTGCAGGTTGGCGTGGTGCTGGAGAAAAAGCTGACCAAAGACGGTGGAGCCGTCGAACTGATCATCGGCGTGCAATCGGAATACGCCCACTTCGTGCGGCAAAACTCCGTTTTCTGGGATCAGCGCGGCATCCGCGGTTCAATCGGCTTCTTCAACATCAACTTGCAGGCCGCCATGCCTCTTCCCGTCGGCAACGGCGGCGGAGCCATCGCCTTCGGCACACCGGACAAAGCCGGTCCTCCGGCCAGCGCCAACGCCCTGTTCACGCTCTACGACAAGCCGCAGCGCGAGTGGAAGAAGTGGAAAGATCCGGCCTTCCGCTGAGTGTGCTCAGCAGGGTGGATCGCGCCGTCCCCGGCGCGATTTTTCAGAGAGGAAATCGCGCCGGGGACATCGCGATCCACCTTTTCAGCAAAGCGGCTTACGCGTAGGGCAGAAACGCGGTGTGAACCTCCGGCGGAACGTCGATCATTCGGTAGTCCGCCGAGGAAACGAAGAGCAGGCTCTGCTGTCCCTTGCCGAGTAGTTGGTTTTGCGAGTCGTAGATCTCGTGCTCAAGGGTGACAAACTTGCGGTTGTAGCCGCCGATACGGATGCGCACGCTGACCGTCTCGAACTCCCGCGTCTCGCGGACAAACTTGTGCTCAAAGGAGCGCGTCAGAATGTAGAACGGCGTGTCCTTCAAATTGAACTTCGGCATGACGCGGTTGAAGAACAGCTCGCGCGTCTTGCCGACCCACATGGCATACATACCGAAGTAGACGTTGCCCACCGAGTTGGTGTCCGCGTAGGTGGCAACAAAGGAATGCACGAACCACTTGCCCTCGAAATGTCCGCCCAGCGGGTGCTGCACCGCTCCGACCAACGACTTGGCCGCATCGCCGATGGCGGCGGCGGTCTCGGCCACGGTCTCCACCAGATTCGAACGCGGCGCAGCGAGCGGGGCGGGAGCCGCGGGCATGGTCGGCGCGGCCAGCGGTGACATGTCGTCGGCCGGGGCGCCGAGTTGCTCGGCATCGCTGACAAAATCCTCCGAGGCGGTCGGCTTCGTCAGCGTCCAAATGACATAGCCCAGCGGCAGCAGTGATCCGATGATCATGAAGGCCGGGTAGGCCAGCAGGTATCCGAAGGCAAAAATGACCACCGCCAAGCTACCAAGGCAGAACATCTTGATCTGCGGGATGCGGTTGGCCGGGGTGTTGATGTAGCACCGGGCGATACCGAGAGCGGAGTATCCGACGAAGAACGTCGCGTAGAAGATCATGAAGTATTCCAACTCCAGCCCCACGGCGGCGCCGATCAGCGCAACCACGCCGCAGAACAGGAAAAGCGGGATGGGCGAGGTGACCAGCGAGGTGGGAATGAGTGCGAAGATGGCGTTGACGCTGGTGCGCACATTGCTTTGCAGGAACCAGCGCAGGGCGATGTAACCGCTGTCCAAAGTGGTCAGCACGCAAGCACAGAGGAACACGCAATAAGCCCCGAAAATCCACGGATGCTCGCCGGCCTTTTCGAAGAGCAGGCGCATGACCGAGTCGTGGCCATAGACATGCCCGCCCAGCCCGGTGTGGAGGAACTTGCCCGCGCCCGCACCCAGCGCCCACAGGGCGAGAAATCCGTGGAAAAGCAGGAGGAGAAAAAATTCCAGCGCGCCCACGATGTAAGCCGCCGCGACCGAAACCCTCTCGCGATGCATTTGGATAGCGCGCTGCCACTGCTGCAAGTCCAGCCACGGTCCGAGCAGGAAGCCGATGACGATCGGCACCATGTAGCCCCAGTAGTTCCAGTCGTCCGTCGGGAGTTTCTCCACGGCGATTGAAGGAAGTGCCGGGGAAATGTTTGAGGGCGCCGAGAGAAGAAAGCCGATGGCTCCCGCCATGATGAGGAAAATCACCCCGTGGCTCCACTTGATGCGGCGGATGTTGAATTCCTCGCCGAACAAAATTCCCGCCGCGAGAATGACCAGCAGGATGAGCGGCAGGTAAAGGATCTGCGGTTCCAGCCCGAGCGGCATCCATCCATAGCGGATCAGCGCGAAAATGGTCAGAGTGATGGCGATCAGCTGGTAGAGGAAAAAAATCAGGCGGAAGGGACGCGACCATCCGGTGAAGAAGCGCCCGAGCGATTCCGACCCGCCGGCCTGGCGGCGGGCGAGGTGGTGCGTGACCAGCCCGAATCCGATCAGGCCGAGGCAGTTCGGGATGGCGAAGCTGAGCAGCCCGATCAGCCCGAATTGCGTGGTGAATTGGACCGAGAAAAAGAGTCCCAGGCCCCACATCCAAGAGAGCGTGACCGTGTTGCCCCAGAGCAGGGTGTTGAACCAGCGGTAGGGTTTGAGTTCGGAAGTGGCCATGGATGCGGTCTTTGTTGTCAGGGCATCCTACCACAGCGAACGCGGCAGGCCCAAAACCTTCCGCGGGCCACCCCCTTCAGAGCGCTTGTCCAAATCCCGCCGCGGGTTAGATTCGGAGGCTCTTTTCCGCCATGGGCCAAACCATTCCGACCAGCCGCGAAATCCGCCAAAGCTTCCTCGATTTTTTCCGCGAGAAGCAGCACACGCTCGTGCCCTCCTCGAGCCTCATGCCCGACTCGCCGAACCTGCTTTTCACCAACGCAGGCATGAACCAGTTCGTGCCCATTTTCCTCGGGCAGACCAAACCCGACGTCTCCCGCTGGCCCAGCGCTGTGGCTGCGGCGGACACCCGCGCCGCCGACACGCAGAAGTGCATCCGCGCCGGAGGCAAACACAACGACCTCGAGGATGTCGGACTCGACACCTACCACCACACGTTCTTCGAAATGCTCGGGAATTGGAGCTTCGGGGATTATTTCAAAAAGGAAGCCATCGCCTGGGCGTGGGAGTTGCTCGTTGACCGTTGGAAATTTCCCGCCGCGCGCCTCTACGCCACGGTTTACGCGCCCGAGACCGGCGACCCCAGCGAGTTCGACCGCGAGGCTTGGGAATGCTGGGCGGAGCATTTCCGCGCTGCCGGGCTCGACCCCGAGGTCCACATCGTCAACGGCAACAAGAAGGACAATTTCTGGATGATGGGCGACACCGGTCCGTGCGGCCCCTGTTCCGAGGTCCATATCGACCTCACCCCGCAGGGCGACACGCGCGGCATGCTGGTCAACAAAGGCACCGCCGAGTGCATCGAGATCTGGAACCTCG
>CAZJGQ010000072.1:0-8305 GCA_964545425.1 uncultured Chthoniobacter sp. | reverse complement strand
TCCAGCTGACCGAAATCGCAGTGTTGCTCACTTGATCGGCCGCAAGACCGGTGGGAGCGGCCGGCGGATCGGTCGGAGGCGGCTGGCTGTTGACGTCGATGTTCCAGTTATTGCCGCCGTTGCTGTCCCAAGTGCCCGTGGTGTTGTTGAAGGTGTAGCGGACGATGGTGGCGTTGGCCGGGACGGTGTAGGTGAAGGTCCAAATTGATCCGTCTTTGGTCATCGGCACGCCGGGCGGCGTGGTCCAGTTCGCCGCGGCATTTTCGTTGTAGCCGTAGTGAATGTTGACCGCCGTGGCCGAGGCCAGCGCGCGGCCGGCTGGGTCGTAGTAAACGGTGACTTGCTCTCCGGCCACCGGCGTAAAGGGCACCGTCCAAACAGGTCCGGTCGGGGCCTCGCAATCGCGGATCGACACGCTCCAGTTTTGGCCGTTGCGGCTGTCGATGGTGCTTCCACTCTCGAAATAGACGGTCGCACTCGGCGCATTGTTTGGTGCGGAAATGGCATGGCTCCAGATGTTGGCCGTCGTGCTGTTCATCGCGTAAGGCGCCCACGTGGCACCTCCGTCGAAGCTGATTTGCATGGTGACCGGCGAGAGACCTTCGAGCGGACCATTGGTCGCGGTGTAGGTCACGGTGATCGGCTCGCAATCGCTCGGGTTGGCCGAGAACTGCACACCGGAGGAAGGCGTCAGGCCGTCGTTGGCCACCCAGACGTGCTGGATTTCCGATTTGTGCACATTGCCCAGCGAGTCGGTCGCCTCGATGTAGTAGTCGAGGAGCTTGTCGCGGAAGTTGGGCAGCGAGGTGTCGTCGATCTTGGCGAAGTAGTAGTCGGCAATGACCGGATTGGCCCAAAACGCCGGATCGAAGACAAAGTAGTCGATCTGGCCGTTGGCTGCGGCTGCGTTCAACGCAGTGCGCGTCTTGGGGAGCACGCGCTTGTTCATGGCGATCGTGACCCATGCACCGACTTCGCTGCCGCCGGCGTAGGTTTCGTTCTGATTCGAGGCGAGCGGGTTGACGCCGTCGTTGTCGATGCGGACCTTGAGCTTCACGTTGCCTTCGGGAATGTCGTTGATGTCATAAGCGTGGGTCCAGATATAGAACCACGAGGGCATCTTTTTGAGGAAGTTGCTGTTGTTGATATGCGGTTCGTTGTTGAACCAGCCGAACGTGTACCAGCCCGGATTGTAGGGAAACCGCTGCGGTTTGAGCACCGTGGGACCGACCTTGTCCTTCGCCTTGCGGGCGGGGGTCATGAAACCTTGCAGCTTGTCGATCGCGTTCTTCGTCGCGAGCGCCGGCTTCACTTCGTCGTCGTTGCCGAGGCCGCCGTAGTAGTTGAAACCGGAATCGAGGCCCTTGAGATAGATGTGCCAGGCGAGTTCGACATCGTTGGGCGATGTCCAAGTCCCGTCCCAGTCGTAGGGCGAGGCGATCTTCCACTCATTGACCATGTCGTTGCCGCCATTCTCATCGCGCAGCACTTGCTCGGCCGTCTCGAGCCAGTTGGCGCCGGCCATGAGCGGGGCGTAGCTGAAGAACTTGAGGGCGAAGCCGGGCGTCTCCATGTCGACCTGCGTGCCCGGGTGCGTGGTCACACCGCGGTTGGCCACGGTGGCCACCGGCGGTTCGATCCATTTGAGGAAGTTCGGCGACCCGTAACACATCTCGGGAAAAATCCACGCGCCGTCTTCGATGTGGCTGTCGGTGGTCACACCCGCCTTGGCCGCATTGACGAAATCCTGCGGGGCGGACGGCTTGTAACCGCGGTTGGCGGATTCTCCGAAAAGCTGGGGCGTGGCTTCGAACCACGAACTCGAGCCACCTCCCCACGCGTTGTCGCCGTCGGTTGCCGGGATAACGATCACCGGCACGCTGGCGTGCGGCGCGATGTGATCGACGATTTTGCCGATGCCTTCGTTGGCGTAGCCGTAGCGGTAGGAGAGGACGTCATCCGAAGGAACGGCATACATCCTCTTTTCCGCGCCGGTCTCCGGGTTGACATATTTGACCCGGTGCAACTGGTAGGCGAACGGCGCGACGTTCCACGCGGCGTTGCCCGGATTCGGCATGCCATACCACCACTGGCTGGCGTTGTCGAAACGCGGGGAAATCTGGTCCGCCTTGTTCGGCGGACTCGAATAAATGCCGAACGATCCTTCGGGATTCGCCTTGTCGTTGTAGCTCGGGCTGGTCCGGCTGATGTGGTGGCTGGCCACCAACGTCCACTCAAAGCCCTCGTCGACGAGGACGTCGATGAGGTGGCGCGAGTAGCCCATCTCCGTGGGAAAGAAGCCCTTGGAATGGTCGGACAAATCGCTGTTGCCGCCCCACGCTTTCCACCAAGCCTGCTTGAAGGCCTGAATTTCTTTGCGGAAGACCGACTTCGGCAGGAGCGGTCCGAGCGAGTGGTGGTAGGTGAAGCCCAGCATGTCCATGCGGGTCGAGCCGGACGGCGTCTTCCATCCGCGCGCCTCGCGGTAGCCGGCGTTCCAGTTGCCCTGATAACCGAGATGCCCGCCGCCGCCGAGCTGGCGCACGTTGTCGATCAACGAACCGGAGTAGCTCACGCCGAAGCCTCCGCGGCTGTCGATGCCGGCCAACGAATTGCGCGGCCCTTGCTGGTAGGCGCTCTTGCGGTCGTCGAGGCCGAAGATGTCGGTCAGATTGTTCTCCGGGTGCTGGGACGGACTGATCCCGCCGTAATTTTGTCCCGGCTTGAGCACGATGGAATCCCAGGCGTATTGCCCGCGCTGCGTCTGCGCGCCGTTGTTGTTCCACTCCGGCCAGTAGAGCGGCTGGTGGTTGTGCCAGAAACGGGAGACGTAGACGTTGTCGTTGGCCGATTGCGCGGCAACGGGAAAAGCGACGGCGCAAAGCGCCGCCAGCACGATGGTGCGGGGGTTAAGCATGTTCGGGGTGAACGGTCGGTGTTTGTGAGGTGAGCTTCTCGCTCAGGGCATATCGCGACTGAGTTGGAAATTGTTGAAGGAAAAATCGTGCGTCTCGGCGTTGCGGTTGAAGAAGGCCAGACTCTCGACCGGCGCGCCCGCCTGTCCGCCGAACTTGCGGCCTTCGATCAGCTTGACCGACTTGTCCTTCAGATTGATCACCTCGAGGTCGTAGGTGTCGGCATCGACCAGGGTCAGCGTCAGCGCCACAGCCTCCTGCGTGATGGGAATGCCGGTGTCGAATTCCTTCTCGCTGTCGGTGATGAAATAGTTCGGCGATCCCTCGCGGGCGAAAAAGCGCAGACGCGCGCCCGTTTCGATATCAGTCACCGCGCTGTCGGCGTTCCCCGTGCGGTAAGTCACGCCCACTTCGCTCGGCGTGGCCTCGTCTTGGTCGCCCTTCTGCTGGAACGGCCCATGCACGATCTCGAAGGTGAAATTGTCGCCCGGCTCCAACGGCACCGCGATGCCGCGGAAAGCGACCGATTCCTCATAGCTCTTGCCGTTGGCAAAAAGCGAAAACACACGGTCCGTGGTGATCGGCGCCAACTCGGACCGCTCGCCGACCTTCCCGAGATAATGCCCGCTGAAACTCCCCTCGCCGTCCGACTTGGCCGCGAACTGCCAGCCAAAGAAGCCATTGTCGTTGCCGGACCCCGGATTCCACCCGCCACTATACATCCCCTGATTAGCCTGATCCTCGCCCACATTGACTTGGGTCAGCGCCCAAACGGGAACAACCAGCGCGAGAAGAACCGACAGAGAGAAGAAGGGGCGGATGCGGGAGAACATGATTGGAAATAAACACAAAAACCTACAGGCGTGTGCGCCGCCTGTCAAACGACCTCGGACAATTCCTAATCCCCTTCGCCGTCGCCGAAGTGCTTCCGCGCTAGCAAGTAACGCGAGACATACTCTTTGACCGCCTCGTGCAGCGGGGTGATCCCGCCCTCGTAGCCGGTCGACTTCAATTTGGTCACGTCCGCCTGCGTGAAATACTGGTATTGGGAGCGCAGCGCCTCGGGCATCTCGATGAACTCGATCCGCGCCTCACGCCCCATCGCCTCGAAGATCGGATGCACCAACTCCAGCCAAGTGTGCGCCTCGCCCGACCCGATGTTGAAGAGCCCGCCCGCCTTTTTCGTCGCCGCCAAATGCAGCGTCATGGCCACCGCGTCCTTCACATAAACAAAGTCCCGCATTTGCCCGCCGTCCGGATAATCCGGATGGTAGCTCTTGAACAACTTCACCTGCCCCGTCTCCTCGATCTGCCGCCACGCCTTGCTCACCACGCTGCGCATGTCGCCCTTGTGCTCCTCGTTCGGGCCGAAAATGTTGAAATATTTCAGTCCCACGATGCGCCGCAGGTAGCCTTCGCGCTGCGCGTGCAGATCGAACAACTGCTTGGAATACCCGTAGGCATTCAACGGACGCCACGCCGCCAGGTCGTCCGACAAATCATCCATCCCCGCCGATCCATCCCCATACGTCGCCGCGGACGAGGCATAAACAAACCGCGCCCCGCGCGCCAAAGCCCACTCGGCCAACTGCCGCGAGCACCCGAAATTGTTGCGCAGCAAATAATCCGCATCCCGCTCCGTCGTCGAGGAACACGCGCCCAAATGGAACACATGCGTGAAATTCCCGAAAGCCCCCGCCTTCTCCGCCAGCCGGTCGTAAAACTCATCCGCCTCGACAAATTCCTCGAACTGCAGCGGCGCCAGGTTCCGCCATTTGTCGTCCGTGCCCAACTGATCGACGACGACGACACGGTCCGTCCCGTGCCAGCGGTTGAGCGCCCCGACCAGCACGCTGCCGATGAATCCCGCGCCGCCCGTGACCAAAAACCGGTCCTTCGCCGAAAACTCCGGCGCAGCTTTGCCGCCCGGCTTGGCCTTTTTCTTTTTCGCGCTCGGAGATGCTTTGCCCATCGCCGCGCAGCGTAACCGCCCCGCACCCCGCCGCGCAAATCCCTTCGCATTGCCACCGCGCGCCCCGCGCCCTACCATCCCTGCCATGTTGTCGCCCCGCTGGGAAACGCGGGATCCCGCGGATCCCGCCATCGCGCAAAGCCTCGCCCGCGAACTCGGCATCTCCGTCCTCCTCGCCTCCCTCCTCGCCTCCCGCCAAATCACCGACCCGGGCGAAGCCGAAGACTTCCTCCACCCGCGCCTCGCCTCGTTGCCCGATCCGCTGGCCACACCCGGACTGGAAAACGCCGCCCGCCGCCTCGCCCTCGCCGTCGAGCGCCGCGAAAACGTCGTCCTCTACGGCGACTACGACGTCGATGGCGTTACCTCGCTCGCCATCTTGCATCGCTTCCTCGCCGCACTCGGACTCGAGACCGGCTGGTTCCTCCCCCTGCGCGAATCCGAAGGCTACGGACTCAGCCGCGACGGACTCGACCGCGTCTTCGCCGAACGTCAACCCTCCCTCGTCGTCGCCCTCGACTGCGGCACCGGTTCGCACGAAGAAGCCGCCTGGCTCGCCGCCCGCGGCGTCGACCTCGTCATCGTCGACCACCACGAACCCAAAACCGGCGCCGCCCCCTGCACCGCGCTGGTCAACCCCAAGGCCCTCGGCGGCAACACCGACCTCTGCACCGCCGCCCTCGTCTTCAAACTCTGCCACGGCATCCAGAAAATCACCGGACGCCGCGAGCCCGACCTCCGCGACTTCCTCGACCTCGCCGCCCTCGGCACGGTGTGCGACCTCGCCCCCTTGCGCGGCGAGAACCGTGTCATAGTCCGCCACGGACTCTCCCGCCTCGGACAAACCAAATGGGAAGGCCTCCGCGCCCTCATGGACGTCTCCTCGGTCATGGCGCCGGTCACCACCGCCGAAGTCGGCTTCCGCCTCGGACCGCGGCTCAACGCCGCCGGACGCCTCCACACCGCCGAGGCCGCCCTCCAACTTCTTCTCACCGAGGATCCCGGCGAAGCCCGCCGCATCGCCCGCGAACTCGACGCCTGCAACCGCGAGCGTCAGGACCTCGAACAACAAGTGCTCGAAGCCGCCTTTGCCGAACTGGAAAAGAATTTCGACCCCGCGCGCGATTGCGCCGTCGTCGTCGGCGGCGACGGATGGCACGCCGGCGTGGTCGGCATCGTCGCCTCCCGCCTCTGCCGCAAATACCACCGGCCCGCCATCGTCATCGGCTTCGACCAAGCCGGCGAGGGACACGGCAGCGGACGCAGCATCGACGCGTTGTCCCTCGTCGAGACCCTCACCGACTGCGCCGAACTGCTCGGACCGTTCGGCGGACACCACATGGCCGCCGGATTGAGCATCGCCCGGCAAAACTTCGCCGATTTCCGCGAAAAATTCTCCGCCGCCGCCGGACGCCGCCTGCAACCGCAAGACCTCGTTCCCCGCCTCAAACTCGACGCCCGCATCGACGTGGCCGACCTCGAACACGCCCACCTCGAAGAACTCTCGCTGCTCGAACCCTGCGGCATGGGCAACCCCGCCCCGCTTTTCTACGCCCGCGCCGTCGCCCCCGTGCACGGACCCGACGTGCTCAAAGAAAAACACGTCCGCTTCCGCGTCCGCGGCCGCGAAGAACTCCTCGCCGCCATCTACTTCAACGGCGCCCGCGAAGACTTCCCCCGCGCCCCCTGGGACGTCGCCTTCAAACTCGTCCGCAACGAATACCGCCAACGCGTCAGCCTCCAGTTGGAAGTCCAGCACCTCCGCCCCACCGCGAACTGACGAGAACCTTTGCCAAAAATCTCGCCCTCATGCCGAAGCATCTTCCGGAGACTGCGCGCGTATTCGCCACGTGCCACTTGCCTCGGGGCGGATGGTGCGGCATGATGTGCGACTGATGTTCAGGCTGACGCGCCAAGAACGACGGCTCGTCGCTTTCATCCTGGCGGCTTTCCTTGCGGGGCTTGGGATCAAGCACTGGCGGGAGACGAGGGAAACGGAAGCGGCGGTGGCGGAAGCGGCGCAAGCTCCTTGACCCATGCAAAAACCGGCTTTCCACGAAACTCTCGACCAAGTGGTGACGCGCGATCCGCGCTACAGCCGCGAGGCCTACGGTTTCCTGCGCGAGGCGCTGGAATTCACGCAAAAGAAACGCCGCAAGTCGCGCGCCGAGTCGACCCATGTCTCGGCCAACGAACTCCTCGAGGGCTTCCGCGAATACTCCCTGCAGCAATTCGGTCCGATGGGCCTGACTGTCCTCGAATACTGGGGCGTGCGTTCGACCGGCGATGTCGGCCGCATGGTTTTCAACCTCATCGAGGCCGGCGTCTTCGGCCGGGCCGACGACGACCGCATCGAGGATTTCGAGAACGGGTTCAGCTTCGAGGAAGCTTTCGTGGCGCCGTTCCGTCCGGTCGAAAAGAAAAAAACCCGCCGCACCCCGCGCCAACGCAAAGTCGCGCAGGAGGCCAACTAGCGCGGCCGGCCGCCGCGCCGACCCGCCATGCCGGATTTCCTGCCCCAACCCGACGCCGTCGCCGCGGCACTCTCCCGCGGCCACACGCAAACCCGCGTCCTGCCCAACGGTTTCACCGTGCTGGTCGAGCCCGACCATTCCGCGCCGGTGGCCAGCGTGCAGGTCTGGGTGCAAAGCGGCAGCATTCACGAAGGCCAATGGCTCGGTGCCGGGCTTTCCCATTTGCTCGAGCACATGATTTTCAAGGGCACGGAAAAACGCGGACCGAACGAAATCGCCCGCGCCGTGCAGGAAGCCGGCGGTTACGTCAATGCCTACACGTCCTTCGACCGCACCGTTTACTGGATCGACGTTCCGGCCGATGGCGCAGCCACCGCGATGGAACTGCTGGCCGATGCCACCCTGCACTCGACCTTGCCCGCCGACGAATTCGCCAAGGAACAGGAAGTGATCCGCCGCGAATTCGCCATGGGCTTCGACGATCCGAACCGCATGAGCACCGAGTTGATGCTCTCGACCGCTTTCTCCGCCAGTCCCTACCGGCATCCGATCATCGGACACCTCGAAGTCTTCAACCGCCTGACCCGCGACGACCTCGTCGCCTACTACCGCGCGCGCTACACGCCGGAGAACATGTTCCTTGTCGTCACCGGCGACGTGGACCCCGCGCAAGTTTTTGCCGATGCGGAGAAGTGGTTCGGTTCCGTTCCGCGCCAAGCCCAACCCCCGCTCTTCATCCCGCATGAGCCGCCGCAACTCGGACGCCGCGAGGCGCACGAGGAGTTCGAGACGGAACTAACTCGCTGCTCCATTGTCTGGCACATCCCGCCGGTCACCCACCCCGACACCGCGCCGCTTGATGTCCTAGCCACCGTGCTCGGCGGCGGACGCAGCACGCCGCTGCACCTCGAGTTGCGGGAGAAGAAAAATTTGGTCCACCACAT
>CAZJGQ010000071.1:0-8544 GCA_964545425.1 uncultured Chthoniobacter sp. | reverse complement strand
AGGTGGCGCGCGGCGAGGAATACACCGCCCGCGTGCGCAACAACTCGCAGGTCAATGTCCGCCTGCCCGCCGTGCGCGGCGAAATCCTCGATCGCAACGGCGTCCCCCTCGCCCGCAACCGCGCCAGTCTCGCCGTCGAGTTCTACCTCCCCGAGATGGTGCGCGACTACCGCCTCCGTTTCGGCGAGGTGCCGCAGCGCACTTACCAGACCACGGTGCGCGGCATGATGACCGAGAAGTCCGAGGCGGACATCGTCAAGATCGTCAACGAGACGGTCATGCCGCGCCTCACCCAGCTCGGTCTGGCCCGCGACTACAACGCCAACCAACTCCGCCTGCATTACCGCAACAACACCGAGGTCCCCTACACCTACATCGAGGACCTCGATTTCGAAACCATGGCCCGCTTCGCCGAGCACGACGTCGGCCTGGCCGGCGTCAATGTCACGACGCGTCCCGTCCGCCGCTATGTCTACGGCGCGCTCGCTTCCCATTTGCTCGGCTATGTCGGCATGCCGAACGAAATCGACAAGGAAGAAGCCAGGCGTTTCAACTTCTACCAACCGGACACCGAGGGCAAAGCGCAGATCGAATTCTTCCTCGATTCCGACCTCAAAGGCACCGCCGGATCGCGCATCCTGCAGCGCAACGCCAAGGGCCAGATCGAAGGCGAGATCGGGCAACAGGCCCCCGTGCAGGGCAACAGCGTGCAGCTCACCATCGACGCACGCATCCAATACATCACCGAGCAGGCCCTGCGCGCCGTGGGCCGCGCCGCCGCGGTGGTCATCGACCCGCGCAACGGCGACATCCTCGCCATGGCCAGCGTGCCGTCCTACGACCCGAACAGCTTCATCCCCGCCATCTCCTCCACCGGTTGGGCCGAGCTGACCGGCGATGCCACCGACCCGCTGATCAACCGCGCCCTCAGCGCCTACGCGCCCGGTTCGACCTACAAAATCCCCATCGCCTTGGCCGGACTGCGCGCCGGGCTCGACGAACGCCGCCTCAATTGCAGCGGCGGCGTGCGCTACGGCGACAAAATGATGGCCTGCTGGATCGCATCGAAGAACGGCGCCCACGGCACGCTCGACCTGCCCTCGGCCATCCGCGTTTCCTGCAACGCCTTCTTCTACCAATACGGCAACGCCGCCGGCATCGAGGAAATCGTGGCCATCGGACACATGCTCGGACTCGGGGAAAAATCCGGACTCCCGCTCTCCGGCGAAGCCTCCGGCATCCTGCCCGGCCCCGACTGGATGCGCGAAAACCGTCCGCGCGAACGCTGGTCGAGCGGCCAGACGGCCAACGTCTCCATCGGCCAAGGCTACGTGCTGGCCACGCCTCTGCAGATGGCCATGCTCACCGCCACGGTGGCCAACGGCGGCACGAGTTACTTCCCGCGCCTCGTCGACAAAGTGGTCGCGCCCGACGGATCCGTTGTCCGCCAGGACCCGGTGAAAATCCGCGCCAACCTCCTCGACCTCGGCCTGAGCGAAGAGCAGATCGAAAAAGTCCGCCGCGGCATGTGGGACGTGGTCAATCGCGGCGGCGGCACCGCGCCCGCCGCGCGCATCAAGGGCCACGAGATCGCCGGCAAAACGGGCACGGCACAATTCTGGCGCGGCGGGATCAAGGACAACCACACGTGGTTCATCGCCTTCGGCCCCTACGAGGATCCGCGCTACGCCGTGGCGGTCATCGTGCAGGGCGCGCAATCCGGCGGCGGCGTGGCTGCGCCCATCGCTTCGAAAATCCTTTCCGACATTTTCAAAATGGAGGAAGGCAACGACATCGAAATCGCCTCCCTCGAACCGGCCAAGGGCAGCTTCCAATTCGTTTCCAGCGTCGACTTCGGCCGCGCCATCCCCGCCGCGTTGGCCGATGCGCCCGAGAGCGACATCGCCGCGTCCGAGGGAGCGCCCGCCGCCGCGCCGCCCACCGTGCGGCCCGCTGCCGACGCGGAGGGCACCGTGCAAAAGAAACCCAACCTCTTCCAAAGAATTTTCGGAGGCATCGGCAAGAAGAAGGAAAAGAAACCTTCGCCGCAACGCCGCTGATCAACCCACCCACCACCAATGATTGAAAAAGTGAAAAAACTCCTGGGTCTGCCGTCCAAATCCGGCGGCGGCTCCCGTCTCATCGTCAACGCCGAGAAACTCGAGAAACGCGTGGCCGTGCTCGAGGACGGTCAGCTCGAGGAATACAATGTCGAGCGCGTCTCGGACCGCAACATCGTCGGCTCCATCTACAAGGGCCGCGTGAAAAACATCGAGCAGGGCCTCAAAGCCATGTTCGTCGACATCGGCTTCGAGAAAAACGCCTTCCTCCATTTCTGGGACGCCATCCCCGCCGCCCTCGACAGCGGCATCGAGGAAGTGCGCCGCAACACGAACAAGAAGCTGCCGAAAAAAATCACGGCCAAGGACATCCCGACCATCTACCCGCCGGGCTCGGACATCATGGTGCAGGTCAGCAAAGGCCCGATCGGCACCAAAGGCCCGCGCATCACGACGAACATCAGCATGCCCGGACGCTACCTCGTCCTCATGCCCTACAGCCCGCAGTGCGGCATCTCGCGCAAGATCGACGACCCGAAGGAACGCGAGCGCCTGCGCAAGATCCTCAACGAACTGGAAATCCCCGACGGCATGGGCGTCATCATCCGCACGGTCGGCGCCGGCCAGCGCTCCCGCTTTTTTGTCCGCGATCTCCACCTCCTCCTCGAGCAGTGGAACGACATCGAGAAGAACATGGAGTCGCAGCGCTCGCCCTACCAACTCTTCGAAGAGCCCGACCTGGTCGAGCGCACGGTGCGCGACTTCCTCACCGAGGAAGTCGACGCTGTCATTTGCGACGACCTCCACTCGGTCGAACGCATGCAGGAGCTCGTCGCCCAAGTCTCGCCGCGCTCCAAGAAGCGCATCCAGTTCTACAACGAGGAACAGCACATCTTCGAAAAATACGGGGTCAACAAGCAGGTCGAGAAGGCCTTCCACCGCCAAGTCTGGCTCCCCTGCGGCGGCTACATCGTGATCGATGAGACCGAAGCGCTCATTTCGGTCGACGTGAACACCGGACGCAACAAAGGCGGACGCGAAGTCGAAAAGACCATTCTGCAGACCAACCTCGAAGCGGCCGACGAAATCGCCCGGCAGATGCGCCTGCGCAATATCGGCGGACTCATCGTGGCTGACTTCATTGACATGAAATCGCGCAAGGACCAGCAGGCCGTCTACCAGCGCATGCGCGCCCGGCTCAAACGCGACAAAGCCCGCACGCACGTCCTGCCCATCTCGCAGCTCGGACTGATGGAAATGACCCGCCAGCGCGCCGCCGAGAGCATGCGCATGTCGCAGTTCGATCCCTGCCCGTATTGCGAAGGCCGCGGTCTGATCAAGAACACCATGACCATGTCGGTCGAATTGCAGCGCGCCCTCCACGGCGTGATGCGCAAGCACATCGACACCATCCACGAGATCAAAGTCATCGTGAACCCCGACCTGCTCAACCGCCTGCGCACCGAAGACGAGGAACTCCTCATCGACATCGAACGCCGCTACGGCGGAAGGCTCTCCTTCAAGCCCGACCCGTCGCTCCACCGCGAAAAGTTCGTCATCACCGACGCCACCTCCGGCGAAGAGCTGAAATCGTAGCCGCGAAATTTTTAGCCACAGCCAAGCGAAGCGAGACGGCCCTTAGGCAAATTAACGCGGATAATCGCGGATGAACGGCCCGGAAAAGTTGTGCCGGTGACACCGGCACAACTTAATTGCCTCAAGATCGCCGACAAATGGTGGTCGTATGCTCCATGCCAAGCGTGGGCGCATATGCGGGGGCGCTGAAGGAACTTTTATGCGCCGGTGTCACCGGCGCATAAATATCTTCCCTTATCTTCTTCAATCCGTGGCTAAGCCTTTTCTTAAAAAATCCCCCGTAAATCACACCGCTCCCGCTTGCCGCCACACCCCTCGCACCCTATCCACGGCGACACGCATGAAAATCCTCACCCCTTCCGCACTACTCATCACCGTTCTCATCCTCACCTTCAGCTCGCACAGCTTCGCCCAAACCCCGCAAGCCGTCCGCAAAACGGCAGATACCGCCGCAAACGAGACCCGCGCCGCCGTGGAAACCGCAGGCCGCCAAGCGGCAGCCGTGCGCGACCAAGCCACCGGCCAGGTCAATGCGATGCAGGATCAGGTGAAAGACAAACTGAAATCCCCCATCAGGCTCCCGAAGTTCGACGTGCCCGATCTTGCCCGCGCCGCCAAGGTCCGCCGCGCTGCCGTCGATGACGCCGTGACCAGCCCGCGCACCCTCACTTACAAGAGCCGCGCGAGCCGCCTCTCCCGTTGGATCGCCCCGCTCACCATGGGTCTCATCACCTACGTGCCCTTCGACACCATGAATGCCGGTGCCGTAGGCCGTATCAACAACCTCATGGCTCTGGAAAACATCTCCGTCGAGTCCATGACAGCGGATGCCCTCGCACGGCAGTTGAAGGACGGTGAACGCTGGTCCGTCGCCGCACCATCCGAAGGCGAGTTCAAAATCGAGATCAACCGCTACGCGCTCGACCCGGTGCCGACGAGTGTTTCGCTGCTGCGTCCGACCGTCAGCCTGACCGGACATCTCTTCGACAACGACGGCAAGCTGCTCTGGATTGGCAAGGGTTTCACCTCCTCCCTCGAACCCGGCATCAAGGGCGCGACCCTCGAGCAATACGAGGCCAATCCCGACGTGCTGCGCAAAGACTTCGAGACCGCCGTGCAAACCGCAACCAAACGCCTCGCCGCGCAGGCGAATGCCGTCCCGAAAGCCTCGATCAAAGTCGCCGCGGCGGAGTGAACAGATTTTTAGCCACGGATAGAAGAGGATAAAGGAGGATGGACGGCTCGGAAAAGTTGTGCCGGTGACACCGGCACAGCTTAATTGCCTCATAGATCGCCGGCAAATGGCGGTCGTATGCTCCATGCCAAGCGTGGGCGCATATGCGGGGGCGCTGAAGGAACTTTTATGCGCCGGTGTCACCGGCGCATAAATATCTTCCCTTATCTTCTTCAATCCGTGGCTAAGCCTTTTCCGTGACACGCGGAAACCTCAACCGCACTTCCGCGCCGCCGAGCGGTGAGCGACCGAAGACAATCTCACCGCGGTGGTTTTCCATCGCCGTGCGCACGACATACAGGCCGATGCCGGTGCCGCCTTTTTTCGTCGTGGTCAGCGGGAGTTGGTGGTCCTCGGCGCCGGACCACCCGGGACCGCTGTCGCCGATGAGCAACTCGACCGTGTCGCCTTCGGCGCGCAGTTCGAGGGCGATCTCGCGCTTCTCCGCCTCGGCGTCGTCGATCGCTTCGGCCGCATTGCGCAGGAGGTTGGTGATGGCCAGTTGCAACTGGGCATCGTCGCCGATGATGCGGCAGGGATGCTCGAGGCCGCCGGTCTGCAGGTTGACCCCGTGGCGGGCGAGCAGGCCTTTGTTGTAGAGCAGGGCGCTGCGCACCACATCGACCAAGTCGGCCGGTCTTTGCTCGGTCTGCACGTTGCGCAGGAGGGTCTTCATCTTTTCGATGGTCACGACGACACGCTGCGCTTCCTGCGCGATGATCCGCAGTGCCTCGGCCGGTTCCTCCCCGGTCTGCAGGGCCATCTTGCTTTGCAGCAGGATACTGCTCAGCGGCTGGTTGATCTCGTGGGCCACGGCGGAAGCCGAGAGGCTGGTCTTCAACTTGGTCTCCAAGTCATGACGGTGATCTTGCTCGAGTTTTTTCTCGCGGGTGGCGGCTTCCTTCTCGTCGGTGATATCGAAGTTGACGCCGATTTCGCGCACTGCCTCGCCGCGGGCGTCAGGGATGGCCACGCTCATCCCGCGCACATGCCGCACCGTGCCGTCCGGGCGGATGATGCGGTATTCGTAGCGTCCGGGGGTTCCCTGGCGTATGGCGGTCTCCGTCTGGTTCTGGACCTGGGGCAAGTCCTCGGGATGGACGAACGGCTCCCAGCGGCCGTCGAATGCCTCGCGCGTGACGCCGTAGATACGCAGCATCTGGTCGTCCCACTCCTCGAGGCGTTTGGCTGTATCGCGCGACCAGAAGCCGATGCCGGCTGCGGCGGCGGCCAGTTGCATGCGCTGCGCGGACTGCTTCAGCTGCTCGGCCGCGTTTTTTTCGTCGGTGATGTCCTGCAGCACGCCGTGGACACGCAGGGCACGGCCCCCGGCGCCGCGGGTCACGATGCCGCGCTCGCGCACGTGGCGGACTTCCCCGTCGGGACGGCGGATGCGGTAGTCCATGCCGAAGATGGTGTCGGAATCCAACATGCGCTGCGTCTCGCGCATGACCTCTTCATAGTCGTCGGGGTGGACGAATTTTTGCCAGTGACCGTCGAAGTCGGCGAGGGCAATGCCGTTGATGCGCGCCATTTCCTCGTCCCAGCGGTCGAGCCCGGTGACCACGTCGAGTTCCCAGAAGCCGAGGCGCGCGGTCGAAGCGGCCAGCTGCATGTCGCGGTTTGCCTCGGCCAGCTTTTGTTCGGCCAGTTTGCGGTCGGTGATGTCGGTGAGCACACCTTCCCAGACGACCGAGCCATCGGGCATGTCGCGCGGGGTCGATTCGGCCGTGATCCAACGTGTCTGGCCATCGACGACCACGCGGCACTCCTCTTTGAACGGCAGCTTGTGCTCGAAGACGTAGGCGTTTTTGCGCACCCACTCGTCGTAATCGTCGGGATGCACGCAAGCGAAGGCGTTCATCGGATTGGCCCGGGCTGCTTCGCGTTCCAAGCCGGTCAACTCGAGGAAGCGCGTCGAAAGGAACGAGAAGTAGGCCATCCCGCCGTCCGGCGGCTGCACCATGGTGTAGGTGCCGACCGGAATGTTTTCCGTGAGTTCGTAGGCGGTGCGCTCAAGTTGCTCGCGCAGGGAGCGCAGAGCCGCCTCCGCTTTGCGGCGATCGGTCGCATCGCTCATGGTGACGAGCAGACGGTCGGGCAGGGCGGCGGCGTGGAAAATGATGTCCCGTTTGGTGCCGTCCTTGCAGGTCACCTCGAACTCCATCGATTCGACGAGCCCGTGTGTCTCGATGGCGCGGAAGACGGCGTCATCCCAATCGCGGAAAACTTCCCGGCGGTAAGCGGGATCGGGATAAGCTTTCTCCGCCCACAGCACCACAGTGGGGACATCCTCCAGCGTGTAGCCGAAGGTGCGGGTGAACTGCGCGTTGATGAACGTCATTTCGGCCGGCGAGGTCAGCGTGGTGGCGGCCACGGCAATGGGCAGGTTGTCGAGCACGAGACGCAACTGCGCCTCGGCGCGCTTGCGGTCCGTGATGTCGATCATCGTCCCTTCCCAGACGGTGCCCCCGCCGGGGCGGCTGCGTGGGATGGACTCGATGGTCACCCAGCGCGTCTCGCCATGGGTCATGATGCGGCCTTCCCAGAAAAAAGGCTTTTTCGAGGCGAACACTTCGCGGTTGAGACGCTCGATCTCCGAACGGTCGGACGAACTCATCGGCTGCAGGGCCAGCGCATGGTTGGCCATCAACTCCTCGCGCTTCAGCCCGGTCATGGCCAGAAAACGCTCGCTTAGAAAAGTGAAGTGCGGTTTGCCCTCCGCGTCGAACTCCAGCACGTAGGTGCCGACGGGAATGTTTTCCGTGAGTTCGTAGGCGGTGCGCTGCAATTGCTCGCGAGCGTCGCGGAGTTGATCGGACAGTTTTTGCTGAAGACTGGTCTGGCGCAGGAAGACGGCGAGGAATTGACCGCTCAGCGCAAGGCCGATGATGAAAAGATTCAGGCCGGGAATGTCCGCTCGGCCCTCGCTGACAAAAGGGCCGAAAGCATGACTGGTGGCATAGAGCGCACCGAGGGCGATGAGCAGGGCGCCCATGCAGACGGCGGCGAGGCCGCGGTAAATGGCGAGCAGGACGAGGATCGGTGCGAAGAGCACGACGAGCGAGGACACACCGGTCCAGCGCAGCAGGTAATCGGCGGCCCAGAAGGACGGCAGGACGACCAGCACCGGAAGGAGGAAGTCACCGACCGCCTGCCCTTTGGTGCGCCCACCGGCGAAGAGCGCGAGCAAGAGCGGGGCAACAAGCATCTGCCCGAACGAGTTGCCGATCCACCAGTTGACCCAAGACGCGGAGAGTTGCCCTTGGTCGACGATGCCGGCGGCCCAGAGCGTGGCATTGCCGAAGGTCGCGCTGAAGGGTTGCAGGACGAAGAAGATGAGCAGGAGGAGTCCGGCCAGATCGCGGGCGCGCGACAAGCCCGCATCGAGTTTGAAAGCGCGGAAAAGAAACACCGCGAGCAATACTTCGATGCTGTTGACCGCCGATATGGACGCCGCCGGCAACGGGGCTAGCCCGCGCGAGAGAGCCAACGCCAATTGACCGACGAACACACCCGGCCAGACCGCCCCTCCGAACCGCAGCGCCATGGCCAGCGCAATGCCCTCCGGGGCGAAAAGCACCGGAGTGACCAACACGTCGTCGACCCGCACGAGAAAACTCGCGTGACCGAAGAGAAAATACAGCACCGCCA
>CAZJGQ010000070.1:0-8793 GCA_964545425.1 uncultured Chthoniobacter sp. | reverse complement strand
GCGGCAAACTCGTCGTGCGCAAACCGTGGCCCTCCATGCTCCGCACCATCTACGGTGACCGCGCGCGCTATAAGAAAACCTATTGGAGCGAAATCCCCGGATTTTACTTCACTGGTGACGGCGCCCGCCGCGACAAGGACGGTTACTTCTGGATCGTCGGACGCATCGACGACGTCCTCAACGTGGCCGGCCACCGCCTCGGCACCGCCGAAATCGAAAGCGCCCTGGTTGCGCACAGTGCCGTAGCCGAAGCCGCCGTGGTCGGACGCCCGGACGAAATCAAAGGCCAGGGCGTCGTCGCTTTCGTCACCTTGAAGCAGGGCGAGAAGCCCACCGCCGACCTGCGCGAAAAACTCCGCAAACACGTCGGCCACGCCATCGGCGCCATCGCCAAACCGGACGACATCCATTTCGCCGAAGCGTTGCCCAAAACGCGCAGCGGAAAAATCATGCGCCGCCTGCTGAAGGAAATCGCCAGCGGCAAAGACGTCAAAGGCGACACGACCACGCTCGAAGACTTCAGCATCCTCTCGAAACTCAAGCTGCAGGATTCCTAGGAGATTTAGCCACCGATAAAAGAGGATAAACGGCTAGGATAAGACCCGATCGCGCGGACACGCGATCAGGTCAATAAGCTCCGGCAGAATCTATTTTGTGCCGGTGTCAGCCGGCACAAAATTTATCCTCTTCTATCTTCTTCAATCCGTGGCCTGTCTTTTCCTGTCTCCAATTCCCCAAAAGAAACGTTAACTTACCTGCATGGACAAATTCCTCATCACCGGCGCTTCCAGCGGCATCGGCCGCGAAGTCGCCATCCGCCTTGCCGCCCGCGGCGCGAAACTGACCCTGCACGGACGCACCGAAAGCAAGCTGGCCGAAGTCGCCGCCGCCTGCACCGGAGCCACCGCGATCGAAACCCTCCCCTCCGACCTCACCGCCCCGCACGCCGCCGAAGCGCTCGTCACCAAAGCCAACGAAGCCATGGGCGGGATCGATTGCGTCATCCACTGTGCCGGCATCGGACTGATCAAGCCCGCCGCCGACACCACCGACGCCGAGTTCAGCAAAATCGTGAATACCAACCTGCGCGGCACCTTCCTCGTCGCGCAGGCCGCGTGCAAAGTCATGGCCGCGCAAAAACACGGACTCTTCATCACTCTGCCCGGCATCCTCGGCAAAGCCGTGATGAAAAACGCCGCCGCCTACATCGCGAGCAAGTTCGGCGTGACCGGATTGATCAAGACCTTCGCCCAGGAATACCAGCGCAGCGGCATCCGCTTCTGCCTGTTTTTCCTCGGCGGCGTCGACTCACCGTTCTGGGACGAAATCAATATGGCTGTGCAGCGCGACAAAATGATCCCCGTCTCGACCGCCGCCGACCTCATCCTCCAAGCCATCGACGCCCCGCCGCATCTCGTCCTGGCCGAAGTCGTGCTCCAGCCGGAGAGTCACCAGCTGGTGTAGTCGGTTTTTCGGTAGGGTCCGCTGGCCCCAGCGGACCACACTAATCAAGAACGAACGTCTGGCCAGCCGTCCCTGCCGCGGCTACACCGCCTCCCCAAACCGCCCGATAATCTCCCGCGCTTCGTCTGTGTTCGCTCGCAACGCGGCGACACAATCCGCATCCACTTTCCCCTCCGACGCCATCTGGTCAAGCGTGGCCAAAGCGCGGTCGATATCCCACGCCTCCTTGTAAATCCTCTTGCTGGTCAGCGCGTCGAAAATATCCGCGGCGGTGACGATACGCGCTTCGATCGGGATGTCCCCGCTCACCGCGCCCTGCGGATATCCACTGCCGTCGAGGAACTCGTGATGGAATGCGACCAAGTTGCGCAGGATGGCGATACCCGCCACCGTGCCGAGGTCGAAATCCGCGATCAAGCGATCGACCATGCGGCTGCCGAGCTGCACGTGCGATTCCATCGTCTTGCGCTCTTCGGGAGTGAAGCTCCCCGGTTTGCGCAACACGGCATCCGGGATGCCGACTTTGCCGATGTCATGCAGCGGGGCGAAGAGGAACAGTTGCTCGATGAACTCGTCGCTCAAATCGTGGCTCTTGGCCAAGCCGCGCGCAATGAGACGGCAAAAGCGCGACATGCGTTCGAGGTGCGCCCCGGTCTCCTCGTCGCGCAGGCTGGTGAAATCGCGCGCCACCTGCACGGATCCGAGCAGGGCACGGACCGTGGTCAGCTCGTGGCTGACCATCAACATGATGAGATTCACGTAGATCCCGAGGCGCGCCACCACGTCAGGGGTGAAGGCCGCCGACTGACGCGAGTCGAAGAAAAGAAATCCCTCGAAGACGCCCTGGTAGAAAATCGGCACGGTGTAGGACGAGCGGTAGCCCATGCCTTTGACCCAGCGCGTATGCTCGGTATCGGCGGTGAGCGTCTTGCCGATGTCGTCGATGATGCGCGGTTCGCGTTCTTCCTTGATCCGCACGAGGCTCGGACTGTCCGAGAGCTTGTATTGATAAGTGCGCAGAGGTTCGCCGCCGATCGTGCTGTTGACGAACGTCTTGAGTTGATCCATCTCGGCGTCATAGAGCGCCACGGCCATGCGATCGACCATTGGAACCGCGCGGCGCAGGTGCGAATGCAATGCGCCGAAGCGCTCGCTCAGGCTCCGGGCCTGCCGCGCGGGCAAATCCCAAGGGACCGCCGCCACTTCAAACGGATGCTGTTTTTCGTCCGGCAACACTCCCAGCCTACCAAGCTTGCCGCACGGAAACAACCGGGCGGCAAAGGTGTTCACCCCATAAATAAATCATTGACCCCCTGTTCACGGCTGTTACTTCCGTGCCTTAGCGCAAGCTTCCCCCTCGCTCATGAGCGACCTCCCAGACCAAACAAGAGATCATCCGTTGGCGCGGATCATCGTGTGGACAGCCATTCTGGCTGCGGCGGCGACCTTCTGGTTCGTCGTGGCCATGCTGGCCCTCACGTGGCTCCGCCTCGCCTAAGCGCGTTCCACGCGCGGTGGTTTTTGCCATTCCTGCCCGCGGCAGGAAAGACTCCCCGTCGGCTCAATTCACGACATGCAAAATCTCATCTACCTCGCGCTTTCCAACTTCCCCCTCACCTTCACCCTGCTCGGTTTGCTCGTCGCCGGCCTGCAAATACTGAGAACGCCGACCCCGCGTCCGCCGGGCGCCGCGGCCGAGACCGTGCTCCGCTGGTTCATGTTTTTCGGGATCGGGGCGACCTATTTTTACAACTTCGTCTGCCACGTGTTCTTCGGCCAAGCCATCGCCAAGTTCATCGGCTGGGCGCAAAGTCCGTTCCAAGCGGAAGTCGGTTGGGCCAGCCTCGGCTATGCCGTGCTCGGCTTCATGTCCTTCCGCCCCAACCGTGCCCTGCGCGTTGGCACCGTGACCGCCGTGGCCTGCTTCATGCTCGGCGCCGCCATGGGCCACGTCTACCAGATCGTCACCGTGCACAATCTCGCCCCCGGCAACGCCGGTGGCATGCTCTGGTATGATGTCCTCCTCCCCCTCTTCGGTTTCTTCCTGCTCTGGAAAACCCGCCGATCTGCGCTACATTAGCGGCGCTTGAAATCCCTCCGCCGCCTCCTGCTGCTCGCCCTCCCGGCCCTTCCGCTTTGCGCCGGAGCCGAGTCGATCATCACCGAAACAATCAACGTCCCCCTGCATTACCGCACCATCGAATCGGGCGGACAAAAACTCGGTATCTACCTTTCCATCGGAGGCGGAAGCACGCCGCAAATTTTCGAGTTCGATACCGGCGGCGCCGGTTTGTATGCCGCGTATGCCACCAACACCAATTCCCCATGGTGGGGAACCGGCTTCACCACTACGACGAATTCTGTCACCAACACCTACGACAGCGGTATCCAATACAAAGGGCCCATCGTCGAGGCCGCCGTCTCGCTTTTCGCCGATCACCACGGCGGCACACCGCTCGTCACCACGCCCGGCCACCTGCTCGTCGGACAAATGACCAACATCGCCAACACCAACAGCGGCAAAGTGCTCTGGACGCCCGAAGGCGTGGGACCCAGCGGACAGCCCCCCATCGACGGCGTGTTCTACGGCGACTTTGGCATGAGCCTCAATTACGCCAGCAAAGGCATCGTCAATCTCATCGCCCAGCTCAGTTTCAGCAATGGCATCATCCCCGGCTTCCGCGTCCGTGCCCACGGCGAGAATCCCTACCTGCAGATCGGCCTGACCGCAGCGGATACGAACAGCGCATCCGCCTTCTACTTCGGGATGAACACCAACACCAATGCGCCGCCCGGAGCCACCTTCACCAACAGCGGATCGCTCTTTTACTCCGAGCAGATCTTCAACGCGAACATGACGATCAGCAACGCGACGACCAATTTCACCGCCAACCTCGGCATCACCACCGACACCGGCGCGAGCACGACAATCCACAATGCCAATCTCGGCGGTGTCCCGCCGGAACTCTGGACCACCAATGACAAAGGCCAAGTCCGCATCGTCGCCGGAGCCGACTTCGGCCTCAATGAGCTGACCCTCGGTAACACCAACGTCGAATTCTTCCAATTCACCACGACCAACGGACAGGTGGGCATCCAGGACAACAACCCCAGCAACACAACCTTCTACCTCAACTCCGGCATCGCCCTCTTCCAGCAATACGACGTGATCTACAACCTCCAAGGCAACGGCCAGATCGGCTTCGAACCGGTCCCCGAGCCAAGCACGTGGGCGTTGCTTGGCGCGGCAGCTCTGGCCTGGGCCTTGGCGCGGCGCAGAAGATAGCGCGGAACTTACGGCTCGCGCTCGATCAATTTTCTCTCATCCTCAGTCAGCTTGGTTGGGTCGATTTTAGCTGAGAGGCGATTGGCGCGCTCCCCGTCATCATTTGCCTTGAGCACCGAGATGACGATGGCTTGGTCCCCGGGCGGCAACTCGTCCACAAAAACATCCATGTCATCGAAGACGGCCTCGGCCTCTTTGGGGCGTCCGGCAAGGAGCAGATTGAGGGTGTGGTTGAATCGCGGCACCGGATCTGCCGGCGCGACAGCGATCCCACCCTCCGTCTCGGCAAGACTCACAGGCCGACCGGCCAACAAATCCGTGCGCCTGCGGTAATTCGTAACGGACGCGGCAGTCGGTGTCGTCTTTTGCGCCGCGGCAAAAGCTTCCTGCAAAAGTCCCGACGCCCCTTTCCGTCCGAAGCGCTCCATGGCCAACCGAAAAGCGCGATCAGCTACCGCCGGGTCGGAACAAAGCTGAACAATTTCTAGGTCAAGACCGGGAGAACTTCCAAACACGTCCAACATTCCCGCGACTTCCTCGAGTCTGAATTCCTGTGCAGCCGCCCGCACGGCGCGGGTGAGAGACTGCGACGCCACGCCCCTCCGGCCGGATTGGACGGCAGCGGCGTGAAGCCAAGCCAAGCGCACCGATTGCGGCACGTTCGAATCCGCCTCGGCAAGCGCGAGCAACTCATCCCATTTTTCCGAGCCGGCCAAGGCCCGCGCCCGCGCACCGAACCCTGAAGCGTTGTGCTTTGCCTCCTTGTCGCTCATAACCACGAGGGCCTCCTCCCAAAGCGAATGGTCGCACAGCCAGTTGGCGAATTCGGCCTGACGATCGGGCGGGGCCGAAACAAGGAAGGGCGAGATTTTCCACGCCAGCCGCTGCGGATTTTCCAACCCTTGGCTCACTGCCGCGGACGCGGCGGGAAACAATGCGGCGTTCCCCGCGGAAATATCCTCCAGAGCGGATGTTGCCCACTCGCGCGCCGTCTCCGAGGAAATGGGAAGGGTCAGCAGACCGATGGCCAATGCTTCCTTCTCCGCGCGTGTGCCCCGCATCTTTTCGACCAAGGCAATCGCTTCCGATGCGGCAGCCGCATCGGTCGGCGACATGGCGCCGACAGACCACGCCGGGCCATGGCGAATGGCAAGCAAACCGGCAAGATTCATCATTCCGTCAGGATCGTCTTCACCCCTCACAGCCAGTCGCGCGCTGGCGATGGCCTGCTCGAGATCGCCTCGCGAAAAGTGCCACGATGAGCGCGCCATGGCAGCGCTGGAATGTTCACCCACCGCGTCAAGCGCAGTCACGGCGGCCGCAAATTGTTCCGGTGTGCCATGCGCCATCGCACTGCGCGCCCGCTCTTTCGACTCCTCGGGCGTCAAGCTGACTTCCTCGGCGAGCGCCTGCCACTCCTCGGGAGAGGCCGGATTTCCCATACGGCTTTCCACGAAGACCTTTGCCCGTCTCACCTCCGGATCGTCACCGCGGAGATTGGCTGCGGAGGCGACCTGCAACCGCGCCAGTTGCCAGTTGCCGTGGCGGATGTTCGCCATGGCTTTCGACGCCAGATCTGCTGCGCGTTTTTCCGTGTAAATGCGGAAACCGATCCACGAGAGGGCGACGACGATTGCGACCAATACGGGCGTCCACAGAAGGACGCGACGGATCACGGCTCGAGTCGCACTGATGTGCCTGTCCCAAGGAATCGGCTCCGTTGCCTCTTCCCACCAGTGATAGAGAACGTTGCAGAACCGGCGGATTATGCCCGGACTTTCATCCATGATGTCGTCGAAGGACGAGCGCAGACGGCGGAAAGAGGGTCCGGAGGTGAGAAAGGTGTCAGCTGACAGCTTGCCGACGACGACGCATCCACTGGATGGTACCAATGGCTGCCAGGCAGATACCTGCGAGATAAGTCGATGGCTCCGGCACCGCGGCCGTTGTCGAAAATTCCACCCCGACACCCTCCACCTTGATGCTTGCCGTATCGCTGAAGTCCGCACCGATCCGCAATGTGTTGAAGGCGAGATTGCTGGTGGTCACGCCGGACATGGTGTTGGCGCCGATGGCATAATTCCATGCACCGGTGTCATAGACGTAAGTGAAGGTCACCGACTGCGCGGCCGATGCGATGTTTGTGAACCACTGCTTGCCCCCGGCGGCCGCGCCATCGATGCCCCAGTAAGGCTCCAGTCCCACCGATCCGAGGAAGAACTGCTCCGTGCCACCCGAACCTCCCGTGTAGAGACTGAGACCGGCCCAGCCCGTGGTGAAGAAGTTATTGTTGGCCGGATTACCCGTGGTGAAGGTGAAAGTCAGTGTCTCACCGGAGCTGAGTGCTCGCGTGAAGTCGCCGAATGCGAAAGTGTATGTGGCGGGAGCGGTGACGAATGAGGTGTCAACCGCGCTGTTTGAGATGATCAATTGCGCAGCTCCACTGGTGACGTTCCAGTTGGAACCGACGTCGGGCGTGCTACCATTGAGAAGCGTGCCGTTCGTCGCGCTGAAATCATCTTGGAACACCCACTCCGCTTTGATCGTAGCGGGCGCGACAAGCAAAAGAACGATGGCCGAGAATTTGTAAAAAATGGTGTCCATGGCTCAGGAGTATTTGTTCGGAAAATTCACTATATTGAGGGTTCGCGCAAGCGGTTTCTTTGCCTACCGCTCGGGATATGCAAATTCGGCACTAAAGGGGCCAACTGCCAGTCATCCAACCGGTTATTCCCACCTCCTGAACTTGAAATTGTGGCCCGAATTCGTGCGTCCGTTGTTGTTTTCGAATACCCCGCGCGGGCCTTGCTGCAGCACCGACGCTGATTAGCCGGAGCGGCCCCGGCGCCAACGAGCAAGAGCAGCACCGGCGACAAGCAGACCTGCTGCCGCCCATGTTCCCGGTTCGGGCACGGCCGCGGGTGCGAATTCAAAAACACGCAACTCGGACAGACCGGTGCCGGTCGGCGAGAGCGGCGTGTCGGCGTAGGACAAGGTCCAAATCTGCAGATAGCGGAAAGCGCTCTGATCGCCCACGGTATGAATGTTCCCGGCGATCGGATTCACGCCGGCGGCGTAGGTGAGACTCGCGTTGTTGATAAGCAAGGTCGGTGACGTGAGCGTGTAGCCGTTGAAAGGATCCGCATCGACCTCGATCGCATTCGCACCATACAAGCTGATCTCACCCGTCCCGCGGTCCGACTGGTTGCTGTTGAAGACTTCGATGTGCGAGAGTGAATAAGCCTCCCCCAGATCGATAGTAACCCAGCGGTTCACCGGACCCGCTCCCGTGAGATCCGTCCCGAACCAAACATTCCCCTGCTGGGTGGTGACATTCACATCGCCCGTCTGCTGGTTGAAAAGATTCCCCGCAGCATAGCCACCGCTGATGTTCAACTCGCCCTTATAATCGGAGTCGAGAAAGGTGGGCGTCCCACCGATTGCAGCAGCAGGAGTCAGCAAAATAATGTCTGCGCGGAGGACCGCAGTGGCGGCCAGACATAAAAGAGCAGAGGGAAAGATAGCTTTCATCGCAGGAACGGAATCCTTGTCACCACCCGCGAGGACAGCAAGCGCGGAGTTACGCCACAGGCGGAAACCTGCTTTACGCGAGCCGTGGAATCGACCAACACTCGAACGGTTAGCCAAACCAACCCTCCAAACACTATGAAACACCTCTTCACCGCAGCCCGGATTCTTCTTGGGATCATCTTCCTCGTTTTCTCCCTCAACTACTGGCTGCAGTTCATCCCGATTCCCGGACAACCCGAAGGCAGCCACGGCGCCAGCTTCATGGGCGCGATCTTTGCCACCAAGTTTCTTACCGTGGTGAAAGTGCTCGAGCTGGCCGGCGCCGTGTTGCTTCTCTCCGGCCGCTTCGTGAACCTCGCCCTTGTCCTGCTCGGACCCATCATCGTCAACATCGCCCTCTTCCACATCCTAGTGGCTCCCGGCAACTATGGCCTCACCGTTGTGATCTGCGTGCTGGCCTTGATCACCTTGATCGGACAGAAGAGTTTCCTCCGCGCGATCTTCGCGAAGTA
>CAZJGQ010000069.1:0-9026 GCA_964545425.1 uncultured Chthoniobacter sp. | reverse complement strand
ACCGGCCGACGGGCAGGGCGGATTCGAGCAGCACGCGGCAATCGACGTCGGGGGCGTCGTGTTCGCTGCGGGCCACCTGCGGCTGTTCGACGAGAACTTTGATTGTGCGCCCTTGCTGACCTTCAGCGATTTCCCGGGCGATCTTCTGCTGCAGCTTCATGGCGCGGGCGTGGCGTTTGTTTTTCACCGACGCCGGGATTTGTCCGTCCATCTTGGCCGCGCGTGACCCTTCTTCCTGCGAGTATTTGAAGACCCCGAGGCGTTCGAAGCGGACGCGTTCGATGAATTCAAGGAGGGACTCGAAGTGTTCGTCGCTCTCGCCGGGGAAACCGGTGATGAACGTGGTGCGGATGGCCAAGCCCGGGATTCCTTCGCGCATGCGGGTGATCAGATCTTCGATGTGTTGCCTTGAGGTCTCCCGGCGCATGAGTTGCAGCATTTCCTCGTGGATGTGCTGCAGGGGCATGTCGACATAGCGCGCGACTTTTTTGCTCTGTGCGATGGTGGTGATGAGTTCGTCGCTCCAATGCGCCGGATGCGTGTAGAGCAGGCGGATCCAAAAATCGCCTTCGATCTGGTCGAGTTCCTCGAGCAAGCGGCAGAGGGTGGGTCCGCGCGAGGAATCGACCGGTTGGCGCGGTCCGGCTTTCTGCTCCCAGAGGTCCATGCCGAAGTAAGTGGTGTCCTGACTGATGAGGTTGAGCTCCTTCACACCTTGCGAGACGAGTTGCCGGGCTTCGGCCACAACCGAATCGATGGTCCGGCTGCGGTGGCGTCCGCGCATTTGCGGAATGACGCAAAAACTGCACGGATGGTTGCAGCCCTCGGCGATCTTCACGTAGGCCGTATGGAGCGGGGTGAGTTGGTAGCGCGGGGTATCGTAGTCAGGGATGTAGCGCGACTTGCGCGTGACGAGGTCGAGCGGCGTTGAGGCTTCCGCGGCCGGACGTTCGAGCACTTCGCGGACGATGCGCGGGAATTCGGCGATCTGGTCGAGTCCGATGAAGGCGTCCACTTCGGGAATCTCTCGCTTGAGTTCCTCGTGGTAGCGCTGGGCGAGGCAACCGCTGACGATGATCTTTTGCTCCGGGCGCGCGGACAGCCGCCGCTGGTGCATCTCGAGGATGGTGTCGATCGATTCCTCTTTGGCTTGGTCGATGAAGCCGCAGGTGTTGATGACCAGCACGTCAGCCTCGTCCGGCTCGCGGGTCAGGTCGAAGTTTTCCTTGGCCGCGCCGCCGAGCATGATTTCGGCGTCGACCAGATTTTTGGCGCAGCCGAGGCTGACCATGCCGATCTTGGGACGCGCTTCGGTGAGCATGCGGGAAGGGGCGTCCGGGCGGGACGCGGACTAAGCGCCGGGGACGAGGACCAGTTGGACGGGTTCCTCGAGCGTGCAGTGCGGCGCTTCGATGATGATCGGCAGCGGGGCCGGCTTGGCCGGAATGACGGCACGGACGCGCGGTTTGGTTTCGTCGATGTCCAAGCGCGAGAGTTTCGCGTTGAGCGACCAAAGGCCGATGGCGAGGACGGTGACGATGGCTGCGCTGGTCGTCTTGGCGATGTTGACCAAGCGGTTGCGCTGCGCGGGGCTCAGGCGCGGCGGTTTGGGCGGACGCCCCATGCGGCGGACGAACATGCCGACCGGCGTGAAACGTGTTCCTTCGTCGGTGCGGACCGCACGGCGGGTGTTTTCGATCTCGATGCCGAGGTAGCGCGCATACATGCGCAGGGAGAGCTTGTGATAGACATCGGGGAAATCGGCGGCCGTGTTGCACTCTTCCAGTTCGCGCAGGAAACCGGCCCGCAGGCAGGTGTCCTTGGCCGCTTGCTCGAGGGTGATGCCCTTCGATTCGCGCAGAGCTTTCAGCTCATGTCCGACGGCGGTGCTCATCTCGCTTGTAATATGCATCAATCGGGCAAGCTTTCCAAGTCCACAAGTATTTCCCGGTCCTTGGCCCCGTCTTTGGGTCCCACAATGCCCCGCTGCTCGAGGATGTCGACCACGCGCGCGGCGCGGGTGTAACCGAGGCGCAGGCGGCGCTGAAGCATGGAAGTGGAGGCTTTGCCTTCCTGTTTGATGATGCCGAGGCACTTGGCCACGAGTTCCTCGTCTTCCTCGGTGACATCGTTGTCGCCGCCGGCAGGGGAGGTCATGGCCTCGTGGAAACCGGGATCGAAGGCCGGCTCGGCCTGCGCGCCGACATAGTCGACCACGCGGTGAATTTCTTCGTCGGTGACGAGGACACCTTGAGCACGGACCAGGGTCGAGGTGCCGGGCGGGAGGTAAAGCATGTCGCCTTGGCCGAGGAGTTTTTCCGCGCCGTTGGCGTCAAGGATGACGCGGCTGTCGAGTTTCGAGGCGACTTGGAAAGCGATGCGGCTGGGGATGTTGGCCTTGATCACGCCGGTGACGACATCGGCGCGCGGGGTCTGCGTGGCCACGATCATGTGGATGCCGGCGGCGCGGGCCATTTGCGTGATGCGGGCAATGGCGCTTTCCACGTCGGCCGGCGCGGTCTGCATGAGGTCGGCCAACTCATCGATAATGACCACGATGTAGGGCAGGCGGTCGGGGATAACGAGTTCCTCGCCTTTCTTTGGCTTCACCGCCTCGAGCACGGCATCCTCGATGCCTTCCTCTTCGGCTTCGGCGTTCTCGTCAGGTTCAGGTTCCGGCGGCGGAGCTTCGGCGGCTTTTTTGTCCAACGGACGCGCGTTGAATCCGTGGATGTTGCGCAGTCCGCATTTGGCAAAGATGCGGTAGCGGCGCTCCATTTCATCAATGACATAGCGCAGGGCGAGCAGGACCTTTTTCGGCTCGGTGACCACATTGGCCGCGAGGTGGGGCAGCTTCCCGTAGTGCTGCATCTCGACGACCTTCGGGTCGATCATGATGAAGCGCAGTTCCTCGGGGGAAAACTTGTAGAGCATGCTGGCGATGATCGCGTTGACGCACACGCTCTTGCCGCTGCCCGTGGTGCCGGCGATGAGCAGGTGGGGCATTTGCGCGAGGTCGGCGATGATGGTGCGGCCGTAGACGTCCTTGCCGAGGGCGAGGGGGATCTTGGCCTTGCTGTTGACCCATTCGTCGCTCTCGAGGAGTTCGCGGAAGACGACTTTGATCTTTTTGCTGTTGGCGATTTCGATGCCCACCGTGTCCTTGCCGGGGATGGGCGCGAGGATGTTGATCTTCTCGGCGCGGGTGGCGCGGGCGATGTCTTTCTCCAGACTGACGATGCGGTCGACGCGCACGCCGCGGGCGGGATAGACCTCGAAACGCGTGACGGTGGGGCCGCGGGTGATGTCGCCCGCGCTGGCCTCGAGGCCGAATTGCTTGAGCGTGTCGAGAATGCTGCTTTGCATGGCGAGCAATTCGTTCGGATCCGCGCTCTGGCGCCCACCCATGTCGGGCGAATCGAGCAGGTCGAGCGGCGGCATCTGGTAGTTCTCGATGTGGATGTCGGGCACAGCGCCGAGGGGGCCGGTTTCTTTTTTCTTGGGCGGCGGGGGCGCGGGCGGCTTTTTGACCGGAGCCGCGCCGGTGTCGATGATCTTGGGCTCGGGCAGCGGGGGCTCGGGAACGACTTCCTCTTCCTCCTCCTCGTCTTCTTCCTCGTCGTCCTCGACCACTGTGGCTTTTTTGCGCGGGCGGGGGGATGAACCATTGGCGCGGCGGGAGCGCGGGGTGGTGGCGAGGGCTTCCTCGACTGCGGCTTCCTGCTCGAGGCGGATGCGTTCGAGTTTGGCTTCGCGGCGTTCGCGCAGCCACGCGGGGATGGCGACCGCGAGCGTCTTGAAGAACTTCACCGGATGCATGCCGGTCATGAAGATCAAGCTGGCGAGATAGAAAATGGTGAGGAGGATGGTCGCGCCGACGATGCCGAGGAGTCCGGCCAGCACGGTTTGGCCGAAAGCGAATCCGACCCAGCCGCCGGGGCCGAGGATGTTGAAATGCTCCTTCCATGATTGGAGGAACCACGGCTGGATACCGGCGAGGCAGGCGCCCGAGAAAATGAAGGCGCCGATCCAAGCCCAGCGTTTGCGGTCCAGCGCCAGCGTGCTGGAGAGGAATTTGCCGCCGCCGAATCCGATGAGGACGACGGCGAGCAGGTAGGACGCGGCGCCGAGCAGGAAGTAACAAAGCCCTGCCACCACGGCGCCGACCGGACCGATGAAGTTCTCCGTCGGGCCAGTCGATCCGCCCTGTTTGCTGAAGAACAACCACGAGGGGACGTCCTCCGGGGTGTAGGAAACCAAGGCGAGAAAGAGCAGCGTGCCGGCGCCGAGCAGGACGAGCCCGAGCACTTCACTCCACGCCTTGCTGCCTCCTTCTTCTGTTGTTTTACCGCGGGCCAAGGGGTCTTTTATTAGCAGAGGCGCGGCGCAGGCGACAAGGAAGGCGTTTGCGCGGGGGCGAACGGCCTGTTAGGAGAGGCGGTTTTCATCCATGGATCAACAACGCGAAAGTCTCTCCACAGTTCTTGCCGGCTTGCTGGCCCGCGATCAATCCGATGCCGGACTCACTCTCGGCGAAGTTTTCCAACGCATCGGCGACCGCGGCTTCGGCCTGCTCCTCATCGTGCTTTCTCTTCCCAGCGCGCTGCCGATCCCGGCGGCCGGCTACAGCACGCCGTTCGGCATCCTTATCGCGGTGCTCGCGCTGCAGATGCTGGCCGGACGCACCACGCCGTGGCTACCGGAACGCGCGGCGCGCACTAAATTGCACGGCAAATTCATCGACTTAATGCTGGGGTTCTTCTCAAAATTTTTCAGCAAGGTGGAGTTTCTCATCCGTCCGCGTCTGCAGTGGGTCGGTTCGCGGGCGGGGCGCGCTTTTCTCGGGCTGCTCGTGCTCATCATGGCCGGCCTGATGATTTTGCCAATTCCGCTGACCAACACCTTCCCGGCCTTTGTTATATTCCTCACCGGCATCGGACTGACCGAAGAGGATGGTCTCTTCAGCATCTTCGCCGGGTTGCTCGGGGTGGTGTCCACCGCCCTCTATGCCGTGGTGGTTTACATCTTCATCCGCTTCGGCCTCGAGGGCATCGAGATGATCAAAGAGTGGATCAAATCGGCGGCCGGTCTGGCCGGTTGAGGCGGCGCGGCTTTGCGCCGGCGGGGTGCGCCGTGCTATGGATGACGCCGTGAGCGAGTCCGCACCGGCCGAAGCCGATCGTCCCAAACACGGGCGCATGGCGCATATTTTTGGCCTGCTCGGCAATCGCCTGCTGGCCGGGATCGCCTTTGCCGTTCCCTTGGTCGTCACCTATTGGGTGCTGTCCTTCGGCTACCGCGTCATCACCGGTCTGAGCGAACCTTGGCTCAAGACTTTCGGGCTGAACGTCCCGGGGCTCGGTTTTCTTATCACGCTGGTCTTTTTCACCGCGCTTGGCTTCATGGGCGCGCATGTTCTCGGGCGCCGTTTGCTCGAGCGTGGAGAAAACTTGCTCCTGCGCGTCCCAGTCGTGGCCGCCATTTACGCGGGCACCAAACAAGTGCTGCAATCGCTGCAGGGCGGGGCCGCCGCCGGGAAATCGAAACGCGTCGTGGTCGTCGATTTCCTCTCCACCGGGAGTTACCTCATCGGCTTCGCTACCGGACACTTTACCGAGGCGGGAACCAACCGGGCCATGACCACGGTCTTCGTGCCCACTGCGCCCAACCCGACCACCGGACTGATCATCGCCGTGCCCTCCGACCGGGTGCGGGATTGCGACATGACGATGGAAGAGGCGACCAAAATGCTCTTTTCCGGCGGCTTGGTCACCCCCGATCGCCCCCTCGGGATCGATCCGGCGGGCGGCGGACAGAGAGAAAAAACGATCGTTTGAAAAATTGAACGTCCGGGCCGGGGCGCGGTCGAAGCTTGTATGAAAACAAAGAGCTTCAATCCCTACCGCAAATTCAACCGGACGCGCCATTCCTTGGGCGAATTGGTGGCCGCCGTCGGCTCCGCCACCAATGACAGCCGCGAGGCCGTGGCCGCCTTGGTCGACCTCTTCCAGACCGGCCGCGTGCAACTGCGCGACCACGGTCACCTGAAGCGGGTCAGGGTTTGCGCGTAACCAAATAATTTTTTTCATGGCAAGCAGGGTCGGGGCCGGGTGGCTTCCGGCCCTTCTTGTTTTCCGGGTTTGTCCGCTCTCCCTAATCCGCTAATCTGCGCCGGTGATTGACCGATATTCCCGACCGGAGATGCGAGCCCTCTGGTCCGACCAGCGCAAATACGAAATCTGGCTCGAGATCGAAACCCTCGCCTGCGAGGCCATGGCGCGCCTCGGGCAAATCCCGGAGGCCGACGCCAAAGCCATTCGCGAAAAGGCCAAGTTTTCCATCCCCGAAATCCTCGAGATCGAGAAGCGGACCAACCACGACGTCATCGCTTTCCTCGAGAACGTTGCCGCGTCCGTCGGTCCCGCCGCGCGCTGGATGCACCAAGGCCTGACCTCTTCCGACGTCCTCGACACCACGCTGGCCGTGCAGATGTCCGAGGCGACCGACCTATTGATCAAGGGTGTCGACGAACTCCGCGCCGCCGTGGCCGAACAAGCCCGCGCGCACAAGTTCACGCCCATGATGGGCCGCAGCCACGGCATCCACGCCGAACCGATCACCTTCGGACTGAAGATGGCGCTGATGTATGACGAATTCGGCCGCGTGCGCGAGCGCCTCGTCGAAATGCGCAAACGCGCCGCCGTCGGAAAACTGAGTGGCGCGGTCGGCACGCGCGCCCACCTCGACCCGCGCGTCGAAGAAGAAGTCTGCGCCAAGCTCGGACTCAAGCCCGCCACGCTCTCCACCCAGATCGTGCAGCGCGACCGTCACGCCGAGTTCATGACCGTGCTCGCGTTGGCCGCCAGCTCGCTCGACCGCTGGGCCACCGAGTTCCGCCACCTGCAGCGCACCGAAGTCCTCGAAGTGGAGGAATTTTTCGCCAAAGGACAAAAGGGCAGCTCGGCCATGCCGCACAAACGCAACCCGATCACCGGCGAGCGCCTCAGCGGCTTGGCCCGCGTCATCCGCGGTTATGCCGTCACCGCGATGGAAAATGTCGCCCTCTGGCACGAGCGCGACATCAGCCACAGCAGCGCCGAGCGCATCATCATGCCCGACGGCTGTGTCTTGCTCGACTACATGCTCGCGCTGGCCACCAAGCTCGTCCGCGGTCTGCAGGTTTATCCGGAAAACATGCGGGCCAACATGGACAAATCCCGCGGCCTCTTCGCCAGCCAGTCCGTCCTGCTCATGCTCACGGAAAAAGGTTTCGAGCGGCAGAAAGCCTACGAAGCCGTGCAGCGCGCCGCGTTGAAAACGTGGGCCGGCGACGGCGAATTCCTGGCCAACCTCTCGGCCGAACCGGAAATCAGCTCCGTGCTCAGTGCCGCCGAACTGCAAGACGCCTGCGGTCTCGACCGCCACTTCCGCCACGTGGACAAGGTGTTTGCTGATTTGGGGATAAAGTAGAAGCGGCGTCCCCGTCGCTTAACCCGGATCGACAAGCGGCGTGGACGCCGCTTCTACTTTTCTCGCATGGACGCCTCGCCGTTCTTCAACCCTTACGCCGAGACGCGTGTCACTACCGCGAATCTTCCGCACTGGAGACAAGACGGCGTCCTTTATTTTGTCACCTTCCGACTGGCTGACTCTTTGCCGGCGGACAAGATCCGCAGCCTGCAACTTGAACGCGAGACTTGGCTTCGGGTGCACCGATCGCGACTGACACCTGCGGAAGAGAAAGAGTTTTGGCAACTCTTCGGCTCCCGCACGCAGCAGTTTCTTGACGCGGGTCACGGTTCTTGCCCGCTGGCAAAGTCCGGCATTCGCCGCATTGTCGAAGACTCCTTGCGCCACTTTGATGGCGAGCGTTACGAACTCGGTCGCTTTGCGATCGCACCAAACCATGTTCACGTTTTGGTCCGACCGCTGCCCGGCCATGAATTGTCCGGCATTGTCCGCGCGTGGAAGTCGTATACCGCAAGACAGATCAACGCCGCTCTCGGGCGCAAAGGCCCGGTCTGGCAGAAGGAAACCCATGACCACATCGTGCGTAGCGCCTCCGCGCAGTGGCACATCGAGCGCTACATCGGAGCGCACAAAAGTAGAAGCGGCGTGGACGCCGCTTCTACTCTTCCAGAAGGGCTTCCGTTGGTATTGCGTCTAACTCTCTGCTAATCTCCTTCTTCCGCCATGTTTTCCCGCCTATCCGACAAACTGCAGGATGTCTTCAAGGACCTCCGCGGGCACGGGCGCATCAGCGAGTCCAACGTCAACGACGCCCTGCGCGAAGTGCGGCTCGCCCTCCTCGAGGCCGACGTTCACTTCAAAGTCGCCAAGGACTTCATCGCGCGGGTCAAAGACAAAGCCCTCGGCGAGGAAGTGCTGCGCAGCGTCACGCCCGGACAACAGATCGTCAAAATTTTCCACGACGAACTGTCCGCCCTTCTCGGCGGCGATGCGGCGCCGCTCAATCTCGGACCGCAGGCTCGCATCCTCGTCGTCGGTCTCAACGGCGCTGGCAAAACCACCACCTGCGCCAAACTCGCCGCATGGCTGAAGAAGAACGGCCGCACCCCTGTCCTTATTGCTTGTGATTTGCAGCGTCCCGCCGCCATCGACCAACTCGCCACTCTCGCCGCGCAGATCGACGTGCCCATGTATCGTCCGGCCGCCGGAGAGAAAAGCGTCCTGCGCGTGGTCAAGGACGGCATGGCCTGGGCGAAAAATCAGGGCTGCAATGTCGAAATCTATGACACCGCTGGCCGCCAGGATCTCGATGACGACCTGATCGACGAGCTGCGCAAAGTGAAAGACCTCGTCCAGCCGAACGAAAGCTTGCTCGTTTGCGACGCGGCCACCGGTCAACAAGCCGTCGGCGTGGCCGAAAAATTCCACGGCGCGGTCGGGGTGACCGGTCTCATCCTGACCAAACTCGACGGCGATGCCCGCGGCGGTGCGGCGCTCTCGTTGCGCGAGGTCACCGGCCAGCCGGTCAAATTTGCCGGCACCGGCGAGAAGGTCGA
>CAZJGQ010000068.1:0-9089 GCA_964545425.1 uncultured Chthoniobacter sp. | reverse complement strand
GACCGTCGGTGCCGAGTACCTGAATGCGTCCGGCGGTCGTAGACCGCCGCTACAAGTTTATTGGTTGTGCCCTTACGGCACGTAGGTGGCGAGGCGGTTGCGCCAGCCGGGGAGCCAGCGTTTTTCGCCGCGGGCGGGGGGCGAGAGTTCGACGCGGCGGGTGAGGACGCGATCGGCACTTTTGGCGAAAGCGGCGGTGGGCGAGCCGGTGTCGGACATGCCGGCGAGCACTTGGGCCAAGCCCCAACCTTCACCTTGGTAGCGCTCGGTGGGCGAGGTCCCCTCGCCTTTGAAATTCACGTAGTCCATGAGCGGGTAGAGTCCGCCGGGCGCGTTGGCCACGCGGTAGAAATTGCGGCGGATTTTTTCGCGTTCACCGGCCGGAGCAGCGGCGAGCATTTTGGGCAGGGCGGCTTCGAGGCGGAGGGCGGCAAAGCGGGCCTGCTGTCCGACAGTCGAGGCGAGGAGCGAACGGAGTTCCTCCAGGCGGGGCGAGCGGAAGTCGGCCATAAACGACGCACGATCGGGCCACGGACAGGTTTTGGCCGAGGCCAGCCAGCCGGGCAGTTTGACGCCCTGCGACTGGAGGTAGTCCTTGAGGCCGGGGAAACTTTCTTTGAAAGGCCCGCGCTGGCCGGCGGGATACCAGATGAAATGTCCGATGCCGAGGGACGGGAAGTCTTCGCCTTTGTTCCAAGCGGTGAGGCCGTCGCGGGTGCCCGAGCACTCGTTGCGCCAGATTTTTTTGCCGATGCGGTCTGCTTCGGCGTCGCTGACGCGGATTTCCGATGCGGCAAGCGTGGAGGCCGCGAGAACGAGAACCGCGGCGGAGAGAAGGCGCGGGATCACGGCCGGGCGAGCATCAGGCCCCGACGCGCATGGGCATGAGCACGTAGACGAAGGGGGCGTTGATTTTGATCACGCCGGGGCTGATGTCGTCGATGAGCTCGAAATGGACTTCGTCCTCGCTGAGGTAGCGCAGCGGGGCCATGAGGAACTCGGGATTGAAGGCGATGGAGATGTCCTTGCCTTTGTAGTTCACGGCCATTTCCTCGCGGGCTTCGCCGACTTCGGGGGTGTTCGAGGTGATCTCGATTTTGCCTTTGGAAAAATTGAGGCGGACGGAGGCCGTTTTCTCCGTGTTGAGGAGGGAGACGCGGCGGACGGCGTTGAAGAGGGTTTCGCGCTCGACGGTGACGCGCTCGTTGACCTTGGTCGGGATGACTTGGACGTAGTTCGGGTAATTGCCCTCGACGAGTTTCGAAATGAGGGTGGTCGGGCCGCAGTCGAACTGGACCATGTTTTGCGCGAGCCGGATGACGACTTCGCCGTCGTCCTTGAGGGCGCGCATCAGTTCGCTGATCGCTTTGGTGCGGACGATGAATTCGCGTTCCTGGCTGGGCGGGATTTCGAGATCATTGACCTCGGCCAGCGCGAGGCGGCGTCCGTCGGTGGCCACGAGGGTGAGCTTGTCACCTTTGAACGAGAAGAAGATGCCGTTGAGGACGTAACGGGTTTCGTCGAGCGAGATGGCATAGTGCGTTTTGCGCAGGCCGTCTTTCAGGTCGGCCGACTTGAGCTTGAATTCGACCGCGCCTTCGAAGGCGGGCAGTCCGGGGAATTCGGCCTCGGGCATGCCGTAGATTTTGTAAACGCCGGCGCCGCTCTTCAGCGTGGCCATGCTCTTGGCATCGACCTCGACCTCGATGTCGGTCTTGGGCAGGTCCTTGACCAACGTGCTCAGGCGCTTGGCCGGGAGTGTGGTGGAACCGGATTTGCCGACCTTGGCCTCGACCTTCGTGCGGACGGTGAAGTCGAGGTCCGTGGAGGTGAGGACGAGTTCACCGTTGGCAGCCTGCAGGAGGACATTGGAAAGGATGGGCAGCGTGCTGCGCGGATTGACCGCACTGACCGCGTTTTGCAGCCCTTCGGCAAAGGCGTCCTGCGAGATGGTGAATTTCATGGTGGCTCGGGTGGGCGAAGCGTTTTATGTCCGAAAATAAGGCGGGGCTGTCAAAGCCTTCTTCACCTTTGCAGCGCGGTTTCGAGGAAGCGGATGACCTGGCGCAGGCTCTCCTCCTTGTCCATGCGGACCTGCACGGTCTTGCAGGCGTGGATCACGGTGCCGTGGTCGCGCCCGCCGAAGGCCTCGCCGATGTCCTGCAGCGAGGACTTGGTCAGACGGCGGGAAATGAACATGGCGATCTGCCGCGGGAAGGCGATGTTGGCCGGGCGCCGCTTGCTCGTCATGTCGGCCAGGCGCACATCGTAATGCTCGGCCACCTTGCGCTGGACTTGGTCGATGGAGACGGCGCGGCGGGCCTCCTCTTGCAGAATGTCGCGGAGGACGTGCTCAACGGAGTCGTCAGTTAGGGGGCGTCCGCTCAAAGAGGAGAAGGACGCCACGCGGAGGAGCGCACCCTCGAGGCGGCGGACATTGGATTTGATCCGGTGCGCCAGATACTCGAGGACGTGGTTGGGGAGGTTGACGTCGAGGCCGGCGGCCTTCTTGCGCAGGATGGCGAGGCGCGTTTCCATGTCCGGCGGCTGGAGCTCGGCGGTCAGGCCCCACTCGAAACGCGAGACGAGGCGCTGTTCGAGCTGGGCGATCTCGCTGGGCGGTTGGTCGCTGGAAAGGACGATCTGTTTGCGTCCTTCGAAAAGGGAATTGAAGGTGTGGAAGAACTCCTCCTGCGAGCGCTCCTTGCCGGCGAGGAACTGGATGTCGTCGATGAGCAGGATATCCGCCTGACGGTAGCGGCGGCGGAATTTGACCAGAGAGTTGGTCTGGATGGCGTTGATGAATTCGTTGGTGAAGGTCTCGCTGCGCACGTAGGCCACCTTGGTGCCGCGGCGCGAGGCGGCCAGATGGTGGCCGATGGCTTGCAGGAGGTGGGTTTTGCCCAGGCCGACACCGCCATGGATGAAGAGCGGATTGTAGGTGCGGGCCGGGGATTTGGCCACGGCCAAAGAGGCGGCGTGGGCAAACTCGCTGTTCGCGCCCACCACGAAGGTGTCGAAGATGTAGTGCGGGTTGAGGCCCTTGGCCCCGGTGGCACCCGCAGGCTCGACGGTCTCTTCGGGTTCTTCAGCGACCTCGGCCGAAGCGGACGGCTCGCCGGTGGCACCGTTCCCGACTTGGAAGGTTACCTTCCGCTTGGCACCGAAGACGGTCATCAGGGCCGCCTGCAACTGGGAGCCGTAATTACTCTCGATCCACACCTGATAGATGCTGTTGGGGATGACGAGGGCAACCTCTCGGGCGTTGGCCTCGGCGAGTCGCAATGTGGAAAACCAACGGTCAAAAACCCCGTCGCCCAATTCGCCCCTCAAGGCCGATGAAATCTGGGTCCAGAGGGCATCGAACCCCTCGTCGGAGCCGGACTTATTCACCGTGGGGGCCGGGGCGGCGGTGCGGGATTTGGCAGTGGAAGGAGAAGGGCGCTTTTTGGGGGCCGTGGAGAGACGGCCCTTCGAACGCGGGGAGATCGAACGGGGCATGTAATTCTTCTGTTAAATGAGGCCCGGAAAATAACGGCGCCCGTCGCGGATGCACCGGGAGGGCGCGAAACGTGACCGGAAAAGACGCTTGTTTTGTTGTGCTGCCGCGGGCCGGAAGCCGGATTCTGTGGAACTCGTATTAACAAGTTGTTCACAGGCCTCCTGACTTTCTTTCGGCGTCACAAGCGCTAAGCGTATCGGGCCAAAAAAACGCGCTCAAGAACTTTGGCGGCGTTTGTAAACTTTTTGTCAAAATCGCTTGACCCACCTACGCCGCGCGCGGGGCTTGTGTTTTCCGGCCCAGAGCGATGCCGCAGGCCAGCGTGAGCAAGCAGGTGATGGGATAAAGCCACGCGAAGTTGATTTTCGGACGCAGCGCGGCGGCTTGTTCCGTGGTGATCGCGCCGAGTGCGGCGAGAATGTTGTAGAGGTCCGGCCGCGCCCACAGCACGAGCAGGACCGAGAAGACCGTGCCTATGACAATACCGCGGATGTCCCGCCGGATCGGGCTCAGCGCGAGCAGAAACGCGGCGAGCATGGGGCCGTAGGTGTAGGCCACCATGCCGAAGGCCAGCGAGAGCAGGTTGATCTGCCCGCGCACAGCTTGCAGTCCCACCGCCATGAGAATGAGCGCGATCCCCCACCCGACCACGGCGAAGCGCGACTGCACGAGCAAGCGCCGTTGGTCCGCCGCCTCGAGTCCGTCCTTGCCGTGCCACAGTGCCATCGACGTTTGCGACAAGGCGGCCAGCGCCGAGTCCAAACTCGAAATGGCCGCGGCAAAGGCACCGGCGAGGATGAGTCCGCTCAGACCCGGAGGAAGCACCGTGGTGATCCACACGGGAAAGACCGCATCTTTGTCCGCGGCGAAGAGATCGGCAGCGGCGGCGGACGGCGGATGTTGCTGGTAGTAGACGAAGAGCGCCGCGCCGACCGCGAGCATGAGCACGGTGACAAGCAGCGAGACGCTGCTGGCGATGACGGCCTTCGAGGCATCCTGCGCGTTGCGGCAGCAGAACATGCGCTGGGCCATGACTTGGTCCGTGCCGAAGGCGGCCACATTCTGGAAAGGCATGGCGAGCAGGCCGACCCAGAGGGTGAATTGCACATCGGGATTGGTCGAAAGATCGAGCACCCGCAACTTGCCCGCCGCGCCGGCTTCCGCGACGAACGCGGCAAAGCCGCCGTCGATGTTGAACATGAGCACGGCCAGAGCGAGCAAACCGCCGCCGATGAAGACGAAAAACTGGATGACGTCGGTCCAAATGACCGTGGTCATGCCGCCCATCAAGGTCCACCCGATGGCAAAGAGACCGATGACAACAATGCACCACTCGAAGGCCAAGCCGGTGACGGTCCAGAGAATCAGCGCCGTGACGAGCAGGCGCACGCTTTGCCCGAGGATCGATCCGACAAAGAACAGCGCCGTGGTGAACGCCCGCGCCCCCGCCCCGAGGCGCGACTGCATGTAATCGTAGGGACTGAAAATTCCGCGCTCGTAGAAAACTTTGACGAAATAAATACCCACGATGAACCGCGCGATGAGCGAGCCGATCCCCCATTGCAGGTAGGTGAAGTCGCCGCCCGCCGCGAAGACCATGCCGGGCACGCCGACGAAGGTGATCGCGCTGATTTCCGTGGCGATGATGGAACCGCTCACCGCCGTCCACGGCAAAGATCGCCCCGCGAGGAAGAAATCCTGCATGGTCGACTGCTTGCCGCGCAGCGCGTGACCGATCCACGTGGTGAGCAGCAAATAGGCGGCGAGGACCGCCCAGTCGATCCACAGGAAATGGGTATGGACGCCTTCCATGCCCGGCGCCTCAGGCGATGTCCTTCATGAGGACTTTCGACTGCCGTCCGCCGGCCTCGTATTTTTTTCGCCGCGCCGCGGGCATGATGTCCGGCGAGGACTCGCGGTAGCCGCCTTTGATCTGCAGATATTTGTAGGCCTGCGTGCTGAGGGCGAAGAGTTGGCCGAGGCCTTTTTCACGCGCCAGCGTCTCGACGAATGCCATCAGCTTCCGTCCGTGGCCCTCGTTCTCGTGCTCTTTGTGCACGTAGAGGCAGGCCAACTCGCCGCAGCCGTCGGACGGGTAGACGTGCAGCGCGACGCAACCCATCAGCTTGCCGTCGATCTCGAGTACCCAGAAATCCTGCATGTGCTCGAGGATGTCGGCCCGCGTCCGCCGCACCAGTTCCTCGTTGTCCATCGATTGCCGGATGAGCGACATGATGGCCCGCACGTCCTTTTTGAAAATTTTCCGGATCTGCTGGTATTCGTTCGAGTAGATCATCGAGCCGATCCCCTCGTTGCTGAACACCTCGTCGAGCAGCGCCTCGTTGACTGTGCCGTCGAGGATATGGATCCGCGGCACGCCCTGCCGGCAGGCTTTGGCGCCGTAATCAATCTTCGAGTAGACGTTGGGCGCTTCGCCATTCTTACGTTTTTTCAGCAGGTCCTCCGCCTCGGTGATGCTCAACTGCCGCGGCAATGTCGCTCCGCCCGGCAGCTTCGTCTCGGCCGACAAATAGATGACCTTCGCCGCCTGCAAAGCCTCGGCCAATTCAGCCGCGGCGTGGTCGGAGTTGACCCGGTAAGTGTGCCCCTCGCCGTCGAAACCGAGCGGGGGAACAACCGGAATGATTCCCTCGTGCAACAACATGTGCAGACATTTCACGTCGACCCGCTCGATCCGTCCGGTGTGACCTTGGTCGATGCCGCCGAGAATGCCGGCCGGGTGCGCGATGACCGCATTGGCATAAGCGGCCCGCAAATCGACCGAGGCGAGACCCTCGAGAATTTCGTGCGTCAACCGCATGGCCGCATCGATGCTCACCTCCAGCGTGGCCTCGTCGGTGATGCCGGTGCCGTCCGTGTTGCTCGGCTTGAGGCCCGCCTTTTTCGCCGCGACCTGCACTTGATGGCTGGCGCCGTGGACGAGCACGACCCGAATGCTCAACGACCGCAGGACCGCGAGGTCGAGCAGGATGTTGGCAAAGTTGGGCGAAGCGGCAATTTCCCCGTCCACGGCCACCACGAAGATCTTTTCGCGGAACCGCGGCACGTATTGCAGGATTTCCCTCAGGTCGGAGACGTTCACAGGCCGAGAGTTAGGGGTTTTCTCTGGGAAAGATCAACGCGGAATACCTTCCGGCCGCTTTACAAGGGTGTGGCCGGCTGGCAATATGCAGGGTCCATGTCGATCCTGATCAACGTTCTCATCGCCTTCCATGTGCTCATCTGTTTGCTCATGGTCGGAGTCGTTCTCATGCAGCGCCCCAAGAACGAGGGCCTCGGTGCCGCGTTCGGCGGGGGCATGACGGAAAACATTTTCGGCGCGCAAACCACCCACGTGCTGCAGAAGTTCACCGTGTGGCTCGGCATCGTCTTTTTCGCACTCACCCTCCTGCTCGCCATCCTCTACGCCAAGCGCGGCACGGGAGAGACAACCATCCAAAAGGAACTCCTCAGTCAACCGGTGCCCGCCGCAACGGCCGCTCCGGAAGCTGGTGCCGCGGCCACGCCCGTGACTGCCACCACCGAACCGGTAGCGGTCGAAGCCGTTGCCGCTGAGGCGACGGAAGTTCCCGCCACCCCGGCGCTCGAAGCCGCTGCTCCGGCGGAACCCGCCGCGCCCGCACCCGCGGGCAACTGATTTCGCCGCGCACGCCATGCGCACCCTCGGCACGCTGGCTGAAGCGGCCGCCTTCCGGTCCGAAGCCCCCTCGCCCGTCGTCCTCGTCCCGACGATGGGAGCACTCCACGCCGGACATGCCGCATTGATCGATGCCGCGCGCGCACGCGCCGGCAAGAACGGCACGGTGATGGTCAGCATTTTCGTCAACCCGGCCCAGTTCGGACCAAACGAGGACCTGGCCAAATACCCGCGCACCATGGAAGCCGACCTCCAACTCTGCGCCGCCCACGGCGCGGATGCGGTCTTCGCGCCGGCCGTGGACGAAATGTATCCGCCGGGAGACTCGTCCTTCGTCGATGAAACCGAACTTTCGCGCGGACTCTGCGGCGCGGAGCGCCCGGGACATTTCCGCGGCGTGTGCACCGTGGTGGCCAAACTCTTCAACATCATCCGCCCCGACGCGGCCATCTTCGGCGAGAAGGACTACCAACAACTCGCCGTCATCCGCCGCATGGCGCGCGACCTCTTCTTCGGTCTCGAAATCGTCGGCCACCCCACGGTGCGCGAGAGCGACGGCTTGGCCCTTAGTTCGCGCAACCGATATCTCGGCCCCGACGAGCGCCGGCGCGCCGCCGCCTTTCCCGCGGCCTTGTCTGCTGCGGCGCGGGAAAAGACACCCGCAGACATCGTGGCCAGGGCCACGACGCTGATCACCGAAGGCACTGGCTCCGCACCGCAATACGTCGCGCTGATCGATGCCGAAACACTCGCTCCCCTCGCCGCCCTCGACCGCCCCGCCGTGCTTGCCGCCGCGGTGAAAATCGGCGAAACACGCCTCATCGACAACGTGCGGCTGGCGCCGCGGCATGCAGAAGTTTGACCACATCGTCCTCGGATCCGGCATTGCCGGACTGACCTACGCGCTCAAAGCCGCCCAACACGGCACCGTGGCCGTGGTGACCAAGCGCGGCAAGGCAACGACCAACACGGCGTGGGCCCAAGGCGGGGTGGCCTGCGTGACCAGTCCGGAAGATTCCTTCGAACTGCACATCAAAGACACGCTCGACGCCGGCGCGGGTCTTTGCCACGAGGACATCGTCAATCTCGTCGTGCGGGAAGGACCCGAGCGGATCAAGGAATTGATCGAACTCGGGATGACCTTCGACCTGCGGGAAACGCCCGACGGCGGCACCGAGCTCGACCTCGGCCGGGAAGGCGGACACTCCAAACGGCGCATTCTCCACGCCCACGATTTCACCGGACTGGAAATCGAGAAAACGCTGGTCGCCGCCGTGGAAAAACATCCATCGATCACCGTCCTCGAGGACCACATGGCCATCGACCTGATCACCACCGGCAAGCTCGGTTATGCCACCGAGGACCGCGTGGTCGGCGTTTACGTGCTCGACGAAAAATCCGGCGAAGTTCTCACCCTGCGCAGCGACCGCATCGTGCTGGCCACCGGCGGATGCGGCAAAGTTTACCTTTACACGACCAATCCCGACATCGCTTCCGGCGACGGCGTGGCCATGGCGTGGCGCGCGGGTGCGGCGGTGAGCAACATGGAATTCGTCCAATTCCACCCCACCTGCCTATTCCACCCCGAAGCCAAATCGTTCCTCATCAGCGAAGCGGTGCGCGGCGAAGGCGGGCGCCTGGTCGACGAGAACGGCACACCGTTCATGGACCGCTACCATCCGCTCAAGGATCTGGCCCCGCGCGACATCGTGGCCCGCGCCATCGATGCCGAAATGAAACGCACGGGCGCCAAATGCGTCTTCCTTGATATCACCCATCAGCCCCGCGAATTCCTCAAAGTGCGTTTCCCGAAAATCTACGAAACCTGCGCCTCGCTCGGCATCGACATCGCGAAGGAGCCGATCCCCGTCGTTCCCGCCGCCCACTACCAATGCGGCGGGGTGAAGACCAACGACCAAGGCGAAACCA
>CAZJGQ010000067.1:0-9147 GCA_964545425.1 uncultured Chthoniobacter sp. | reverse complement strand
GACGCAAAATCATCGTCGACACCTACGGCGGCATGGGCCGTCACGGCGGCGGCGCGTTCAGCGGCAAGGATCCGAGCAAAGTTGACCGCAGCGCCGCCTACATGGGCCGCTGGGTGGCGAAGAACATCGTCGCCGCCGGCTTGGCCGACCGCGCCGAGATCCAATTTGCCTACGCCATCGGCTACCCGAAACCGGTGTCCGTCACCATCGACACCTTCGGCACGAACAAAGTGAGCGAGCGCAAACTCCAACGCGCCGTCCTTAGCACCTTCAGCTTCAAGCCCGCCGACATTGTCGCGCAGTTGAAGCTTCTCCGCCCCATCTACAGCAAGACGACCAACTACGGCCACTTCGGCCACAAGTCCGGCGTCAAGTATGCCCCGTGGGAAGACACCTCGAAGGCGAAAGAACTACGCCGCCGTGCCGGTCTAAAGTGACCGGCCGGAGTTTTCAGTGATTCAGCTTACAGTGTTCAACAACACCACAGAGCTATGGCTTACCGGTCGTTCGAGGAGCTCGAAGTCTGGCAACGGGCTTGCCGCCAAGCGGTCGAGATTTTCCGTCTCTTCGACGATTGCAAAAGCTGGACACTGCGCGACCAGACCCAACGCGCCGCGCTCTCGGTTCCTTCCAACATCGCCGAGGGCTGCGAGCGAAACAGCGGTCCGGATTTCCAGCGTTTTCTCAGCATCGCGCTGGGCTCCAACGCAGAATTACGCACCCAACTCTACATCGCCCGGCGTATCGGCGTCATAGAACAAGCCACACTCGAAACCCTGATCACCGAAGCCAAACAAATCTCCGCCATGCTGAATGGCCTCCGCAAGTCCCTGAAACCCAAACTGACCAAAAACTGAACACCGAAAACTGACAACTTAAACACCATGAGCACTGCCACAATCAAACCGACCAAAGTCGCCAACGACTTCAAAGTTGCCGACATCACCCTTGCCGACTGGGGTCGCAAGGAAATCGAAATCGCCGAAAAGGAAATGCCCGGCCTGATGGCCATTCGCGAGAAATACGCGAAGGACAAACCCCTCAAGGACGTTCGCGTCACCGGATCGCTCCACATGACGATTCAGACCGCGGTTCTCATTGAGACCATGGTCGAGCTCGGGGCTGACGTCCGCTGGGCCAGCTGCAACATTTTCTCCACACAGGACCAAGCCGCTGCGGCCATCGCCGCCGCCGGCATTCCCGTCTTCGCCTGGAAAGGCGAAACCCTCGAGGAATATTGGGAGTGCACCTGGAAAGCCATCGTCAACCCCGAAGGCAAAGGCCCGCAGCTCGTCATCGATGACGGCGGCGACGTCACCCTCTTCCTCCACAAAGGTTACGAGCTGGAAGAAGGCGACGATTGGGTCAACACCCCGAGCGGGAGCCACGAGGAGAAAGTGATCAAAGATCTCCTCAAGAAGATCCATGCCGAGAGCCCCTACATCTTCCACGAGCTGGTCAAAGAGTGGAAAGGCGTCTCCGAGGAAACCACCACCGGCGTGCATCGCCTCTACAAACTCCAGGAAGTGGCCAAACTTCTCGTCCCCGCGTTCAACGTGAACGACTCGGTGACCAAGTCGAAGTTCGACAACCTCTACGGCTGCCGTCACTCGCTGGTCGACGGACTCAACCGCGCGCTCGACGTCATGATCTCCGGCAAAGTGGCCGTGGTCTGCGGCTACGGCGACGTCGGCAAGGGCTCGGCCCAGTCGCTGCGCGGACAAGGTGCGCGCGTCATCGTCACTGAAATTGATCCGATCAACGCGCTGCAAGCCGCGATGGAAGGCTTCGAAGTCACCACGCTCGAGGACACCCTCGGCCGCGGCGACATCTACATCACCACAACCGGCAACAAAGACGTCATCACGGTCGAGCACATGGCCAAGATGAAAGACCAAGCCGTCGTGGCCAACATCGGCCACTTCGACAACGAAATTCAGGTCGACAAACTCAACGCCCTGCCCGGCGTGGAGCGCGTCAACATCAAGCCTCAGCTCGACAAATACGTCTTCCCCGGCGGCCGTGAGATTTTCATGCTGGCCGAAGGACGCCTCGTCAACCTCGGCTGCGCCACCGGCCACCCGAGCTTTGTCATGAGCACCAGCTTCAGCAACCAGACGCTGGCCGCGCTCGACCTGTGGAAGAACAAGGACATCTACAAGCCCGCCGTCTACGTCCTGCCGAAGAAGCTCGACGAAGAAGTGGCTCGTCTCCACCTCGAGAAGATCGGCATCAAGCTGACCAAGCTGACCAAAGACCAAGCCGAATACCTCGGTCTCCCGGTCGAAGGTCCTTACAAGCCCGAGCACTATCGCTACTAAGATTATTTCTTAGCGCAACCTCACCAAAAGGCCGTCCTGCAAAGGGCGGCCTTTTGCTTTTCCTCCGGCTCTGCGGCGGCTGCAGCCGTGGAACTCCAACCGCATGGCGGAAGCCTGGAACCAATAGCCGATCCGGCCCCAAACGCATTTCCTTCCCGCGGCCGGACTGCTAACAAACTCCAGTTCATGCCATCCCCCGCCCGCTATCAATCGATGAATTACCGCCGGTGCGGCCGGAGCGGGCTGAAGTTGCCTGCGCTTTCGCTCGGTCTTTGGCACAATTTCGGGGCGCAAGATGAATTCGCCAACGCGCGCGATATGGTCCTGCGCTCCTTCGACGCCGGGATCACCCATTTCGATCTGGCCAACAACTACGGTCCGCCGGCAGGGAGTGCGGAGCTGACCTTCGGACGCATCCTGCGCGATGATTTGGCCGCGCACCGCGACGAACTGATCATCTCGACCAAGGCCGGCTACTCCATGTGGCCCGGCCCCTACGGCGAATGGGGCTCACGCAAATACCTGCTGGCCAGCTTGGACCAGAGCCTGCAGCGCTTGGGGGTGGATTACGTCGATATTTTTTACAGCCACCGACCCGATCCGGAGACACCGCTCGAGGAAACGATCGGCGCGCTGGTCACCGCGGTGGAGTCGGGCAAGGCGCTCTACGTAGGCATTTCCAGCTACGATGCGGAACTGACCCGGCGCGCTGCGGAAATTCTCCGCGCCGAGCGCATTCATCTGCTCATTCACCAACCCGTCTTCAACCTCTTTGACCGCTGGGTCGAGCAGGGATTGTCCGACGTTCTCCAGCAGGAGGGAATCGGCTGTATTCCCTTCAGCCCCCTCGCCCAAGGCCTGCTCGCCGGCCGCTACAACAACGGCATCGACCCGGAATCCCGCGCCGGAAAACCCGACGGCTTTCTCCGCCCCGAGCACGTGACCGAGGAGAAACTCCGTCGCATCCGAGGTCTGGCCGAAATCGCCAACGCGCGAGGGCAATCCCTCGCCCAAATGTCCATCGCATGGCTCCTCGCCAAATCCTACGTGACAAGCGTGCTCATTGGCGCAAGTCGATGGGACCAGATAGAAAACAATCTCGGCGCGCTGCGAAACACCGCCTTCACCGGCGAGGAACTCGCGGCGATCGACCACGCCTGCAGTTTGTAACGCGGCCGTCCTCGGCGGCGAAACGGCAGACACGACCCGCGACGGGGACGGCGCCGCTACAATTTGAAGAAGGCGTGCGCGTTGCGTTCGGTGTCGGCCGCAACTTTCTCAAGTGATTCACCGCGCAGGTTGGCAATTTGCTCGGCGGTGAGTTTGACGTGGGCGGGTTCACACGTTTTGCCGCGGAAGGGGACGGGGGCGAGATAGGGGCAGTCGGTCTCGACCATGTAGCCGTCGGAGGCGACGGACTTGGCGGTTTCTTGCACGAGGGCGGCATTTTTGAAGGTGACGATGCCGGTGAAGGAAACGAGGTGGCCCATGGCGGCGATTTCGGCGGCGGCTTCGGGGGATCCGCCGAAGCAGTGGAAGACGCCTCGCAGCTTGCCGGTGTAAGGGCGGAGAAGGTCGAGGGTGTCCTGCCAGGCTTCGCGTTGGTGGATAACGACGTTGAGGCCGAGTTCGACGGCCAGATCGAGTTGGGCTTTGAAGGCTTCGGCTTGGGCGGACTTCATGGCGCCGTCGGCGATGCCGGCTTGCATGGACTCTGCGGTTCCGGACTGCAGCGCGGTGAAGACGCTTTCTTCTTTGCGTCCGGCCAACTCGCGGCTGGGGAGATGGTGGTAGTCCATGCCGGTCTCGCCGATGGCGACGACTTTGGGGTGCTTGGCCAAGGCAGGGAGTTCCTCGAGAAAATCCATCGCGCCTTGGTCGAGGACGTTGCACGGGTGGAGTCCGACCACGGCATGAACGTTGTCGTATTTCTCGGCGATGGCCAGCGACTTGCGGCAGCTTTCGCGATCGATGCCGATGGTGATGATGCGGTGCACGCCAGCTTCGCGGGCGCGGGCGATGACGGCGTCGAGTTGTCCGTCGAACTCGGGGAAATCGAGATGCGCGTGGGTGTCGGTGAGCACAGCTCTTACCAGCGAACCACGGCCGAGGCCCAGGTCAAGCCGCCGCCGAAGACGACCATGAGGATGTGGTCGCCGCGTTTGATGCGGCCGCTGCGCTGGGCTTCGTCGAGGGCGATGGCCACGGCGGCGGCGGAGGTATTGCCGTAGGCCTGCAGGTTGACGAAGAAGCGGTCCATCGGGACGTGGAGTTTGTCGGCGATGGTCTCGATGATGCGCAGGTTGGCCTGGTGCGGGATGAAGCACTCGATGTGGTCGGGGGTGAGATCCGCGCGGGCGATGGCTTCCTTGGCGGCGGACATCATGGTCTGCACGGCGTGGCGGTAGACCTCGCGTCCGACCATTTTCATGGTGTTGGTCTTTTGTCCGATATTGTCCGCCGTGAGCGGCTGACGGGATCCGCCACCGGGCACGTTGAGAATTTCGTCGAGGTTGCCGTTGCTGCCCGAGTAGGCGGAGAGGATTTCGCCCGTCCCCTCGCCCGCGGGCTGCAGCACAGCGGCACCGGCGCCGTCGCCGAAGAGCACGCAGGTATTGCGGTCGGACCAGTCGATGATGGCGCTGAGTTTGTCCGCGCCGATGACCAGCGCTTTCTCCGCGGAGCCGGTGGCGATGAACTGGCGCGCCAGTTCCATGCCGTAGAGAAATCCGGAGCAGGCGGCGGAGACGTCGAAGCAGGTGGCCTTGGGTGCGCCGAGGGCTTTTTGCACGAAGCACGCAGTGGCGGGGAAAGCCATGTCCGGCGTGACCGTAGCGACGATGATGAGGTCGAGGTCTTCGGCTTTGACCCCGGCATTCTCCAGCGCATCGCGTCCGGCCTTGATGGCGAGATCGCTGGTTGCTTCATCCTCCGCGGCGATGCGGCGCTCTTTGATTCCGGTGCGCTCGGTGATCCATTCGTCGGAGGTGTCGACCATGCGCTGCAGGTCGGCGTTGGTGAGAACTTTTTCCGGCAGGTAGCTGCCGGTGCCGGCGATAGCGACGGGACGGAGGGCTTGGGCACTCATGAGCGGGCGTAAAAGGCGGCGAGCTCTTCCACGATGTGCGGATTGATGCGGGTCTGGATCGACTCGATGGCGACGCGGATGGCGTTCTTGATCGCCTTGGGGCTGCTCGATCCGTGGGCGATAATGCAAATGCCGTCGACCCCGAGGAGCGGGCTGCCGCCGTATTCCTCGTAGTTGGTGCGCTTCTTCAACTTGCGGAAGGCGCCCTGCATGAGATACGCGCCGGCGATGCGGATCGGGGAGCGTTTGATTTCGTTCTTCAGCCAATGGAAGACGGCCTCGGCGGTGGCTTCGCAGGATTTGAGGACGACATTGCCGGTGAAGCCATCGCAGAGGACGACTTCGACGGGATTTTGGAAGAGGTCGTGACCTTCGATGTTGCCGCGGAAGTTGAGTCCGCTGGCGCGAAGGAGTTTGAAGATTTCCTTGGTGAATTCGCTGCCTTTAACGTCCTCGCCGCCGATGGACATCAGTCCGATGGCGGGGTTCTCGTAGCCGAGGACGTAGCGCGAGAAGACGGCGCCCATGATGGCGTATTGCAGCATGTGCTCGGGGCGGGCGTCGGTGTTGGCCCCGGCATCGATGAGGACGCAGAGATTGGTTTCGGTGGGCAGCAGCGCGGCGATACCCGGGCGGTCGACGCCTTCGAGGGTGCGAAGTTTGATCGTCGTAGCAGCCACGGCGGCACCGGTGTGGCCGGCGCTGACCACCGCGTCGGCTTGGCCGTGTTTGACCAGATCGACGGCGCGGGAGATGGACGAATCTTTTTTGCGGCGGACGCCGTCGACCGCGCTCTCCGTCATTTCCACGACCTGCGTGGCGTGGACGATTTCCACGCGCGGATCGCGGGCGTCGTGTTTGTCGAGCTCCGCGCGGATGCGAGCTTCGTCACCAACCAGGTAGAGCTTCTCCAGCTTGGGGAATTCCCGCAGGGCGAGAACCGCGCCGGCCACCGTGGCCTGCGGCGCGTGGTCGCCACCCATGGCATCGAGGGCAACCTTCATGGGCGGAGGAAGGGGCGGGCGTTACGCCGCGCCGACCGAAGTGACTTGGCGTCCTTTGTAGTAGCCGCAGGAAGGGCAAGCGGTGTGGGACGGAACCTTGGCGCCGCATTGGGCGCAGGTGCCGAGCTTGCCGGCACGCCAGCGATTGGCCGCTTTGCGGGTGCGCAGGCGCATCTTGGAGACTTTGCGTTTCGGGACTGGCATAAGAAATCAGCGTTTGGTTTTAAGCTTATCCAACTGGTCCCAAGCAGATTGCGCACTTTCCTGCGTTCCGCCGCCGGAGGATTCCGGACCTTGGTAGGGACAGGTATGGCCGGAGATAAGATCACAACGCGGGTGGTTTGGCAAAGCCAATAAAAGCTCCTCGCGGACCGACGGGGTCAGGTCGACCAACTCCCGGCCCTCGATTTCGACTTGAGCGGCAAACGGGTCGGCCACCGCCTCGTAGACGAACGGCTGGAGGCAGGCCACGCAGTTCATTTCCACCGGCGCGGAAACCCGGCCGGTGGCAAAAACGCCGCCGCCGGAGAGGCCGACGTCCAACTCGTAATGGACCGGCCCGGCCGCCTTGGCCCCGATGGCCGCAAGGTCGAGAAACCCGGGGTCCTCCTCACCTTCGAGACGTTTGCCCTCGGGTGGGATCTGCTTGAGGTGGACGCCGATCATGCCGGCGACTTGCCTCCGGCGAATTTCTTGGCCAGCGCCGCCGCGACCGGGGCCGGAACGACACCCGAGACATCGCCGCCGAGCCGGGCCACTTCTTTGACGATGCGGCTGCTGATGTAGCTGTAGTCCTCCTTGGGCATGAGGAAGATGGTTTCCACGCCGGGCTCGAGGCGTCGGTTCATCAGGGCCATTTGGAATTCGAATTCGAAATCGGAAACGGCGCGCAGTCCGCGCACGATGACTTGGGCTTTTTCCGCCGTGACGAAATCAACGAGCAGTCCGTCGAGCTTTTTGACCTTGAGGCGCTTCTCACCGGGCAACGAGGCACGGATCAACTCGAGCCGCTCGTCGATAGGAAACAGCGGCCCCTTCCCCTCGCTCGGCGCGGCAGCCACGACCACTTCATCGAACAAACGCAGGGCACGCTCGATCACATCGACGTGACCAAGCGTCAGAGGGTCGAAGCTCCCGGGATAAATGGCGCGGGTCATGGCACTTCCGCGGCGCGTGCCGCGGTCTAATCAGTCGTAGTAGGACCCGAACTGGTTGCCCATCGGATCGGGCGAGACAATGCGCCCGCGGCCCTCGGCACCTTGTTCGAGATTTTGCAAAGCGCTGTCGCCTGCACCGCTGAAAGTCCCGCAACCGCAGACACCGAAAGCGACGGCCAACCCGAGGAGTAGAAGAAGTTTCATGGCATAGCGAATGTAGGTGAAATCCGCGGGGCGCGTCGACCCCAATCAGGCCATGATGGAGCGGGCAATCTCCTCCTCCTTGGCCTCGCCGAAGAGACGGTCGACGAGGGCCAGACCGAATTCGAGCGCCGTGCCAGCCCCACGTGACGTGATGATGAGCCCGTCCTCGATCACCCGTTCGCCGGTCTGCGCGCCGGGCAATTCGTTGGCCGCGGAGAAATGCGCGGTGAATCTTTTGCCCTCCAGTAAACCCGCGTCCTCAAGCACCAGAGGACCGGCGCAGATCGCCGCGACCGGTTTTCCCACCGCGACGAAATGACGCGCCAATTCGGCGGGGCGTCCGTCCTTCCGGAGAGCGGCAACAGCCGCGCCACCGGGAATGAGCAGAAGGTCGAAGCCGTCGGCCCCCAATGCGGACAACACCGCATCACCACGCAAAACAAGGCCATTGCGTCCCGTGACCTCGGCATCGACGCCGACCGTTGCCAGGACAACCTCCGCACCGGCGCGGCGCAGGACATCTACCGGGGCGACCAGTTCCAGTTCCTCCACCCCGTCGGCCAGAAGGCAAAGCACGCGCTTTTTCATAACAAGGAGACCGGAGCCTACGGGGCTCGAACCCGCAACCTCTGCCGTGACAGGGCAGCGCTCTAACCAATTGAGCTAAGGCTCCTGAAGGACCTGCCAATAAAGCGCAGGGAGGCGCCCGACAAAAGCTCTTTTTGCGGACACGGAAATCGCGTGCGTTGGCCGGACCGGCGGTTTTATTCTGTCCGGTCACATGAGTAATGCATCGCTGGCTGCCGCGGCGGCCGACCTTCTTTCTTCCCGCGCCGACACCCTGCCGAAGTCGCCCAGCCTGGTCGGGCTCGACGGGTTCGTGGACACCATCCTGCACGTCGTCGCGACGCGCGAGAGTGCGGAGAAATACACGCGGATGGAAAGCATGGCGGAATTCGGAGGCAAAATTTCGGCGGCTGCGGGGCTGAGCGCCAATTTCGAGATGGTGCAGCAGATGGTCAAACTCGGCGGCAACGGGCCGATCATGGCCAATGCACTCGATGCCTACGGCACGCCGGTCACTTATGTCGGCATTCTCGGCTCGCCGAACATCCATCCGGTCTTCGCGGACTTCGCGGCGCGCGCGGAGGTCATCTCGCTGGCTGAACCGGGTTACACCGACGCGATCGAATTCGACGATGGCAAACTGATGTTCGGCAAACACCTCAGCCTGCGCGATGTGAATTGGGAAAATCTGCTCGAGCACATTCCGCTCGAGCGATTAGTGAAACTTTTCAACGACTCCGCCCTCATTGCGCTGGTCAATTGGACCATGCTCACGGGCATGACCCGCATTTTCGAGGAACTGCTCA
>CAZJGQ010000066.1:0-9233 GCA_964545425.1 uncultured Chthoniobacter sp. | reverse complement strand
CCCACCCCGGCGAAGACGGAGTAACCGCCGTGGCCTTTGGCGATGTTGTTGATCAGCTCCATGATGACGACGGTCTTGCCGACGCCGGCGCCGCCGAACGCGCCGCTCTTGCCGCCCTTGGTGAACGGGCAGATGAGGTCGATGACCTTGATGCCGGTCTCGAGGATCTGCGCCTGCGTGTCCTGCTCGACGAGCGCGGGGGCGTTGCGGTGGATGGGATATTTTTTCTCGGTGACGACCGGGCCGGCTTCGTCCACCGGGTCGCCGGAGACGTTGAAGATGCGGCCGAGGACGGCGTCGCCCACCGGGACGGAAATCGGGGCGCCGGTGTCGCGCACTTCGCCGCCGCGGCGGAGGCCTTCGGTGCTGGACATGGCAACGGTGCGGACCCAGCCCTCGCCGAGATCCTGCTGCACTTCGAGAACGACTTTGGCTTTGTCGCCGTTGACGTCGGCGGTGGTTTCCAGGGCGTCGTAAATTTTCGGGAGTTTGCCTCCGCTGAAATCGACGTCCACGACGGGGCCGATGACTTGCACGATTTTACCGGTATTGCTCATAACTTGGATTGGTTTTAGCCCATGGCGATCTGCGCCGTGGAAATCTCGAGGATCTCCGTGGTGATCGCGGCCTGGCGGATTTTGTTGTATTCGAGGGTGAGGTCTTTGATGAGGGACTTGGCGTTGTCGGTGGCGTTCTTCATCGCCACCATGCGGGCACTCTGCTCGGAAGCGCGCGCGTTGAGGATCATGGCGTAAAGCTCGTTGCCGACGTAGAAAGGCAACAGCGAGTTGAGCACTTCTTGCGGCGAAGGCTCGAACTTGAAGGCCGACATGGCCTCTTCTTCGGAGGAGGACGTTTCCTCGGCCGGCTTGCCGCCCATTTGGAACGAAGTGATGGGCAGGATCTCGTGGGCCGAGGGAATCTGCGTGAGCGTGTTGACGAAATCGGTGTAGAGCACGACGGCGCGGTCGCAATCACCGGCGAGGAATTTCTCGATGATGAACTGCGAGACGGGTTTGATCTCCGCGTAGTCGGGCGTGTCGCGCATGGGGAAATCGGCGAGCAGGTTGCGCTTGGTGCGCGCGAGGAAGTCGGCCGCTTTTTTACCCGTGGCGATGAAGCTGGTCGTGGCCGGGTCGAACTGCTGGATCTCGCGGAAGAGGTTGGTGTTGAGACCGCCGCAAAGCCCTTTGTCCGTGGCGACGACGTAGACCAGCGTCTCTTTGACCGGGCGGGTCTGGAGGAGCGGATGGAGTTCGTCCTCGCTGTGCTTGCTCAGCGAAACGAGCACGCGGTTGAGCATCTGCGCGTAGGGACGGGAATCCAAGGCGCGCTGCTGCGCCTTGCGCATCTTCGCCGCGGCGATCATCTGCATCGCCTTGGTGATTTGCGCCGTGTTGCGGACCGATTTGATCCGGCGGCGGATGTCCCGTGTGCTCGGCATGGATGCTTACTTGTAGAACTGGCCGAATTCGTCGAAGGCCGCTTTCAGATCGGCGCCGAGCGCGTCGTCGATCGCTTTCTTCGTGCGGATCGCTTCGAGGAGCGACGCTTTGCGCGTCTCGAGGAACTCCTGGAGCTTGGTCTGGTAGTCCTTGATCTTCTCCACGTCGATTTTGTCCATGTAGCCCTGCTGCATGGCGTAGAGGACCGCGGCTTGCATCTCGACGGGAAGCGGCTGGTATTGCTGCTGCTTGAAGAGCTCAACGATGCGGCGTCCGCGTTCGAGGAGCGCTTTGGTTTTATCGTCGAGGTCGGAGCCGAACTGCGCGAAGGCGGCCATTTCGCGGAACTGGGCGAGCTCGCCTTTGATTTTGCCGGCCACCTGCTTCATCGCCTTGATCTGCGCGGCGGAACCGACGCGGCTGACCGAAAGACCCACGTTGATGGCGGGACGGATGCCCTGATAGAAGAGATCGCCTTCGAGGTAGATCTGCCCGTCGGTGATGGAGATGACGTTTGTCGGGATGTAGGCCGAAACGTCGCCGGCCTGCGTCTCGATGATGGGCAACGCGGTGAGCGATCCGCCGCCCGCTTCTTCGCTCAAACGCGCACTGCGCTCGAGCAGGCGGGAATGGAGATAGAACACGTCGCCGGGATACGCCTCGCGGCCGGAGGGACGCTTGAGGAGGAGCGAAATCTGGCGGTAGGCCACGGCCTGCTTGGAAAGGTCGTCGAAGACGATGAGCGCATCCATGCCGTTGTCCATGAACCATTCACCGATAGCCGCACCGGCGAACGGCGCGAGGTATTGACTGGCTGCGTCGTCCGAAGCCGAGGCGACGACGACGATGGTGTAAGGCATGGCGCCTTCCTTCTCGAGCGTAGCGATGACGCGCGCGATATTGGCGTTCTTTTGTCCGACCGCGACATAGATCGAGTAAAGTGGACGGAAATCTTTGTCCCCTGAAGCTTCGCCCTGCTTGTTGAGGCGGGCTTGGCTGATGATCGAGTCGATGGCCACGGTCGTCTTGCCGGTGGCGCGGTCGCCGATGATCAGCTCGCGCTGACCGCGGCCGATCGGAATCATCGCGTCGATCGACATGATGCCGGTCTGCACCGGCTGGGTGACGGGACGGCGTTTGATGATGCCGGGGGCGATTTTTTCCAGCGGGTAATAGGCGGAGGCTTGGATCGGGCCTTTGCCGTCGATCGGTTCGCCCAGCGTGTTGACCACGCGGCCGAGGAGGCCTTTGCCCACGGGCAAGGAGAGAAGTTTGCCGGTCGTTTTGACTTCGTCGCCTTCTTTGACGTTGCCGTAGTTGCCGAGGAGGACGACGCCGACTTCGTTTTCCTCGAGGTTGAGGGCGAGACCGAAGACGCCGCCGGGGAATTCGACCATTTCGTTGAGCATGACATTGCTCAACCCCTCGACGCGGGCGATGCCGTCGCCGACTTCGCGGACCGTGCCGGTGTTGGTGTGCGCGGCGCCGGACTGCAGGCCTTTGATCTTGGATTCGATTTCTTGGACAAGTGTGCTCATGGGCGTGTTTTTCTAAAATGGGTTCAGACGGGAAGGGCTTCGAGGCGCGCGCGGACACTACCGTCCCACACGTCGCTGCCGACGCGGACGCGCAGGCCGCCGATCAATTCGGGGCGGACCGCGGTGTCGAAGGTCAGATCGTCGCCGTGGGTGCGGGTGATGTCGGCGCGGAGTTTGGTCATTTCGGATTCGGTGAGCGGGGCCGCGCTTTCGATGACGACGTGGCGGCGTTCGAGCTCGAGGCGCACGAGGCGCGCGAAGGACTGAAGGATCGCGAGGTAACCGCGCGGTTTTTCCGTAGCCAGCGTGTCGGTCACGGCGCGGACGCGGGACGCGTCGAGCTTGCCGTCGGACAGGCAGCTGCGGAAAAGCGAACGGGCGGATTTGCGGGCCTCGCGGGGTGATTTCATGCGGCGATTTCTTTGATCGTCTCGTCGTTGAGGCGTTTTTGGTCGTCGGCGGTGAGGACTTTGCCGGTGACTTTCGCCGTGGTGGCGGCAACGAGCCCGACCATGGCGCTCTTGACGTCGGCTTCCATCTTGCGGCGGTCCTGCTCGATCGATTCGTGGGCCTTGCGGATGACGCCCTCGGCTTCGGCGATGGCTTCCTGCACGCGTTTCTCGCGCACCGCTTCGGCGCTGGCGCGGGCTTCGTCGATGAGGGCTTTGGCCTCGTGGTCGGCCTTGGCGAGGATTTCCTTGTAGCGCTCCTCGGCTTCGGCGAGTTGCTTCTTCACTTTCTCGGCGTTGTCCTGCGCCTCGGCGATGCGGCGACGGCGCTCGGCCAGCACGTTGACGATGGGACCGAAGGCGTATTTGTTGAGGAACCAGTAGACGACGATGAAAATGATCGTCTGCGCGATGAACTTCGGCCACGTCACGCCGAACTGGCTGAAAAGTTGTTCGAGAATCTGCATGGTGCGCGGTTTCGCGGAAGCGGGCCGCCCCTCGCGGGGCGGCCCGGACAACGGTTAGCGTCCGCCGAACGCGAGGATCAGGGCGTAAATGGCGATAGCTTCGGCCAGCGCCATGCCGATGATGCCCAGCGTCAGCACCTTGCCGAACGCACCGGGGTTGCGGCCCACGGCCTCGACGGCCTTGGCGCCGACCATGCCGATGCCGATGGCGGCACCGGCGCCGGCGATGGCGAGGGTGAAACTTCCGGAGATACCCGCGGTGGCCGCGGCTTCTGCGATGATGGGTGTGATCATGTTATTTCGTGTGTTGTTGGTTCACGCCGCCCACGCTCTTGGCATGGTCCCGGCGGGAAAGGGTCAGTGCGCTTCCTCCTCGTCGTGGGTCGTCGAGAGCGTGATGTAGACCGCGCAAAGCAGGGTGAAAACCATGGCCTGGAGCAGTCCGATCAGCAGTTCGAGGAAGTAAAAGGGAATGGGGAGAATGACGCTCGAGATGTAAGCGACGAAATCGGGCAACCCGAGTTTCTTGCCCAGCGTGAGCATGGTGACGAGGAGGTTCTCGCCGGCGAAAACGTTGCCGAAAAGACGCAGCGAAAGCGAAACGGGGCGGAAGGCGATGGAGACAACTTCGATCACACCGACCATGAAAAAGATGGGCATGAGCGCGAAGGCCATGAAGCCCTTGAGTCCGCCCTTCACCCCGAACATGTGCTTGAGGAAACCGCCCACGCCCATTTCTTGGATCGACCAGTAAAGCCAGAGGACCATGAAGACGAGAGCCATGGCCAAGGTCATGTTGAGGTCGGCCGTCGTCGGACGAAGGATGGGCACCTCGATGTTCGGCACGGTGAGGAATCCGGTGCGTTCGCCGAAGCCGATGGATCCCACGCCGGGAACGAGGGCGAACCAGTTGGAAATGAGGATGAAGAGAAACAATGTGGCGAGGAGGGAGAACACCTTGCTCACCATGTGCGGCCCGACGATTTCCTCCATCGTGTCGTAGAGAGTTTCGACGATGGCCTCGAAGGCGTTCTGCGGACCGTCGGGCACAAGTTTGACTTCCTTGGTCGCGCGACGGGCGAAGAAAAAGACGATGCCGACAACGATGAGCGAGACGAGGATCGAGTTGGTCAGCCAATCGATGTCCAACAAGAGCTTGTCGGCATAGAGCGGGATGTCGGCAGCGATCGGGAAAAAGAGGCTCATGAAAGATAAAAAAGCCGCAAGCGCGAACTCGCGGCCGAACGCTTCTTATAAGCTCCCCTAATACACCGACTCAAGCGCGAATTACGCAGGGAAAGCGCACAAAAATGGCCAAAAAGTAGAAGCGGCGTCCCCGCCGCTTATCCACCGGGTCAAGCGGCGGGGACGCCGCTTCTACTCTTCAGAGAACTCACCCCCAGCCCGACCAGAAGGATAACCAGAGTCCCGACCACCACGGTCATGAAGATGTGGAAGGGGTTCCGCAGGCCGTCGGGCCAACCGGCCGCGGCAGGCGACAGGGTCATCCAGAGAATAACCAGCACCCCGGCGACCACCGCAGTGATCGCGGCCGGATTGCCGGCCCGCTTGGAAATGAGGCCAAGCAGGAAGAGCCCGAGCATGCCGCCGGCGAAAATCCCCGAAAGCGTCCACCAGGCATCAAGGGCCGCTTTGACCCCGATCATGGCCAGCGCCACGCCGGTGCCGAGAGCGCCCCAGACCAAGGAAGCCAGATGGAGCACACGCATCGACTCACGTTCGCTCGCTTGCGGACGGAAGAAGCGCTGATACCAATCGGTGAGGAGCAGCGTGGCCGACGAATTCAAGCTGGTGGAGAGCGTGCTCATGGCCGCGGAAAAAATGGCGGCGAGCAGGAGTCCCCTCACCCCGGGCGGCAGCTGGGTGACGATAAAATAAGGAAAAACGCGGTCCGCCTGATCCTCGGCCTGCAAGGACTCCGGGAGCAATCCGGGTTGGGCCCCATAGAAAACAAACAGCCCCGTGCCAATAAGAAAAAAGACGAGCGAGACCGGAACGTAGAGCATGCCTCCAAGCCACAAACTGCGCCGCGCCGCCTGCTCGGAGCGTGCCGCGACGTAACGCTGCACGTAGTTCTGGTCGATGCCGAAGTTCTGCAGGTTGATGACCAGTCCATAAGCGAGCACGACCCAGAAGGTCGATTCACCCAAGGACGCACCGAAGCTGCCGAGGGAAAATTTTTCCTGCGCCATGGCGTAATCGATCCCGGCCGCGAATCCGCCGGGCAATCCTCCGAGCAGCAGCGCCAGACAGAGCAGCGCGCCGGCCATGAGAATAATGGCCTGCACCGCATCGCTCCACATCACGGCGACGATCCCGCCGAGCATGGTGTAGAGGATGACCGACGCCCCGGTGAGGAGAATGACCCAATGCATTTCCCAGCCGAGGAGCAGGTGCAAAGGCAGTGCCATGAGAAACATGACCGATCCCATGCGTGCCAGTTGGGTGAGCAGGTAACACACCCCGGCATAGACGCGCGCCCACGGGCCGAACCGCGCTTCGAGGTGGCTGTAAGCCGACACCTCGCCGGTCGCGCGGTAGTAGGGCACGAACCAACGCGCCGCCACCCAGACGGCGAGCGGGAGCGACAGACTGAAGACAAACGCGTTCCAATTCCCCGCATAGGCTCGCCCCGGAAGGGCGAGAAAGCTGATGCTGCTCAGGTAGGTGGCAAGGATGGAAAGTCCGACCACCCAACCCGGCATGGCTCCATCCGCTTTGGTGAATCCCTCCGCCGTCGAACTCTTCCCCGAGCGGTAGAAATACAAACCCACGCCGAGCATGGCGGCGAAATAAATGCCGAGCACCACCCAATCGATGATGGGTAATTCGATCATTTCGCTCCTGTAGCCGCGGCACTCTGTGCCGCGTTTCCCCTTGCCCGCGCGGCACAGAGTGCCGCGGCTACAGAAAATCCCTCAACACTCATCCCTCAACCCTCAACTCTCCTAATACAACTCCACCGGCGAACGCTTGCCGTCCTCGACACTCTTCTCGCGCGCCCTCTCCTCGCCGAGAGTGGCCACGCGCAAATCCCAGATGTCGCGATTGATCGCGTCGAACTCGGCGAGCGAAAACGCGGTCGGTGCCGCCATCTTCTTTTTGAAATCCGCCACGCGGCGCAGGGCCGGTTCGCGGACGGACTGCGGTTGCTTCTCGAGCACGGCGCGGGCTTGATCGAGCATGTCGACGCGATGGCAGATCATGAGCAGATCATTCCCCGCGGCCAATCCGAGCGAAAGCATATCGTCGAACGTGGTCGTGTTGAGGATGGCGCCCATGTCGAGGTCGTCGGTCATGACCAAACCGTCGAAGCCCATGTCCTGCCGTAGCAGGCCGTTGATCATGACCGGCGAGAGCGAGGCCGGACGCATTTCCGGATCGAGCGAACCGTAGTGGATGTGACCGATCATCATGCTGTCGACGAGCGGGGAAAAATGACGGAATACCGCCAGCTCGTTGGCCTCCATGGCGGCGCGGTCGCGCTCGATGACAGGAAAAGAATGGTGGGGGTCCTCCACCGCCGCCGCGTAACCGGGGAAATGTTTGCCGCAGCTCAGGATGCCGCCGCCGCGCAAGGCGGTGTTGAATTCTCCGGCCAAGGCGATGACCTGCTCCGCGGTTTTTCCGTAGCAGCGTCCGCGCAGCGAATTGTCCGCCTCGTCGTCGAAGGAAATGTCGAGCACCGGGCAGAGGTCGAGATTGAAGCCGAAAAGCCGCAGGAGTTTGGCGGTCAATTCCCCGTGACGCCGCACCAACTCCGGATTCCCTCGGTCGCGCAATTGCTGCGCATTGGGCGGTTCCTCACCGATCAGGCGCAAGCGTGAGACGCGTCCTCCTTCCTGGTCGATGGTGATGACCGGCTCGACCTTCGAGACGTCTCGCAGGTCATCGATCAGCTTCCGCAGCTGTTCCGGAGCCTTGATATTGCGCCCAAAAAGAATGAACCCGCCCGGCTGCACGCGCCGCAGCATGGCCGCTGTTTCCGCATCCAATTCCGTTCCGGGCACCCCGACCAAAAGCAACTGACCGACATCGTTCGACATGCGCGTTCAAAGACCAGATCCGCCCATCTGTGTCGAGAAGAAGAAAACCACACAGGGCGCAGAGGACGCGGAGAGGGAGATGAGATCTGTCTCCTCTGCGTTCTCTGCGTCCTTTGCGGTCGAAATTATTCCCCCGAAAATTGCAGCCGCGGTTTGGTCGAGAGCCATCCGCCGATCGCGGCGAGGAAGACCGCGCCGTAATCGGACAACTTTCGTTCCCCCACCCCGGGAACTTGCAGCAGGGAGACCTCGTCGCGTGGATACTCCCGCGCCATGTGGCGCAGCGTGGCATCGGAAAACACGACATAAGGCGGCACGTTGCGGCCGCGGGCCAGTTCGGCGCGCAGTTTGCGCAGGACCTCGAACAAGCCTTCGTCGCATTCCACCTCACCGGCACGGGCGCGGCGCTTTTTCGGGGCGCCGGGGCTTTTGTCCCGCGACGGCATGACCATCGGCCGCACCAACTGAACCGGCGTCCGGTCGCGCAGCACCTCCATCCCGCGCGCACTCACGCTGATCGTGGCAAATTTGTCTTCCGTGGCCTCGAGCAGTCCGAGTCGCAGAAGTTGGCGTCCGAGATCGACCCAATAAGCCCGCGGCTGGTCGCTGCCCACGCCATAGGTCGTCACTTGATCGTGGCCCCAACGCAGGATTTTTTCCGATTTTCCGCCGGTGAGCACTTCGACGGCATGCTGCAGACCGGTGCTGAATCCGCTCTTTTGACGCAGACGCACCACGCAGCTGAGCAGCTTTTGCACGTCCGTAGTGGCGTCCCACTTCTCACGCGGGGCGAGGCATTGGTCGCAGGCCGCGCAATTGTCCTCGGTCCACTGTTCTCCGAAATACCCGAGCAACGCGACGCGGCGGCAGCGTTCGTCCTCGGCAAAGTGGGTCATCTTCTCGAGCTGCGTCCGGGCTTCGTTCCGTGCCTGGCGGTCGGTGATCTCATCAAAAAAGCGCAGGTATTTGACCACATCGCCGCGGGAATAAAGAAGCAGGCACTCGGACGGCAACCCGTCGCGCCCGGCGCGACCGGTTTCCTGATAGTAGCTCTCCACGTTCTTCGGGAGGTCAGCGTGGATGACAAAGCGCACGTTCGGTTTGTTGATCCCCATGCCGAAAGCGATGGTGGCGCAGACCACCTGCACGTCGTCGCGCAAGAAGGCTTCTTGGTTGCGAGAGCGCTCCTCAGCCTCGAGGCCCGCATGATACGGCGCCGCTTTGACGCCGGCCTCGCACAACGCGGCGGCGAGCGACTCGGCGGCAC
>CAZJGQ010000065.1:0-9291 GCA_964545425.1 uncultured Chthoniobacter sp. | reverse complement strand
ATGACACGGACTTTTCCCGCTTCGACGGCCTGCGCTGGCGCAACCCGCTGAAGTAGGCGACCGCTCTCAGAGCAACCGCCCCCCGCCCGCGCTGGCCGGGACAAACGCTTCGAACTTGCCCGCCAACTCGTCGAGTTTGGCCAAATAGTAAGCTGTATTCTCGTCGCGGTTCCTCGGATCCCATTCGGCCACCAGCTTCGCGCTTTCGTAGGCCTTCACCGTCTTTTTTGTCCCCGTGATGTAATAGGAGACGCGATCGCCCGCCTGCATTTTGCGCCCGCTGCGCAGGGCGAGTTCGAAGGCGGCCGACCGGTTGCGCGATGAGGCAGCAATCTTCTTTTGGTATGCCTCGAGCGAATCCTGCAGCGCCTCGGTCTTGGCGAACATCTCCGGATCCCATGTTCGATCGCGCAATGCTTTGGCGAAATCGTCGTGCATGGCCGGGATCACCTCCGGCTTCCCCTCGCACAGCGCCCGGACCGCCCGCTCGATGAAGACGCGCTGGAACTTCTCCAGTCCACGCGACTTCAAGGCGGCACCCTTGATCGACAACTTCCCGTCCTCCGACAGCAACGCGTAGTTCTTCGCCTTGTAGCTGAACATCGCCGCATACCGCGCATCGAACTCCACCTCGATGCCGTCCGGCAAGGTCGCCGCCAGCTCGCGGTAAAGACCGTCCCACGTCGCGTCCTTCGGCGGCGTGAAATAAATACCGTCCGTGTCGATTTCGATGACCTCCGCCCCGCGCCGACGCAGCCAATCGACCATCCCGCGCAAAAGTTCTCGTCCTTTCGCCGTGACCGCTGCCGCCGCCTCGAAGTCGGCAAAGTTGCCCTGGGCAAATCCGAGATACCCGTAAAAGCTGTTGATCAGGATCTTGAAGGTTCCCTGCAGCGCATCGAGGTGCGACTTTTCCGCGCCCTTGGCTGAGCGCATGGCCGCCTTGGCCTCGAGGCGGAACTCACGCAACCGCCCCAGCATATCGCCGAATACGCCGAGGGTGTCGGACTTTGGGAACAGTCCGAACGACAGCATGACCGACGGATACAGCGATGCGATATCGCAGTGCCACACGTCGCGCGCCACGCCGGTGAAAAAGATATCCGTGTATCCGCCCTCGAAGCGCTGAACTTCGGGCAGAGCAGGAACGGACTGCCCCTGACGCAGGTATTCGCGCAGGAAGAGGCTGTTGATCTTGGTCGCGTTCCCGCGAATGACCACATCCTGATAGTTGTAGGGAAAGATGGTCGTCTGGGTGAACCAAGCCGGACTCAAAGCGGCGGACAGCCCGCGCGTCTCGCGCACGTCTTGCAGGGCGTATTTCTCGAATGTCTTCCGCTTTTTGGCATGGGCCTTGGTGATTTCCCGCGCTCCCAGCTCCACGCGATCATCTTCGGCCACGCCAAAATGCCGCGCCGCGGCTTTGAGCCCGAAGCTCTCCAGTTCACGTGCACCGACATCGTGGAATTGGACGAGGAAAAGCGTGTCCACGATGTGGCGTCCATGGATCTCGAACTTCCGGTATTGGATGAGCCGCTCGGCGATTTGCAGTCGCGAGGGATGCGAGCGCAGCGCGCTGCCGTCACGGCCGAGATCGAGCCTCATCTTCAATTTCCGTGCCCGTCTCTCGAGATAGGGCAGGTCGAATTTGAAGATGTTGTGTCCCTCGATCACATCCGGGTCGCGTTCCCGCACCAGCGCGACGAATTTTTCCAAGGCGGCCCTTTCCTGCGCCTCGTCGTCCGGATCCTCGACGACCAGGATTTCCTCCCATCCCGAGCTGTCGCTGAGCGCAATAGCCAAAAGCGGATCTTTGCCCGCGTCGGACATGGCGCCGTCCGCTGGGGTGAAAGTTTCAATATCGACCTGCATCCGCCGCAGATCCTCGAAGGCCATGCCCTTGAAAAGCGTGCGACCGCTGGCCAGCAAGTATTGGTGTGCCAGATCATTGAGCGCGAAGAGCTCCCTTTTGAATTGCGTCTTGGCTTTGGAAAACTCACCCGCACCGTCAAAGGTCACGGTGAACCTATAAGCGTTCTTCCCGTCCAGCTCGCGCGATTCCCCCGGCAGCGGTTCCACGGCCCACGCGAACGGCTTATGCTTCGTCTCCTCGAGGAGGGTTTCAGTTCCCTCGCGCCGGTAGATTTTCATCCCGTCCGGCGCAACAAACTCGACCGCAACAATTCCTTCGGCAATGTCTGCCCCAAAAAGCACAGGGTCATGATCGATGACGGTCACAACTCTACTTTACCCGAATTTTGTAGCGGCGGTCTATGACCGTCGGCGCCTGGCAAATCAAAGTTTCCGACGGTCATAGACTGCCGCTACAAATAGTCAGACCGCTTCCGTGGCGCGTCCTCTACAACGCCCGGTTCGGCGTTTTCCTGCAACCAAGCGAGAACGTCGGCAGCGTTCTGATCAGGCGGAAAGACTGGATAGAAAACCTTTTGGATCCGTCCATCTTGAACAATGAGCGCCAGTCGCTTGTACAACTCCATGTCCCCCGCCTTGAAGGTGGGCAGACGCAGCTGCTGCTTCAAACGGTGCTCGCTATCGCTTAGCAGTTCGAAGGGCAGGTGCAGGCGGTCCCGCGCTTCCTTCTGGTAGTCGGTGGTTTGTACGCTCAGTCCAAAAACCGCGACACGCAGTGCTCTGAGTTCCGAATAATGGTCGCGAAAGGCACAGGATTGCGGCGTGCAGCCGCGGGCGCCCGGTATGGCGTCCCAGCTGCCGGGCAATGGCACTCCCGGACGTCCGGTCATCGGATACACATAGATAACAACGCGCCCCGGAATGGCGCCGAGGTCAACGCTCGCGCCTGTGGTCGCCGGTAGCGCGAGATTCGGCAGGTTCATTCCTCCCAAGTGAGACGCAGCTCCATCATCAACCGGGCGAGGCAGATCTTCGGGGAGTTCGGAGAAATTTGTATTCACGTGCCTGCGACGGCAAACGATTGTTTGGCTTGGTCGAGCTTCTTCTCTCGAAACACGGTTGTTGAGTACAACCCTTTCTTGCGGCCGACCTCCATGAAACCATTCCTCTCGTAGAGACGTTGCGCAGATGCCTCATTCGGGTCGGTAGAGGTATAGAGCCTCATCAGACTGAAGCCAGCATCGCGCGCCCGGGCCACCGAATGATCGAGGAGCGCTTGGCCTACACCACGCCCTCTTGCCCTGGGATCAACGCAAAACCACGCCAACCAGACAGCTGCATCGAAATCTTTCCTGTAGCGATACAAACCGGTTGTGCCGAGAACGAGATCACTTTCATCGACGTAGACATCGAACGCCACCAGGTCTTTGACCCCGGCAAGGAACATCAGCAGGCGGTTGGTGAAAGTCTGCGGACGCCTAATGGCGATGAAACTGAATCTCTCGATCGGTGACATGCTCGGAAACACAGACCGAACGAGCACCTCGGCCTGGTCCATTAATTTGCCCGAACAAGGAACGACCGGCACAATGAGGCCTCCCCTCTAACCCGTCCCGCCAAAAACAAACTCCGCCGCCTGCTGGACATCTTTGTCTCCGCGGCCGGAGAGGTTCACCAGAATGATCTGATCCTTGGACATCTTAGGGGCGACTTTGATCGCGTGGGCCACGCCGTGCGCGCTTTCCAACGCCGGAATGATGCCTTCGATTTTCGACAGCGTCTTGAAGGCTTCAAGCGCTTCGTCGTCGGTGGCGAAATCGTATTCCACCCGGCCTGCATCGCGGAGAAAGCTGTGTTCAGGTCCGACCGCGGCGTAGTCGAGACCGGCGGAAACGGAATGGGTCAACTCGATCTGTCCGTCGTCATTGGCCAGGAGAAACGTTTTGCATCCCTGCAACACGCCAAGTTTGCCGCCTTGGAAGCGCGCGGCATGGCGTCCGGGTTTGATCCCCTCGCCGCCGGCTTCGACGCCGACCATGCGGACGCCTTTGTCCTCGAGGAAGGGATAGAAAAGTCCGATGGCATTGCTGCCGCCGCCCACGCAGGCCACAAGCAAATCAGGCAAACGCTCCTCGCGTTCGAGAATCTGGCGGCGCGACTCCTCGCCGATCACGCGGTGGAAGTTGCGCACCATCATGGGATACGGATGCGCGCCGTAAGCCGTGCCGAGGATGTAGTGGGTCGAACGCACATTGGTCACCCAATCGCGCATGGCTTCGTTGACCGCTTCCTTCAGCGTGGCTTGGCCGGCCGTGACCGGCACGACTTTCGCGCCGAGAAATTTCATCCGCGTGACATTGAGTGCCTGCCGCTTCATGTCCACCTCGCCCATGTAGACCACGCATTCCATGCCGAAGCGCGCGGCCGCCGTCGCCGTGGCCACTCCGTGCTGGCCGGCACCGGTTTCGGCGATGACGCGCTTTTTGCCCATGCGCTTGGCGAGCAGGATTTGCCCCATCGCATTGTTGATCTTGTGCGCGCCGGTGTGCAGCAGGTCTTCGCGTTTTAGATAGATCTTGGCTCCACCGAGTTGCGCGGTGAGGCGTTCGGCCAAATAGAGTGGCGTCGGACGCCCGACAAACTCCGTGAGCAACTGATTCAGCGCGCGACGGAACTCGGGATCCTTCCGGGCTGCCTCGTAAGCGTGCGTCAATTCCTCGAGCGCGGTCATCAGCGTCTCGGGCACAAACACACCGCCATAAGGACCGAAGTGGCCCTTGGCGTCGGGTTGGCTGGTGATGGTGGCGCTCATTGCTTGCTGAATATGCTACCCGCGAAGGATCTTGGCAATCGCCCGGCGGTGCGGGGACGGGATTGCTATCTGTTCCAGCTCCCTAAGAGAAAACGCTTTGCGTGGTTCCGCGGACGCCATCAGGGCCCGCTTGGCCGTGCGGTGGATACGCAAAGTGACGCGCTCACGCACGATACTGTAGGTCAGTTCGGCGGCCGGGGCGCCGACCGGCTCGGACTCCAAAGGCGGCAACCGCCACAGCCCGACCCAGCGCCGGGCGGTTGATTGCTGGAGGAGAATGGTTTCTCCGTCCGAAATCCACGCAGCAAGCTCGGAACGTTCTTTGACCGGCGCTTTCGGAGCTTTCACGGGCAGCTTCTCCGGATGTTTTGCCGCACAAAACTCCTTCACCGGACACAGCAAGCAATCCGGCCGCCCGGCACGGCACACAAGCGCGCCGAGCTCCATGATGGCGGAAATAAATTCGTGTCCGCCTTTGGACGGCAGAAGCTCTTCGAGTTTGGCGCGCACTTTCGCCAATCCCTTCGCCGTATCGACCGGTGTGCGGATATCGAACAAGCGTGCCACCACCCGGATCACGTTCGCATCGAGCACCGGCACTGGTTCGTCGAAAGCGAAGGCCCGCACGGCCTGCGCCGTGTAATCGCCGATACCTGGCAAGTCACGCAGACCCTCGTAATCGCGCGGGAATTTTCCAGCCAACTCGCCCGCCATCCTTTTTGCCGCGGCATGCAAATTCCGCGCACGGCGGTAGTAGCCTAGCCCCTGCCAGAGGGCCAAAACCTCGGATTCCTCCGCCTTGGCCAATACATCGACTGAAGGAAACCGCTGCATCCATCGCTCGAAATAGGGAACGACCGCGGCGACCGTCGTCTGCTGCAGCATCATTTCGCTGACCAGAATCGCGTAAGGATCCCGCGTCCGCCGCCACGGCAAGTCGCGTCCATGGCGACGGAACCACGCACGCAAACGTTGGCGGAACTCTTTGCCGTTCACGGCCCCATCAGACCAAATCGGAGAAGACTTTAGAACCACAGAGAGCGCAGAGGACGCGGAGGACTGTATATTCCGCTACTCTGCGCACTCCGCGCTCTCTGCGATTGTCTTTTTTGCCGCATCGGAAAAGATGCGCCCAGCATGCCGCCCCTTCGCTCCCACACCGTGGCCCTGACCGCCGATCAGGCGGATAAGTTGCAGGGCATCTTGACGGACCAAGGGTTCAAGTTCGAGGAGCGACCCTACACCATCTACTTCGCCCAGAAACCCGGACTGACCATCGCCGTCTACGAGAAGGGCCCGAAAGCGGTCGTCCAAGGCAAGGACACCGAAAACTTCATCCAATTCACCCTCGAACCCGAGATCCTCGGTGAAGCGCGGCTCGGCTACGAGGAACTGCACCATCCTGAGCGCTTCGCCCCGCATTTCGGCATCGACGAAAGCGGCAAGGGCGACTTCTTCGGCCCGCTGGTCATCGCCGGCGCCTACACCGACGAAACCAGCGCCCGCCACCTCCTCGAAGCCGGCATCCGCGACAGCAAATCGATCGGCTCGGACGCGCAAATCCGCAAACTCGCGGACGTGGTCCGCGCCACCCCCGGCCTGGTCAGCGAGGTGATCGTTGTCTCCCCGGAAAAATACAATCCGCTCTACGAAAAGATCGGCAACCTCAACCGCCTGCTGGCCTGGGGCCACGCCCGCGTCATCGAGAACCTCTGCGAGCGCAGGCCGGGTTGTCCGTCCGCTCTCAGCGACCAGTTCGCCAATCCCCGCGTGCTCGAGCGCGCGCTGATGGAGAAAGGACGCACGATCGAGCTGCGCCAGCAGACCAAAGCCGAGAGCGACTACGCCGTGGCCGCCGCCTCGATCCTTGCCCGCGAAAAATTCATCGATTGGCTCGCCGCCGCCGAAAAAAAATGGGGTGCCAAATTCCCCAAAGGCGCCTCGGGCGCCGTCCTCGAAGCCGCCCGCGCCCTTGTCCATCAACACGGCCCCGACGCCCTCCGCGCCACGGCCAAACTCCACTTCAAAACCGCCCAACAAGCACTGGCTTGATGGATTTACTGAAAACTGAACACTGCCGACTGACAACTTTTCTATGAAATTCCTCCTCCCCCTCTTCCTCGCCGTAACCACCTCTCTCGCCATGGAAACCAACCAAGCTCCCGTCACTCTCCCTGGCAGCGCGTGGCAAGTGACCTCCGTCGCCGGACAAGATCCGCTCGACGATCATCCGATCACTTTCGAATTCGACACCGAGGGCAACATCGCCGGCGATGCGTCGTGCAACCGCTTCGGCGGCACCTGCACGATCGAAGGTAACACGATGACAGTCGGCCCGCTGCGCAGCACGCGCCGCGCCTGCGAACCGGAGGTTATGCAGCAGGAGCAAGATTTTCTCGCCCTGCTCGGGGCCACCGCCACATGGAAGATTGACGGCGATGAACTCGTTCTGACCGCTCCTGCCGGGGAAATCCGCTCCCGGCGCGCAACCGCTCCGAGCCCGCAATAAACGGCGCGAAAAACGCCCGGAAAAGGGGTGTTTTCGCTGGTCTAGCCACCGCGAAAAGAACAGAATCGCCGCACCCTGAGGCCTGCCCCGCGGCAGACCGCCCAACACCCATTTCCCGTGTATACGCAAAACGAAAAAGTCGAACCGATCGATGTCGCGGAGGAGATGTCACGCTCCTTCCTCGACTACTCCATGTCCGTCATCATCTCGCGCGCTTTGCCCGATGCGCGCGACGGACTCAAGCCCGCCCAGCGCCGCATCCTCTACGCGATGCACGACCTGCGCCTGTTCCCCGGACGCCAGCACATCAAGTGCGCCAAAATTTGCGGTGACACCAGCGGCAACTACCACCCGCACGGCGAAGCGGTCATCTACCCGACCCTCGTCCACATGGCGCAAAACTGGGCCATGCGCGAAACGCTCGTCGACGGCCAGGGCAACTTCGGCTCGGTCGAAGGCGACCCGCCGGCCGCCATGCGTTACACCGAGGCGCGCCTCACCCACCTCGGCACGGCCCTCATGGCCGACATGGACAAATCGACCGTCGATTTCGTCCCGAACTATGACGAACGCCTGACCGAACCCGTCGTCTTCCCCGCTGCTTTCCCCAATCTCCTGGTCAACGGCGGCACCGGCATCGCCGTCGGCATGGCCACCAACATGCCGCCGCACAATCTGGGTGAGGTGATCGACGCCATCTGCGCGCAGATCGACAAGCCCGACATCACGCTCGATGGCCTGATGAAGCACGTCAAAGGCCCGGATTTCCCCACAGGCTGCCAACTTTGCGGCGTCGGCGGCATCCGCCAATACCTCGAGACCGGACGCGGCTCGGTCAAAGTCCGCGGCAAAGCCGGCGTCGAGGAACTCAAAGGCAACCGCGAGCAGATCGTCATCACCGAGATCCCCTACAACGTCAACCGCGCCACCCTCGTCGAGCGCATCGCCGACCTCGTCAACCAGAAGACGATTACCGACATCAGCGCCATCCGCGACGAGTCGGACGAAAAAACGCGCGTCGTCGTCGAACTCAAGCGCGACGCCAATCCGAAGGTTGTCATCAACAACCTCTACAAGCACACCGCGCTGGAAAGCTCGTTCCCCATCACGATGCTGGCCATCGACCACGGGAAGCCGAAGCTCCTTTCGCTCAAAGAAGCCATCGCCTGCTACATCGAGCACCGCCGCGAAGTCGTCCTGCGCCGCACCCGCCACCTCCTCGGCGAAGCCGAAGTCCGCGCCGAAAAACTCGAAGCCTTCCTCATCGCCCTGGCCAACCTCGACGAATTCATCCGCATCATCCGCGGGTCGAAAAACCGCGAGGAAGCCAAGGTCAAACTCCTCGCCTTCGAATTCACCAAAAAGCAGGTCGAGAAATTCGGGGTCAAAATCCGCAGCGAACAGCGCCTGACCGACGGCGAATACCTCCTCAGCGAACAGCAGGTGGACGACATCCTCGAACTCCGCCTCTACCAGCTGACCGGCATGGAGAGCGACAAGGTCCTCGCCGAATACAAGGAACTCCTCTCCACCATCGAAGACCTCATGGACATCCTCGCCCGCGAGGAACGCGTCCTCGGCATCATCAAAACCGAACTCGGCGAGATCAAAGCCAAATACGCCGGCCCCCGCCTCACCGACATCGTTCCCGACGAAGGCGAGATCAACATCGAGGACCTCATCACCAACGAGGGCTGCATCATCACCGTGACCCACCGCGGCTTCATCAAACGCACCGCCGTCAGCGCCTACCGCGCCCAGAAACGCGGCGGCAAGGGCGTCATCGGCATGCAGACCCGAGAGGCCAAGGCCGAGGACGAGGAAGACGATTTTGTTGAGCACCTCTTCACCGCGAGCACGCACGACTACCTCGTCTTCTTCACCAAAAAAGGACGCTGCTACGTCGAGAAGGCCTACAACATCCCCGAAATGGGCCGTGCGGCCAAAGGACGCTCCATCGCCAATCTTCTCGAATTCAAACCCGGCGAAGAAATCGCCGCCGTTATGCGCATTCAGGCCAAGAGCGGCGCGGATAAAGACGATACGTGGGATGAGAATCTGCACATCCTCTTCGCCACCCGCACCGGCATCATCAAAA
>CAZJGQ010000064.1:0-9357 GCA_964545425.1 uncultured Chthoniobacter sp. | reverse complement strand
ATTACCAGAAGGCCCGCGAATACGGCGCGGCGCCCGACCCGCTCATCGAGAAAGCGCTCAGGTGATACCATCCTTGGTAGGGGCGGCTGGCCTCAGCCGCCCGCACGCGAGGCAAAGAAAGGCAGCGGTCCGCTGGGCCAGCGGACCCTACCGACCAGAAATCTCCACGAAGTCCAAATCGTTTTGGGCATTGGTATAAGAGAGCCTTCTGCTCCGCCGCCGGTTGATTCGGCGGCGAAAAACGGGCATGATGTCGGGTCCCATGCGACTCCTCGCTGCCTGCCTCTTCTTCTGCTTCGGCAGCGCGCCGCTCTGCGCCGCGCTCTCGCCGCCGGCGGTGCACGGCGAGGCGTTCATCGTGGTCGACGTCAAATCGGGCCGCGTCCTCAGTCACCGCAATTCCCGCGAACCGCGAGCCGTGGCCAGCACGCAGAAACTTCTCACCGCCCTGATCATCGCCGAGGAAGGCAATCTTTGGGAAACGGTCACGATCAAGCCGGAAGACACCGCCGCGGCCCCGACCAAGCTCTACCTCAAAGCCGGCCAGACCTATTCGCGTTTCGAATTGCTCCAAGCGCTCCTGGTCAAAAGCCCGAACGACGTCGCGCTCGCCTTGGCCCGCGACAATGCCGGCAGCTACGAAGCCTTCGCCGTCAAGATGAACCGCCGCGCCCGGGCCATGGGCGCGCGTTCCTCCCGGTTCATCAACGCGAACGGCCTGCCGGCCGAAGGCCAATTTTCCACCGCGCGCGACATCGCCATCATCGCCCGCAATGCCTATGCCAATCCCGTCATCCGCAAAATCGTGGCCACCCCGCGTGCCGAGTTTCACTATGCCGACGGACGCGTGCGGCAACTGGTAAACACCAACCGCATCCTGCACCAAGTCCCGTGGTGCACGGGCATGAAGACCGGTTTCACCAATGCCGCGGGCCACTGCCTCGTTTCCAGCGGACAAAACAACGGTCGCGATGTCATCGCGGTCATTCTCGGCAGCAACAAGGCCAACGTGTTCACCGATTCGCGTCGCCTGCTCGAATGGGGGTTGCGGCTTTGAACGGCGCGCTCGCGCCGTCCGCCGGCACCCGCATCGATTACGCCGCCGAGCTGAACGACCAGCAACTTGGTGCCGTGACCTCGCCCGGCGGCGCCGCGCTGGTCATCGCGGGTGCGGGCAGCGGCAAGACGCGCACGCTCACTTACCGCGTGGCCTGGCTCCTCGAGCACGGGGTCAAGCCGTGGCAAATCCTCCTCCTCACCTTCACCAACAAAGCGGCACGGGAAATGACCGGACGGGTCAGCGAATTGCTCGGACCCGACGCCGATGGCATTTGGGGCGGAACGTTCCACTCGATCGGCAACCGCATCCTGCGCCGCCATGCCGAAGTGATCGGCTTCCGTCCCGGCTTCAGCATCCTCGACCGCGAAGACCAGTCCGACTTGCTCAAGAGCGTGGCCAATGATGTCGGCGTGCCGCGCGACAAACGTTTCCCCAAACCCGACGTGCTCGCCGAGCTGTTCTCGCTCTCGTCGAACACCGGCGATCCGCTCGACGTCGTGGTGCACGACCGCTTCGGTTATTTCGACGGCATGGCCGAGTCCATCGCGTCGGTCCGCGCCGCCTACGAGCGCCGCAAGGTCTCGGCCAATGCGATGGACTTCGACGACCTCCTCATCCGCACCAACCAGCTGCTGCGCGATCATCCCGAAGTCGGCGAGCATTACCGCAACCAGTTCCAACACGTGCTGGTCGACGAATACCAGGACACCAACCTCGTGCAGGCCGACCTCGTCGATCTTCTCGGTTCGAAGCACGGCAACATCATGGTGGTGGGTGACGATGCGCAGTCGATCTACTCGTGGCGCGGGGCCAATTTCGAAAACATCCTCAAGTTTCCCGAGCGCTACGCCGGCGCGCAGACCTACCGCATCGAGACCAACTACCGCAGCGTGCCCGGCATCCTCGACGTGGCCAACGCCGCCATCCGCGGCAATGTCCGCCAGTTCGAAAAAAACCTCCGCGCCTGGCGCAAGGCGGGCGGACGCCCCGTGCTGGTCGAGACACCGACCAACAACGACCAGGCCGCCTACGTCGCGCAGCAGATCCTCGAACTCAACCGCCAAGGCCTCGAGTTCCGCGAGATGGCCGTGCTCTACCGCGCGCATTTTCATTCCATGGAAATCCAGCTCGAGCTGACCCGACGCGGCATTCCGTTCGAGGTGACCAGCGGACTCCGCTTCTTCGAGCAGGCGCACGTCAAAGACGTGGCCGCCTTTTTGAAATTCGCGCTCAACCCGAGCGACGAAACCGCTTTCCGCCGCATGGTGCGCTTGCTGCCCGGGGTGGGGGAGAAAACAGCCGACACGCTTTGGTCGGTGGTCAAATCCGGCGCCGAATCCGCCGCGCCGTTCGGCGAAGTGCTGCGCATGGCCAAGCCGCCGGCCCGCGCGGCCAAAGTGTGGGAGCAGCTCGCCGCCACGCTGGACGAAATCGCCCCCGAACGTCAGCCCATCGCCCCCGACCTGGCCATCGAGACCGTGATGGAAGCGGTCTATGAGGATTACATGAAGGCGGAGTTCGCCAATTTCGAGAACCGCCGCGAAGACCTGCGCACGCTCACCGGCTACGCGCGTCAATTCTCCTCGCTCGAGGAATTCCTCGCCCAGATCGCACTGCTGACCAATGTCGACGGCGCCGGAGCGCGCGACGATACCGACACCGACCGCGTCGTGCTGTCTTCCGTGCACCAGGCCAAAGGCCTCGAATGGCGCGCGGTGTTCGTCATCTGGCTCACCGAGGGAATGTTTCCCGGTTCCCGCTCGCTGGAAAAACCCGACGCCCTCGAGGAAGAACGCCGTTTGTTTTATGTGGCCATCACCCGCGGTCGCGATCACCTGCATCTTTGCTATCCGCTGGTCCGCCTGAACAGCGGCTACGGCGACCCCTTCCAACGCCGCTCGCGCTTCCTCGCCGAAATTCCAGCGCACCTGTTGGAAAAACCCGGCGCCGACGAAGCCCCGCCGGCAAGCAAACCGGCCAAAAAATCCGGCCAGCGCGATTGGTGGTATTGACGTTGCCATCGCGGCAGCGTTGCGAAGGGTTACGAGTGACGAGTCACGGAATTCCGGAGTTCCCACGGTAGGGTCCGCTGGCCCAGCGGACCGCTGCCTGCTTGCCAAAAGCATGCCAATATGGCATTAATTTGCCATGAGCGTTTCGTTGAATGTGGACGAGGTTGGTCGGATCGTTCTCCCCAAACCTGTTCGGGAGGCGCTGGGTATCGAGGGTCGCACTCGCTTGAAGCTCGAGGTTGTTGGAGATGTTGCGCAGCTTTCGCGCGCAGTTGCAGGCGCCGGACCAGTGAAACGGCGCGGTCAGCGTCTGGTTTTCTCCGGTTCGTTGCCGGACGATTGGGATAGCGCATCGGCAGTCGACAGGATGCGGACGCAGCGTCTCAAGAAGTGAAGGGTGCGTTTCTCGATGCCTCGGTGCTGGTCGAGGCTTGTCTGCTGCACAGCGGCAAGTTTGCCGAGGCTGATGCTCTGATCAAACGCCCCAATGTGACTTCAGTTCATGCACTGGCCGAAGCTTACGCGACGCTTTCCGGTGACAAACGTCTTCGCATCAAAGCTCAGGATGCGTCTCAGATGGTTTTGGACTGTGCCGCCAAGTTGCAAGTTGCAGACCTTGGTGCGCGTCCGTTGGCCCAACTTCTTTCAGCGGCCCCTTCGCGCGGCGTGACCGGAGGATTGTTCTACGATGCGATTCACGCCGAAGTAGCACGCCGCCAAGGTTGCACCGTTATTCGCACGCTCAACATCAGTCACTTCCGACACGTGGCTCCCGATCTCCAGGTCGTGCCGATTTGATTCGTCCTCGCCCGAATCGGTAGGGTCGGCTGGCCCAGCCGACCGCTCGCCCCAATCAGAAAAGCAGCGGCCCGCTGAGCCAGCGGGCCCTACCGGGCGAAAAGTTTGCTTAAGCCCAAATTCTTTCGCGAACCGGTATGAGTGGTTTCGTTCGTGAATCACCTTCCCGAAGCTCACCCCATTTGTGACCAAACTTTCACAATTGCACGTTTGGCCTGAGCGCGTCCGTGCTGTTGGTTGGCGGCATGCGCAAACCGCTTCATTGGTGGGACAAGCTGGCGGCAAAGTTCCGGCATCCGTTCTACCGCCTACGCCGTAATCGAAAGCAACAGATCCTCTGGCCGTGTTGAGGAATCATCCATTTCCGCGGATTGTCTCCGCGGTTGTTTCCGGGGGGAAACACGAAGGGCGCCGCAAGGCGCCCTTCCCACTTTCTGCATCGCCGTTCTTTACGCACCGCTCACAACAAAATTACTGGCACAGAGTTTGCTCCTTGTTTTTTGCATGAATGACGAAACCACGTTGATCGACCGCGAGGAATTCGCGCCGCCGGGCGCGGACGACGTGCTCGCCAATCTGCCCGGACGCGTGCGCGACATCGCGACCCTGCGTGGCTTGGGCTACAAATGTTTCGAGATCGGACGGCGTTTCGGCATCACCGCTCAGGCCGTCTCGGCCACGTTGGCCCGCTACCACCGCCAAGTCGGCGACTTGGCCGAGCGCAAGGAAATGCTCGAGCTGTCCGCCCGCGCCGTCAATGTGCTGACCCGCATCGGTGTGAGCAGCCGCGCCGACGCGCGCGGACGCGACATCTTCGTGCTGCTCCGCCGCGAGCGGAATTGCGGGGAGAAGACGATGGACGAAATCCGCCGCTGGCTGGAGCGCGGCGACGACGAATAAATTTCATGGCCAAGTCCGCGACACTTTTGCGTTCACCTCGGAACAAACCAACCGAAGGAGGTGAACCTATGATGATCGCAACCCTGCTGATCGGCGCCGCGAGCCTCGCGGCCATGACTGCCGGCTACGTCGTGATGATCAGAGATTGACCGCTCGGTGGTGCTGTTGCCGAAGCACCATGGAATGGTCGGTTTCGGGAGGGCGGGAGAGATCCCGCCCTCTTCTCTTGTCCGGGCCCGTCACAAAGAAAGCAAAAACGTCACAAGGGAGGTCTTGTGGGGTCAACTTTGTGACCAAATTGTCACAACTGTGACGTTGGACTCGCGCGCTCGGTCGCTTTTTATGCCGCCGGTTCAGCCAACTCATCATGAAAAACCTCACACTCCTCATCGTTGCCGCGTTCGCCGCGGCGCCCTTGCAAGCCCAACAACTCTCCGGTGCCGGTGCGACATTTCCCGCGCCGCTCTACCAGCGCTGGAGCGTGGAATACCACGCCAAGAATCCCGACGTGCAGGTCAACTACCAGTCGGTCGGCAGCGGTGCCGGCGTGAAAAATTTCATCCAAGGTGTCGTCGATTTCGGCGCGAGCGATGCGGCCATGTCCGACGAGGAAATGGCCAAGTCCCCGCGCGGCGCCGTGCTTATTCCGGCCACGGCCGGGAGCGTGGTCCTGGCCTACAACTTGCCCGGGGTGGAAAACCTCAAGCTGAGCCGCAAGGTGCTGGCCGGAATTTTCCTCGGCACCGTGACCAAGTGGAACGATGCGGACATCGCGGCGAGCAATCCCGGCGTCACGCTGCCCGACCAACCGATCAACGTTGCCTACCGCTCGGATGGCAGCGGCACGACCTTCGTCTTCACCCAGCACGTCGCGGCGGTCAGCCCCGAGTTCGACGAGCAGATCGGCGCGGACAAGTCGGTGACCTTTCCAGTCGGCGTCGGCGGCAAGGGCAACGAAGGCGTCACCGCGCTGATCAAGCAGACGCCCGGCACCATCGGATACGTCGAGTATGGCTACGCGAAAAACAACGGACTTTCCGTTGCGTCCATCGAGAACAAATCCGGCAACTTCGTCGCCCCGTCGCCGGAAAGCGGCGCCTCGACCCTCGCTTCGGTCGAGATGCCCGACAATCTCCGCATCTGGCCGGTCGATCCGGTCGGCGCACAAGACTACCCGATCGTCTCGTTCAGCTGGCTCTTGCTCTACAGCAAGTATGACGACGCCAAGAAGCTGGCCGCGCTGAAGGATTTCGTGAACTACGGGCTGACCGAGGGTCAGACCTTCGCCGACGAACTCGGCTACATCCCGCTGCCTGCCCCGGTGGTGGAGAAGGCCAAAGCGGCGCTGGAAAAAGTCCAATAAGGCAAACTCTCAACATCTGAACTCATGAAGCGCACATTCTTATTTGTCTTTGCCGTGCTCGGCATTGCCGTCATCGCGTGCACGCAAGCCCGTGCCGCTGAAACGGCTTCCACTGCGGAGGCCGACGCATGGTTCGAGTCTTGGTGGAACGGCAAAAAGTTCACCGGGGATTGGCTCGGTGCGCGCGATGTCCTCGAGGACCGCGGGATCAAATTCGGCGGCAGCTGGAAACTGGCTTACTTCGGCGTGGCGGAGAGCCAGAACGGATCCGGCGGCTTTTGGGCGCAGGACCTCGTCTTCAACAGCAAGCTGGACTTCGCCAAGTTCTCCGGCTTCGAGGCGCTCGAGGGTCTGGAGGGCTTCATCGAAGGACGCTGGCGGGAAAACCGTCCGAACATGGGTGATCCGAACGAGCTGGTTGATGCCAGCAACATGTTCAATCCGTCGCCGTGGTGGTCCGGCGTCGGCTGGCGCATGGTGACCTTCGGCGCGCAATACACGGCTCCCGAACTCTTCGGCGTCGAGGAGTGGCTCGTGCTCAAGGGCGGCTGGCTGCGTCCGCAGCGCGAATTCGTCGACCAACCGCTGTCGAAACTCTTCCTCAACAACGCGATCAACAGCTCGAAAGGCATCGGCGGCAACATTCCGTTCTCCTCGAGTTTCTCGACCTGGGGCGGAACGATCACAGCGAAACCGGTTGATTGGCAATACACCAAGGCCGGTCTCTTCATGGCCTATCCGGAAGGAACGTCTTCGAATAACGCCGGAATCATGTTTCGGGGCTATACACCCGATCCTTCGCAGAACCGGCTCTTTTTTCTGGGAGAAACCGGGGTGACCCCGGAAATCGGCGAGGCGAAGCTACCCGGCAAATACGCCTTCGGCGGCTACTTCTACGGCGAAGACAACGAAAGGTTTGGCCGGAGCAAATACGGTTTCTACTGGCAAGCCGACCAAATGCTCTATCGCGAGCCCTCGTCCGGCGAGAAGCTCAGCGACCAAGGTCTGCACCTGTTCAGCCTCTTCACCTTCGCTCCGCCCTACAACGGGAACTATCCGTTCTACGCGCAGGGCGGTCTGGTCTACGAGGGACTGATCCCCAAACGGAACAAAGACGAACTTTACGGCGGCCTCGGAGTAGGCACTTACGATCAAAATGATGCCGACAATGCCGATCGCAACTACACCATGGTGCTGGAAGGCGGCTACAAGTTCCGCATCAACGGCTGGTCCTTCGCTTCGCCCTACATCCAATACCTGATCCAGCCCGACGGCTCGCAGGAAGTGGCCAACGCGACGGTGCTCGGCGTGCAGGTGGGGATCAACTTCTGATCGTGCGGCAAGCGGCGGGTCCGGAGGCCGCGCCCTACCTTAGCTGGTAGGGCGCGGCGTCCCCGACGCGCCGCAGTTCCTAATCCCCGAAACAAATCCCGACCGAGCGTGCCGAGGCCACGGTTTCCGAGTCGGGTTGCACGGTGCGCAGTTTGCTCACCGCCTTGGCGATGGACACGCCGCCCACGTGGTAATCGAGGTAGCTCACCATGTGTCCGAACTTGCCTTCGGCGATCAGCCGCACCGCGCCCACGCCGAAGCGCGTGGCCAGCACGCGGTCGAGCGCGCTCGGCGTGCCGCCGCGTTGCAGGTGGCCGAGCGTGACGAAGCGCGCTTCTTGACCGGTGACTGCTTCAAGGTCCTCCGCGAGTTGCTCGCCGATACCGCCGAGCCGCACTTCGCCCTTGCCGCGCAGCTTGGCTTCTTTGGTCACGAGTTTCTTCCCCTGTTCCTTCGCGCCCTCGGCCACCACGATCATGGTGCTGCCGAATCCGTCGGCCTTGCGTTGCTTTAGCAGGTCGATGAGAACTTTTTTCCGGTAGGGAATTTCCGGAATGAGGATCACGTCCGCCCCGCCCCCGAGTCCGCCATGCAAGGCGATCCACCCGGCGTGGCGTCCCATCACTTCGACCACCATGATGCGCTTGTGACTCCGCGCCGTGGTGTGCAGGCGGTCGAGCGCATCGACCACCACTTCCACCGCGGAATCGAAACCGAAGGTCATGTTGGTCGCGGACAAATCGTTGTCGATCGTCTTGGGCACGCCGACCACCGGCACACCGGCTTTCTGCAGCTGAAGCGCCGTGCTCAACGAGCCGTCGCCGCCGATGCAGACCAGCGCGCCGAGCCCGAGGCCTTCGAACGTTTCGCGCGCTTCGCTCAGGATGGCCTTGGGAATTTCCGCTTTCTGCCCCGCGCCGACTTTGGCCGCGAAGCGTCCACGATTGACCGTCCCGAGGATCGTTCCGCCCATCGGCATGATGCTGTCCACCCCGTTTGGATCGAGTTTGCGGTAGCGCACCGGCGAGAGGAGGCCTTCGTAACCGTCGGAAAATCCGTAGGTTTCCCATCCCTGCTCATGCGCCGCCCGGACCACGCCGCGGATCACCGCATTGAGTCCCGGACAATCCCCGCCACTGGTCAACACCCCGATCCGCTCGATTTTGCTCCGCTTCATAGCCGCCGAGGCAGCATCTTTGATGCCAAGACGGAGAGCCAAGGCCAGCCACGGATGGGAGAGGATGACAGAAGATGTTTTTGCGCCGCTGATACGGCGCAAAAACCGTCTCCGGACTGAGGCTTCGCTCGGGATCTCTACGGCAGCCCCGCATGCCGCTCGACTCCGTCCGCGCGCGGAATTTCCTGCTCCTCCGCGACAGACGTCGGCGGCTCCGCGGCGGCCACACGCGGGGCGCCGGTGTCGCCGGGGAAAATACGTGGGAGGGTCAGGGCAAGAATCACGCTGGCGGTCAGGCCGGCCCCGGCTTTGGACAGGTCGATACCCGCGATCTTGGCCACGTGTTTGAAGGGCGGACGCATCATAACGATGGAAATGGCCAGTTCGCGTCCGGCCAGCAGTCCGAGAAACACCCACGTCGTGCTCATCGGCATGTTGCTCCATTCCTTGAAGACCATGAGGATGAACCCGTAGATGAAATCCACGATGGTGGCCGAGCGGATGTCCGTGGTGTTGGTTTTCGAGGTGACGATCTTTTGGATGGCACCGCCCGCGGTGTAGAAAATGACCGCGTGCAGGGCGACCATCACGCCCAGCGCGGCGAGGAACCAGGTCCAGTCCAGTTGCCGCGGGAGGAAGACGAAGATGTTGGCCAGATCTTGGATGAGCCATTGGCTCCAGAGGAAGGCGGTCGAGCCCCATTGCAGCACGATCC
>CAZJGQ010000063.1:0-9409 GCA_964545425.1 uncultured Chthoniobacter sp. | reverse complement strand
GGATTTTCCCGATTTCAGCATGAGGCATGCCTTGGATATCGAACATAGTCACAACAGCTCTGTGCTCATTCGACAGCTTCATCATAGCCTCGTTCAATCTAACTTGCAGCTCTTTGAGATTGACTTCTCGTCTTGCGTCCGGCCCGGAGGTCAGTTCGAGGAATTCGGGGTCGTTGTGGATGCCGTTGTCCACGTCATCCAAGCTCATCTTGTAGGTCCGGGAGCGCTTCTTGAGGAAATTGATCGTCATGTTGGTGGCAATGGTGTGCAGCCACGTGTAGAAGCTCGATTTTCCCTTGAAGCCACGGATCGACCGGTAGGCTTTGGCAAAGATGTCCTGCAGCAGGTCGTTGGTGTCCTCGTGGTTGGAGGTCATGTTGTAGACCAAGCCGTAAAGGCGGGGGCTGTATTTGCGGACCAAATCGTCGAACGCCCGCGGATCGCCGGCTTGCGTGCGCGCCACGAGATCGACATCGCTGATCTCTTGTTCCTCGACGGTTTCGGCCATGGGGATCGGGGACACTAGCAGCACCCCGCGGCAGGGGGAAGCCGGATGCAGCCCCCTGCCTCCTAATCGCCGCCCGGACGGCGGCTCAGCACCGCCTCCAGCAAACTCCCGAGCCCGGCCGCGCCATGGCGTCCCGTCTCGATGACTTCGCTGTGGGACAGCGGTTGGCCGGTCACGCCCGCCGCCCAGTTGGTCAGGCAGGAAAATGCCGCGACTCTGAGCCCCAAAGCGCGCGCCTGCACCGCCTCGAACACAGTCGACATGCCGACCGCATCGGCCCCGAGGGTGCGCAGCATGCGCACCTCCGCCGGAGTTTCATATTGCGGGCCCGGCACGCAGGCATAGACGCCCTCATGCAAAGGGAGTCCGAGTTCCACGGATTGACGGCGGAAGCGATCGCGCCAACCGGCATCGTAAACCTCCGACATGTCGTGGAAATTCGGGGCGCCGGTCAAAGGCGAAGCCGCCGTGAGGTTGAGATGGTCGGACAACATCATCCACTCGCCCGGAGCAAAGTCCGGGTTCAAGGTGCCGGCGGCATTGGTCAGCAAGAGGACCTCGGGACCGAGCGAGGCCATGAGGCGCACATGCGCCGCCACCTCACGCGCGCTGTATCCCTCGTAGTAATGCACGCGTCCCACCGCCAAAAGCAACGGCACACCGGCCAACTCCGCCCCGACGAATTTGCCGGCATGCCCCGGGACCTTCGACTGGGGCAGTCCGGAGATCTCGGCATACGAGACCTCGAAAAGTTTTTCACAGCTCTCGGCAAAACCACCCAAGCCCGAACCCAAGACCAGAGCGACACGCGGCCGGAACGATTTCAGTTCGCCGGGGATTCGTGCGAACTCGTCCCGGCGGGAACTCTCCGGAGACATGGCGCAAAACTCAGACCGCCTTGATCAGAACCGAAGAATTGTGCCCCCCGAATCCGAAGGAATTGCTCAGCGCCACCTTGACCTTCTTCTCGCGGGCCTGATTCGGCACGTAGTCCAGGTCGCACTCGGGATCCGGGTTGTCGAGGTTGATGGTCGGCGGCACGATGCCATCGCGCATGGCCATCACGCAGGCCGCCATTTCCACTGCGCCGGCCGCGCCGAGCAGGTGTCCGGTCATGGATTTGGTTGAGCTGACGAGCAACCCGCTGCGGGCGTGCTCGCCGAAGGCCCTTTTGACCGCCTTGGTCTCGCAGACATCGCCGACGGGCGTCGATGTGCCGTGGGCGTTGATGTAGTCGATTTCTTCGGGGTTCACGCGCGCGTGTTTCATGGCCATGGCCATGCAGCGTGCCGCCCCCTCGCCATCGGGCAAAGGCGCGCTCATGTGGTAAGCGTCGGCGGTCAGACCGTAGCCGGCCACTTCGCAATAAATTTTCGCCCCGCGTTTTTTCGCGTGCTCGTATTCCTCGAGGATGAGGACACCGGCTCCCTCACCCATGACAAACCCGTCGCGGTCTTGGTCGAAAGGACGCGATGCTTTTTCGGGTTCGTCATTGCGCAGACTGAGAGCGCGCATCGCGGCGAAGCCCGCGATGCCCACCGGCACCACGCAGGCTTCGCTGCCGCCGGTGACCATGACGTCGGCATCGCCGAATTTGATGATGCGCCAGGCTTCGCCCATGCAGTGGTTGGCCGTGGCGCAGGCGGTGACGATGGCCATGTTCGGGCCGCGCAGGCCGTGCTCCATCGAGATGAATCCGCTGGCCATGTTGCTGATCATCATCGGGATCATGAAGGGAGAGGTGCGGTCCGGCCCCTTGGTCAACATCTGGGCCACCTGCGTTTCCATCGTGGCCAGTCCCCCGACCCCGCTGCCGATCATCACGCCCATCCGGTCGAGGTCGAGGGCGCCCAGGTCATAGCCGCCATCATCGAGCGCCATCTTGGCTGCTCCGACCGCGAACTGCGTGTAGCGGTCCGTGCGGCGCACATCTTTCGGGGTTTTGTAAAAGGGGGTCGGGTTGTAATCACGCACTTCGCCCGCAATTTTGCAGTCGAATTTGGCGGTATCGAATGCCCCGATGGGACCGACCCCGCTGCGCCCCGTCTTGAGGCTCTCCCAAAAGGTCGGCAGGTCGTTTCCCACGGGGCTGACCACGCCGATTCCGGTAATGACAACACGCCTTTCGCTCATCGAATAAGCGCTAATTTCTAACGCGGCCCGGAGCCCCTTGGCGAGGCCAAACGAATCCGGAGGTCAGAGATCGGCAGGCACCGAACGCTCGTTCAATGCCCGGCAGCAGGGGCAACGCCAGAGACCCTCGGTCGACGGGGGGCGCACCCAGGCGGCGCAGAGACGGCACTGGTCGATCTCCCTCCACTCGCGCTTGCGCCACCGGCTTCTCCGCCATTCGCCGACCAGCCATACCAGGAGCACGGCACCCGTCAAAACAACGGCGTAGAGCAGAGGCAAAAAAGGCAGATGGGCGCGGATCATGGTGTGGCCTCTCTGGTTCCCCACACCACACGCAGAATGCCGCGATGGCCCGCTGCGGTCGGACCGAAGCGGGAGAGCTGAACCGCCCGCACAGCTGCGGTGTCCAAAGCCGGGTCACCGCAACCGCGCAGAAGCCAGACGTGGCGCGCTTCGCCCGAGGCATCGAGGACCACCAGCAACTCGGTCGGGAGCCCCGGCGGACGCTCCGGCACGGCCGCGCGCAGGCGGCCCAGAAAATCTTCCGTGACCTCAGCTCCAGCGACGTCGAAACGTGCCGTGACCCGCGCCAACTCCGGGGCGGCGACCGTCGCGTCACGCGGTTCGAGACGCGCTGCCACGGCCAGAGGAGGCAAGGACGGCACCCATGGATTGGAAACCGCTTCGGCCGGCGCCGCGACCAGCGGCGGCAACTCGGGCCGGAGGGCACGCAGGGGACGTTCCACCGGCGGGATGGGCAACATACGGTCGCGGAAGCGCCCGGGCTGCAGCCAGGAAGGATCGCGCGCCGCGAGCAAAACCGAATCCGCCGCCGCCATGACCGATACCTTGCCCGGCAAAGGCGGCAGGCTGGTGACCCTCGTCGGCACCGACGCCCGCACGAGGTAAATCCCGGCCACGTGCAGCACGAGCGAGGCCAGGATCATGGCCGGCAGGAGAAGCCGGATCGGATGGCTCACCGGCCATTGGAAAACCTGCAGCAACCGCTCGGCGAGGATCATGGTCCGGTTGGACGCGAGGCGGCCAAGGCCACGCTGAATCCACGCTCGAGGGCCAACTCCGTCACCGCGGAAACGAGGGAAAGCGGCGCGTCTTGGTCGGCCTTGATCACGACCTGTCGCGAAGAAGTGCGGCGCGCCTCGAGGCGTCCGCCCAGTTGCGCGGGATCGATGGCCCGGTCTTCGAAAAACACCGAAGCCCCCGGACCGCCCGTCACCGAGACAACGAGCGGCTCCTGCATGGCCGGCAAAAGGAAACGAGAAGCGGGCAGTTCCACCGCCACGCCGGGCTGCATCATGAACGAAGTCGAAAGCAGAAGGAAAAAAACCAGCAGGAGCACCACCGTGACGGTCCCGGCATAGACCGGCACCAAACCGCGCACCCGCACCGTGGATTCAAGCCTCATGCCTCGTCGGACGGATCGCCGTCCACGGCGAGGATTTCCGCCGCGGGCAACGTGCGGTTTTTCAGCAGGTTCACCATTTCGATGCCGGCCCGCTCCATGTCATGGATGAGGTCCTTGACCCGCGCGGAAAGATAGGTCGCCCCGACCAGCGCCGGGATGGCCACGGCCAAGCCGGCCGCAGCAGCGATCAGACTTTGGTAGGCCGCGCCGGAAACGTCCGCCACCGTCGCGTAGCCGCCCTGGGTGGAAACGAGATAAAAGGCCTCGAGCAAACCGAGCACCGTGCCAAGCAAGCCGAGCAGAGGCGCGGTGTAAGCCAGCCCCGTGAGCAGTCCGAGATGACGCTCCAACCGCGGGACTTCGAGTTGTCCGGCTTCCTGCACGATGTCACGCAATTCGGACCGCGGACAATCCCGCGCCAACACCGCACTCAAAGCGACGCGCGCCACCGGGCCCGGCGTCGATTGGCATTGCTTGCGCGCCTCCTCGTAACGGTCGCTGCGCACGAGGTTGGCCAACCCGCGCAAAAATTCCCCCACCCGGATCTGCGCGCGGTGCAGATAAACCAGACGCTCGAGGAAAACAGCCACCCCGACCACACTCACCGCGAGAATCGCCCACATGGCGGGGCCGCCTTTTTGCATCAGCTCAAGCATTCCCCGCATCATTCAAACGGACGCCCTCCGCGGCAATCCCGATTTGCGCCGCTTCGCGGCAAAGAAAAAGACCGGAACCCATTACGGGCTCCGGTCTTTCCCGGGGAGGAAAGTTGTCAGGCGGCGGTGACGACGTTGATCCGGCGACCGCCGCGGTCGAACTCGACCTTCCCGCTCTCCAAAGCGAAGAGGGTGAAATCGCGCCCGAGACCGACGTTGCGGCCCGGGAGGTATTTGCGTCCGCGTTGGCGGATGAGAATGTTGCCGGCGAGCACTTCCTGGCCGCCGAATTTTTTCACGCCGAGACGTTTGCTGACGCTGTCGCGCCCGTTCTTGACGCTGCCTTGTCCTTTTTTATGGGCCATATGCGCTTAGAGTTTGATTTCGCCGATCTTCACCCGTGTGTGTTTCTGACGGTGACCAACCGTGCGGTGGTAGCCTTTACGGCGTTTGAATTTGTAGGAGACGACTTTCGGGGCCTTGCGCGCGTCCTCGAGGACCTCGGCCGTGACCTTGGCGCCCTTGACCAGCGGTTCGCCGATCTTCACGCCGGAATCGTCCGCGGCGAGCAGCACCTCGTCGAAAGAAGTTTTCTTGCCGGCTTCGACGCCGAGTAGTTCGACGTCGATGACGTCGCCCGGCTGAACGCGGAACTGGCGGCCGCCGCTCTGGATGATTGCGTAAGACATAAAAGTGACTCCGGAAAAGGGTCGGGAAAATTATCGCCCCCGCCCCGGACTGGCAAGAAGTTTTCCGCACCGTGTTTTCCGTTTGCCTCCGGGGGCCGCGGCGGACACCATGCGCCACACATGATCAAGCCCGTTCTCCTTCTCGCCCTCCTTGCCCTGTCCGGCTGCGCCACCATCGATCCGCCTCAGGTCGACTCCAAGATCCTCAACGAATTTTCCAGCCGTGGCGTCTCCGAAGCTACTCTGTTCAAGGTCCGCAACGGCCTCCCCCTCACTGTGGGCCAAGTGGCTGAAGCCGCCCGCAAAGGCGTCCCCGGCCCCGGTTTGGTCAGCTACATGCAAAGCACCCGCAAGGCCTACAACCTGAGCAACGCCGACATCGCCCAGCTCCGCGCCGCCGGCACCCCCGCCCCGGTCATCAACTACATGCGGAAGTCCTACAACTACTACACCACCGGCCCGAAAGCGGTGAACCAGAACCATCCGTATTTCAACGATGAGCGCTACCAGCTCGAGGCGCCGTTCGCTTACGAGCCGCCCATCGCGGACACCTTCTTCAACTCGGCTTACGAAGACGACCTCTACTCGCCGTTCTCGTATCAGTAAAAAGCCCGGCTCCGCCGCGGCCCCGCACGGCATCAATTTCCCCGCCACGCCCATGGCGCGTGTCGCCGGGGAGGTCGTCGCCTTCCAAATCGAAAACTCGCAGCGCGAGGAAAATGTCGACCACGTTTATGTCACGGTCGACGCCGGACTGCAGGCCCGGGTCACCCTGTCCCTCAACACCCTGTCCTTCCGCAACCGCGTGGCCGGACACGACCCGCGCATCCGCCTCGGCATCTTGCGCTGGCGGTGGACCCACCTGCCGGCGCGCGGGCTCTATCCGCTGGAGTTTTTCGATTACGAAAGCGTCGAACTGATCGAGAACGTCGAATACCGCGTCCTCGAACGCGCCGCCATGGAGGAATACTTCACCCTCCGGTGCGCCAATTGCCGGCGCATCGAAGCCTGGGGCGTGCCCTACCATCGCGCCGCCCCCGGCCTGCACCAGATCCACTCGCGCCGCGCCAGCGCCAGTGTCGCGGCCGACATGCGCGGGAGCGACGGGGCCGTGCGCTTCTACTTCGACGAAGACCAACGCGTCGAACTCGCCCTGCTCAAATTCGCCGGGCAATAACGAAACCTGACTACTATTGTAGCGGCGGACTATGTCCGCCGGAGCCCATAATCCAAACGCGAGGCAGGTGTCATCCGTGTCCTCACCCCGCCTGCCCCTGCTCGGCGTGGCCCTTGCCGCGGTCGCCGGAATTCTCATCGCGGAGTATTTCCGCCCTGATCCCCTCGCGCTCGCCATTGTCACGCTCATCGCACTCGCCTTTTCGTTTCTGCGCGGTGGCACGGCGACCATTCTGATCGCTGCCACCGGCACCTTCGCTCTTGCCCATACGTGGCAATGGAACAACAACCCCGACCGCACTTGGGCCGAGGCCATCGCCGCCACATCGAGACACGTCACGGTCGAAGGCGTCTTGATCGACGAACCGCAAACCTCCGCCCCCGGCCAATGGCGGGCGCGCCTCCGCGTCGACCGTTGGAACCTCGGCACGGAGACCATCGAATACCCCGCCGAAATCTCGGTGCGCTGGCGCAGCGAGGAAACCGCACGCTACGGCGACAAGTGGCGCATCGCCGGACAACTCGCCCCATTCGCCGCCCCGCGCAACCCCGGACAATTCGACACGGCTGCATGGTGGGCGAGACAGGGCGTTTTTCTCGAACTACGCAACCGCGACGCATCGCAAGCGCAACTCCTCGCCCGCGACAAAGGATCGTCCATCAAAGCAGCGGCCATCGCCGCGCGCACTTGGATCATGCGCACGCTCGGCATCGGACTCGAATCGCGACCCGAGATCCACGCGGTCATCGCCGGCATCACCCTCGGCGCGCGCGAGGATGCCGCCGAAGATTTCGAACCGGCCTTCCGTCAGACCGGAACTCTCCACCTTTTCGCGGTGAGCGGCCTTCACGTCGGCATGTTCGCCCTGCTGCTTTGGCTCACCCTGCGTCCGCTCGGACTCAACCGCCGCCAAGCCATCCTCGTTATCATTCCGATGCTTTTCTTCTACTCGCTGGTCACGGGCGCCAAACCCTCGAGCCTGCGCGCGGCGACCATGATTTCCATCGCCCTCGGCGGATTCCTCCTCGACCGCGCCCCCGCCCCGGGCAACAGCCTCGCTGCGGCGGCGCTCGTTCTGCTCGGATTCGACACCAACCAGCTTTTCCAGCCCGGCTTCCAGCTCTCCTTCGCCGTCGTCGCCTCGATCATCCTCCTCGCCCCGCCCCTCGACCGTCGCTTGGCCGCGCGCTGGCGCCCCGATCCGTTTCTGCCGCGCAAACTTTATTCGTTCTTCCAGCGCGGACAGGCCCAAACCGGACGCATCGCCGCAGCCTCGCTCGCCGTCTCCGCCGCCTCGTGGCTCGGCAGCTTGCCGCTCACCGTTTCCTTTTTTCATCTCGTGCCGGTGCTGGCCATTCCGGTCAACATGGTCGCCGTTCCGCTCGCCTTCCTCGTGCTTTCACTCGCCGTCCTTGCCTTGATCGGCGGAGCCTTCGCGCCGGTCCTCGCCGCGATCTTCAACCATCTCAATTCGGTCATCACCGCCGCTCTCCTCGCCCTCGTGCAATGGGCCGCCGCCTTGCCCGGCGCATGGTTCCATCTCCCGCCGGCCATCCTGCAACCTCCCGCGCGACTGACCGTCTTCGACCTTTCCACCGGCGGCGCGCAACTCCTGCGCACGCGCGAAGCAGCGTGGCTTTTCGACAGCGGCACCGAATACGACGCCCGCTCCGTCATCGAGCCCAGCCTACGCGCCGCAGGTGTCGGACAACTTGAGGCCATTGTTCTCACGCACGGCGACACCGAGCACCTCGCCGGCGCCACCCGTTTGCTCGAGGAACAATCACCGCATCGCTGGATGACCAGCGTGCTGCGCGACCGCGCCCGATCACGCGCGGACTTGCACGCACTTTTGCGGGAACACGGGCTGCCGAAGACTCTCGTTCTGCCGGGCGACCGCTTCCGCGCGGGCGACAATACATCGGTCACCATTCTCCGTCCCGGACCATCCGATCAGGCCCGCACGGCGGACGACCAGAGCATCGTGGCCCGCGTCGACCACGGCGCTTTCCGCATCCTGCTCATGTCCGACAGCGGCGCCGCGGCGGAAGATGCGTTGGTGCGCCGCGATCCCGCACAACTGCGTGCCGACATTCTCGTGCTCGGACGCCACAAAGAGGATCTCTTCGCCACCGAGGAATTCCTCGCCGCCGTGCAACCACGCATCGTCATCCTCGCGCCGCGCGACCCGTTCCGCGACGGCAGCGGCGAACCCGGCTTGCGCCGCCGTTTGGCTGCGAGCGGCGCCATGCTCTTCGACCAAGAACAATGCGGGGCTGTCACCGTGACCTTCAACGGGGCACAAGCCGCAGTGCGCAGCTTTCTTGGCGGTTTGTCGGTAGACCTCGGCACGCGCTGAACTGCTTTTTTTCGGGAAAGTCGCTTGACACTCCACCACAGCCTCCTTTATTCAATATTAGTATTGCATTATGAAAATCAATTCATTATTAGTTCTAGCCACCTTATTTTCAACCACTTCGTTCCTATGGGCCCACGGTCCGGCTCATGCCCACCGCCCCTCCGAACGGGCCTCAGAGCGCGCTGCGGTCAATGAAACCCTGGGTCTCCAAGAGACAGCCATTCCCGTCGAGGGGGCCGATTCCGCAGACCGCTGGTGGGGCGTGAATGCCACCACCGGTTGGGAGAGCCGCCACATCCACTACGGCGTGGACGAATCCGGCCCGGACGGGGCTTACTTCAACGAGGTCGGCGTCCAACTCGGCGATCTCATGATCAACGTCTGGAACGGCATCGGAACCGGGAATGCCATGAGCGAGTGGGATTTCACCGTGGCCTACAACATCGACCTCGGCCCGGTCT
>CAZJGQ010000062.1:0-9609 GCA_964545425.1 uncultured Chthoniobacter sp. | reverse complement strand
ACTACGTCCGCGCCATCCGCGAGCACGACGTCGTCTTCGGCGTCGGCCCCGCCGGGACCGGCAAAACCTACCTCGCAATGGCCATGGCCGTGGCCGCGCTGAAAAAAGAGCAAGTCGGTCGCATCGTCCTGACCCGCCCGGCGGTCGAAGCCGGCGAGGCCCTCGGGTTCCTCCCCGGCGCCCTCGAGGAAAAAATCCTGCCGTATTTGCGGCCGCTCTACGACGCCCTTTATGACATGCTTGAGACCGACGAAATCCAGAAGTTCATGGACCGCGGCATCATCGAGATCGCCCCGCTGGCTTACATGCGCGGGCGGACGCTGAACCATTCGTTTGTCGTCCTCGACGAAGCCCAGAACACCACGGCCGAGCAAATGTTCATGTTTCTCACGCGCCTCGGCAACGAGTCGAAGTGCGTCATCACCGGCGACCGCACGCAGATCGACCTCCCGCGGCACAAACGCTCCGGGCTGCTCGAAGCGGTCGAAGTCCTGCAGAACGTGGAAGGCTTGGCCATCCGGCAACTCAGCCGCAAGGACGTCGTCCGCCACCCGCTCGTGCAGAAAATCATCAACGCCTACGAACTGCACCGCGACGCGGCCCCGGAGTCCTGATGTCCGAGCCCACTCTCCTTGTCCTCGCTGCCGGCATGGGCAGCCGATACGGCGGGCTGAAGCAGCTCGATCCGGTCGGACCCCGCGGCGAAACCCTCCTCGACTATTCAGTCCACGACGCCATGCGCGCCGGCTTCGATCAGGTCGTCTTTCTCATCCGGCGCGACATCGAGACAGATTTCCGCACCCAGATCGGCGCGCGCTACGAAGGGAAAATCGAGGTGGGCTATGCCTTCCAGCAGCTTGACGATCTGCCCGGCGATTATGCCCCGCCGTCCGGAAGGACCAAGCCTTGGGGCACGGCGCACGCCATCTGGTGTGCGCGCAAGGCGATCGAGACACCGTTTGTCGCGATCAATGCCGATGACTTTTACGGCGGGGAATCTTTCCGCCGGCTCGGAGATTTCCTGCGCGCCGCGGACTCCACCGGGCAGCCGGCGCAGTTTGCCATGGCCGCCTATCGTTTGGACAAAACCCTGAGCGAGCACGGCACGGTGGCACGCGGCATTTGCCAAGTAAGCGACGAAGGTTTGCTCCTCGGGGTCGAGGAAATCACCGACCTCGCCCGCCGCGCCGACGGTGCCATTGCTTCCGGCGAACGCACCTTCGCCGACGACACGCCGGTCTCGATGAATTTCTGGGGCTTCACCCCGCAAATCTTCCCGCTGCTGGAAAAGGCCCTGCGCGATTTTCTCGCCGCCCAAAGCGGCAGTGAAAAAGCCGAGTGCTACATCCCGAGCGCCGTGGCCGACATGATCGCCTCCGGCGCGGCCACGGTTCGCGTGCTGCCCACCTCCTCCGAATGGTTCGGAGTGACCTACCGTGAGGACCGGCCACGCGTTGTCGAGAGCATCGCAAAGCTCGCGGCGAGCGGTGTTTACCCTTCCGGCACTTAGAAGGACCAAATCCGCGCTTGCGCACCGCAAGCGGACGGAGCACAAGATGACCTGCTCACTCCGTTCTCGGATTCCATTTTTTCAAAGCAACGTGAGCAACCACCCTTTCACCAACCGCGAAACGCGCATCAAACGGCGCGAAGAACGGAACATGTTCCGTCGCCGTCTCCTGCCGCTCGCGTGGGCCCTGTCCTTCGTCGGTTTCGCCGGCCTGCTCATCCTCGGCGCCTACCTCCTGCTCTACGGCGAATGGCTTTACCAATACGCAGGCCTCGCCATCGCCCTCGCCATTCTCCCCTTCATCCTGACCCTCGTGTCATGGCTGCGCGGCCACAACAGCAACCGCCTGGAAGAGCCTTAGGATTATTCGACAACCGGCAGCGGCACCTCGCCGACCGGCGTGGCCAAACGCCCCGCACGTTTGGCCGAAGCGACACGCTCGACCAGCTTGCGCTTGGCCAGTTTGTCGTGCACCGCCGCGGCAATGACGCGCCCCGTGCGTTCGGCGTCCTGCGTGACACCCTTCACCCCGATAGCACCCGCAGTCACCGCGCTTCCGATCACACTGACCGCGATAGGAATCGACACGGGCGAAGGAACCAACGCTCCGACGATGCCCGGTTCCATGTTGCTGCCGCCAGTGGTCTCGAAAGCGAGCCACGGCTCGGTCGACGAAGCAGAAAGATTAAAGACCCGCACGGACGTTTCCAATCGCGTCCGCCCCGCGCCGAATCCGATCCCCATGCGCAAGGCGCGACTTCCTTGCCGCAGACGGAGAATTTTCCCCTGTATCAACAAACCCGCGGTCGGCGCCGGTTCGGAGCGTCCAAGAAGTTGCCCGGGTGCGATCCAGTCGGCAGCCCGCGACATGATGCCGTCCGCGACAAGCTCCCCCACCTTCGCCTCCACGTCCTCGCCCGGTTTGGCCGCCGCAGCGTCGAACTCGACTCCGCGTCGCACTTCGAACGGACGCACATAGAGGACGCCGGGGCGCACGGTCGGAGCCAGAGACGAATTCTCCCGCTCCTGCAACACGCTGACCGAAGAACAGCCGGTCAGCACCAGGAGCAGTAGGAGAAACAATTTCATCGCTGCAACTCCAGTCTGGCGAAACGCTTCCTGTCGTGAAAGTCGGGTTTGCCGCGCTGCGCCGGAAAGGAGGACAAGACCGGTCGACCACCGGGCACATCGTAATCATAGCGACCGGCGAGAAATTCCCAGCCGCTGTCCGACGGTTTCCCGCCGAGCGCTTGCCAAGGGATGGACAACACGGCGCGCCAGCCATCGTCGGTTTTCGCGGAGCGCACTTCGACACCGTCCGGCGGAGGTGCCGTTTTGCGGTAGCCGCGGAAAGCATAAATCGTCTTGCGCCCGGCCGGAGTGGCGTGGACCTCGAGGTAGGCAGGCTTTCCTGTACGTCCGAGAAAAATCTCCACCACATCGCCGAGTTTGAAATGGTCCTCGCCGTCGGTGCGTCCGGGTGAAACGACGTTTTCGTCGCGGCAAACGAATTCGAAGAAAATCCATTCGTCGTTCCAGCGCGCCCGCACGGTCGCGGTATCAGCAGTTCCTCCATCCACACCCGCGAGCGGCGCTCCGGCAATAGCTTCCCAGCCGGCGCGATCGGACCAAGCCCTCGCGGGGTTCAGCGCGGAGGCAAAGAGCGCCGCGAGAAACAAAGTGGGCATGGCTGTCTATAACGGCATCGACGCCGCGGTGGAAGGAATGTATGGCACCCGTTAGAGTCGCAGGTCGAAGGTCCACGATTCGGCCGATGGCGCGCGGACCGGCTCGCCCTTGAGTGACCTCGACTGCGGGTGCTTGGCGGGGCGGAAGGCAGGGCTTTTCGCGGTTAGGACGTAGGACTTTGCCGCGGCGGCGTTCCCAATTTCCACCACGAGCGGTGTTTGCACGGGGAATCCGGGGTGCAAGGACGGATAGAGCGCGGAGGAGCGGTAGCGTAGTCCAGCCACGAACGATCCGTTGGGCGCTTCGCGCAAAGGCAGCGTCCGTCCGTTGACCCGGAGCGCGCCGCGGCGGGCCAAGCTCCGGTCGGCGGCAAATTCGAGACGCTCGATGGAGGTGTCGACAAAGCGGCTGGTCGCGCCGCCTTCGAGCGGCGTCTCGCAAAGCAGCGGCCAAGCTTCGAGCGCGCGACGCACGGTCAAGCCGCTGTTCTCAAGCAGCACGGGAAATCGCCAGTCCCAAATCGCGCGGAAAATTTTCTCGTCGAGTTCGATTCCGGCCTCGGACAACTCGGCGAGGACGCTGCGGAAATCGGTCCAAAGAAACGAGGGAAGCAGAAAGCGATCGTGCAGGGCGGGGCCGTAGTCGATCAGCGCCGACCGGCGGGGCCGATCGAGCAGATACGCGGCCAGCGCACGCCAGAGGAGGGCGACGGCCGACGCCCATGCGGTGCGCGGCAGGGATTCGAGTGCGCGGAATTCAATCAACCCGCGCGTCCCGCCGGGAAATTGCGTGTTCCAAAATTTGTCGAAACTCATCTCCGAGCGGTGCGTGTTGCCCGCGGCATCGCTCTGCAGGTGGATGAGTGTCTCGGTGATGGCACGGCGGTGATCGCGTCCGGGCGGCAAAGATTCGAGCCAGGCACAGGCCATCTCCAAGTCGGCGATCGACTTGCCCGACTCGTCAGGGCGCGGCGCTTGCGAGGACGAACCCACGTAGCAACCGGTGAAGAGGTAAGCCAAGGACGGATGCTGTTGCCAAAAGCGCAGCAGGGAGGCGACCCACGCGGGGCGGGTGAAGAACGGGTTGGCGTCGACACTCTCCCCGCCGAAGAGCAAATGGTGTCCGCCGCCCGTGCCGCCGGGCTGTCCGTCGCGGCCGCGTTTCCACGGACGCAAACCGGCGGCTTTTTGCGCCCGGTCGAGGGCGCGCAACCAACGATCGTATTCGTCCCAGTCGCGCGACGGCGGCAGGTTGATCTCCAAGACACCGGGATCGGCGGAAAGCACCACGCCGCGCCAAATTCCCGCCTCGTCTTCCGGCACGTAGCCACACAACTCGACACCGAGACCGGACGGCACGGACGCTTCGACCGCGGCGAGCAATTCGGTCCAGTCCGCCTGACCTAATGGCGGCAGGAAAATTTCCAAACTGCGCCCGGCAATCTGCGCAGTGAGCGCGCGCCGCGTGCCGCTTCCGCGCGCCCGATCCCACGGCACACGCAAACCAGCCGGGCCCTCCGCGCCAAGCAATTGGGCCCCGCGCTCCCACCGCCACGCCGGGGAAATCCACGCGCTGCGGGCACGGTCCAAGGGCAGAACCCAAGCCGCCGCGCCGCGGCGCGAGCGGTCGGACAATTTTTGCGGACGCGCCGCAATACCCAAGTGCCGCGCGAGCGTAGCGAAGAATTTGCGCACGTCCGCCGAAGTGGCCGCCCGGCGTCCGCGGCCGACGGCAAGCAGAGGCTGGCCGTCCACCCGGCCCAGCACGTGCAGAGCCCAGCGCGGATTGACCTCGCCCGGATACAATTTTCCGGGCGCGAAAATTGTCGCCGCTCCGGGCAGAGCGTCTTTGGTCAGCGCCGCGGCGAGACGTCGTGCGTAGCGCAATTTGGTGGGGCCCGTTGCTGCGAAGTTCCACTCGGCGCCGTGCGGGCGAAGCGGAACGCAGGTGGGTTCGGCCCCGAGGGTCAGAACAATCCCGTGCCGGCGGAAGACTTGTTCGACCGCGGCCGCCTGCTTTTTCATGTCCGCGTGATCCGCAAGGACGTCTCGAGTTTCCCCGGGATCGGCTCGCGGCCGAAATAAAGTCCCGAGACGGGCGCGATGTCGGACGGAACGATGCCGACCGCCGTGGCAAGATAGTGGTGGTCGGCGAGAACGCCATTGGAAGGATCCAGACCGACCCAACCCGCACCGGGAAGAAACACCTCCGTCCACGCGTGCAGGGCGCTGTCCGCTTTGCGCTCGGCCGGATCGCTCGCGCTTTCCCAAAGAAATCCGCTGACCAGCCGCGCGGCCAAGCCCTGGGCACGCAGCGCGGCGGCAAGAAGCACCGCGGTGTCACGGCAGGCGCCGCGGCGGAGGCGCAGCGTTTCGGCCGGCGTGTAAGCCTCGCCTTCCTCGCGGCGTTCGTAGGCGATGTGGTCGTGGATCCATTGGTTCATGGTGACCAACGCGTTGACCGTTTCGCTGCCGGCCATGGGTCGCAGAGCGGAAGGAAGGTCGGTTTTCTCCGGCGCGATGAATGCGCCAAGCACCTCGCGTTCGCGCGGGTTGTATTCGGCAGGCCACTGCAGCGAGCGGCTGTCGAGGAGGAAGCCGAACGGGTTGCGTTCCTCGGCCGCGATCTCGGCGTCGAGACGGTAGACGAGGCGGTCGTCCTCACGCGGATAGAAACACTGCGCCACGACATTGTCATAGAGGTCATGGCGCCAGTGCACCGCACCGGTGGCGTTGGTGGCGAAGTCGAGTTTGAGCACGCGGGCCTGCAGTGCATCACGCGGGAAGAGGCGCACGATGTGCGGGGAGAGACTGACGCGGCGTTCGTAGCGGTATTCCGCGCGGTAGGAGATGGTCAGTTTCATGCCGCGCGTTTCATCACGACCTTGACGGTCATTTTTTGTCCCCCGCTGCCTTTGAACGTCCCACGCAAAGGCGTGGCATCGGCAAAATCCCGGCCGAAAGAAACGGCCACGTGGCGCTCGCCGCACCATTGGTCGTTGGTCGGATCGAGCGCGACCCATTCCATTCCGGGCACGAGGGCCTCGACCCACGCGTGCGTAGCCACCGCGCCGACCAGACGGCGTCCGCTTTTCGGCGGATCGGTTTCGATGTAACCGCAGACGTAGCGCGCGGGGAGTCCCGCGGTGCGGAGCACGCTGATCATGATGTGGGCGAAGTCCTGGCAGACTCCGGCGCGGGCTTTCCAGATTTTGGACAGCGGTGTCCAGTTCTCCGTCGATCCGGAAACGTAACGGAACCCGCGGTGGATGGCGCCATTGAGCGCGCCGAGGGCGTCGCGCAGGGTGGCGTCGGAAGGCAGCCAGCGGCGCCCCCAGTTGGCCGACTCGCCGCCCGTCGGCGCCGCCGGCGAAGCGCGGAGGTAATCGAAGACATCGGTGGTGACGGATGAAAAAATCTGCCGCGCCTCGCCCACGGTGAGGTCGAGGGCCTCTTCGGGCAGCACGGGCGCTGCCGTCTCGGCGAGGATGCGGTTGGTCACGGTGAGTCGTTCGTGGCGTTTGACCATGGAGTAAAACGATGTCGGGTTGCCGAAATAGTCCGTGTAGGACGACACCGGCGCCCCCGGATCGAGAAGCAATTCGTGGGCCAAGATCTTCTGCGTCGGCCGCGAAGGCGGGGTCAGCCGTGCCTCGATGTAGGCCTCGCTGGCCGGCTCCTCGTAGCGGTAATCGGTGGTGTGCAGGATCTCGAAGCGCATCAGTCGAGGAGGATCTGGTGGTTGATGAAGCCGTCGGTCACGACGTCGTGGATGGCATAGGTCTGGTCGTTGATGTCGGACAACACGGCGACCAGCTCGCCGACGCGCGCCGGGTCGAGTTGCACGCCGCCGCCCGCCTCGCCGGAGGCGGCACCGGACGCCAGCAGGTAGTCGGGCCAGCCGGCTCCGGCCACCAAACCCATGACACCCTCGAGCGCTTCGCGCGTGCGCACCATGCCGGGCGAGCCGTCATCCTTGGACCCGAGCAGCCGCGCGCAACGCCAGAGGCAGCGCCGCACCGATCGCGGCATTTCGGGATGATCGTAGAGCAACTGCAGCACCGGCACCGGTTCGGCGCGCATCTGGTAAACGCGGCGGTAGGCATCGCGCGAACCGAGCAGGCGGAGGAAAGCGGACAATTCGATTTCGATGGCGTGCTCGGGCAATTCGGAAAGTTTCTCCATGCGCCGGGCGATGGATTTGAAAATGGTCAGTCCCGCATTGGCCGTGATCACCGCGCGCTCGAATTGCTGTCCGAGCAGGCAGAAATTCCACCCGCGGTCGGCCAGCATGGTCGATTCCGCCGTGCCGAAAAATTCGGCGATGCCCGACGTTGCTTCGTTGCTGAAACGCTGCGTGGCCAAAGCGAGCGCGGCCTCGTCGCCCTCCGGACGGAACCGCGCCCGGGCGAAACGCCCCTCGAGATTGCTCAACACGCCGTAGGCTTCGACGCTGAGACATTCCATGATCTGGCCGGCGTTCCACACCGCGCGACGCAGCGTGCTCGAGACCGAACCATCCTCGCGCCCGTCGAGCACGAGGTGGTAACGCTCGAGCGCGCTGGTAATGCCGCGCTTGCGCCCGGTCTCGCGGTTTTCCAGCGGCGGCAGGACGCGGTTCCAGACCGGACGGTAAAGTTGGCGCTCCGCACGGTTGAGTTCCTCGGTCTCGAGGCTCTCCACCACGCCGACCATGTAGGCCAGGCTCTGCGCCCGCTCGAGATAGCGTCCGAGCCAGTAAAACGAATCAGCCACGCGGCTGGTCACGTAGCCCTGCGGCGCGTGCCTCTCCGCCGCGCGATTGACCACCAAGGCGCGCGGCCCGACTTCGTCGTCCGTGGCCAACACCCACGTGTCTTTGCTCCCGCCGCCCAGCTCGGAGGCGGTGAATGCACTGTCCTCCGGCGAAACGCGGGTCAGCGCCCCGGGGAAAACCTCGTAGTCTCCGCTAGGACAACGCAGGGCGAAGACGATGTGGTCCTGCACCCTGTCGTCGAGCGATCCCTTGCGGTCGAGGCAGACCGTAACTGCGCCCGCATCGCGCGGCTGGGCGACAAAATTTTGCGGCTCGTCCGCGAGACGTTTGCGCAATTTCTCGATATCCTCCTTATCGCTGGACGCGTGGTGGGCGAAAGGCTCGCCGTAGAGCGGGCGGATGTCGAAGTCGTCGAGACGGTCGAGCACATGGTCGCGCTGGTCGAGGTCGCCCAGCCACCACGCGCGCAAGGTCGGCAGGAGTTCCTCCTCGCCGAGATAAAAGCGGATGATCCGCCGCGAATACTGGAGGAGCGCGCGGTCGTCGGCCAACTGGCTACCCATCGCATTGGCCACAGCGACGGTGCCGGCACGCACGCATTGGGCGAGACCGGGCACGCCGAACAGCGAGTCGCGGCGGAAGACCATCGAATCGAGCCACGCATCGGCCACGCGCGTGTAGAGCACGTCGATACGCTCGAGACCCGACACGCTCTTCAAATAAAGCCGGTCATCAAGCACGAGGAGGTCGCCCCCTTGCACGAGGGGAATGCCCATGCGGCGGGCGAGAAAACTGTGCTCCGGATAAGCCGCGCTCCCCGCCCCCGGCGTGAGCAGGGCGACAACCGGTTCGTCCACCCCGCGCGGAGCGAGCGAGCGCAATGTTTCGAGGATGGAAACCGGAACGTCCGCGATGCTTTGCGGATTGTGGTCTTGGAAAGCCTCGGCAAAAACGCGCGAGAGCGCGCGGCGGTTCTGCATCATGTAGGAAATGCCCGAGGCATTGCTGAAATAGTGATGCGCCACCGCCATGCGCCCGTCCGGCAAGCGCGCCAGAGCCAGCCCCGACAAATGAAGGAATGCCCCGCCCGGACGCGGCAAGCCGACCGCGGGCCGTTGGAAATACGGACTGCCGAGGACCGGGCGCGCCGGCACCGCTTGCGCGCGGAGGATTTCTTTTTCCCCGTGGATGTCCTGCAGGAACATCTCGAACGCCCGCAAACGCTGCCGCACCCCCGCGGCCAGGCGGGCCCATTCCAAACCGCCGAACAATTCGGGCAGCACATCGCAGAACCACGGCCGCTTGCCCCACGGACGGTCCCTGGCGATGTCGAAGGTCACCCCCATCTCCCGCATCGTCGCCTCGAGGCGCTCGATGATCAGCTTGGTCTCGCCGCGCGGCAGCCCCAGCACCAAGTCCAACATCGGCCGGTAAAGCTCCCGCGGCGCCCCATCCGGCCCGAAAACTTCGTCCCAGAGGCGGGCCGGACCCTTCTGTTGGCGCCTTTTCTGCACCGCACGACCGTTCCCGCCCCGTCGAGGGGGGTCAAGCAGATAGAGAATTGCTTTTGACAGCGCCCCGCCCGCCCCATATTCTACGCGGCCAATTTTGCCATGAAGACTTTCTCCGCCAAAGCCGAAGACATCCAGCGCAAC
>CAZJGQ010000061.1:0-9774 GCA_964545425.1 uncultured Chthoniobacter sp. | reverse complement strand
ATCACCTCGCTGCAGGCCGTTTACGTGCCGGCGGACGACTTGACCGACCCCGCACCGGCCACCACCTTCGCGCACTTGGATTCGACCATCGTGCTCGAGCGTTCCATCGCCGAGCTGGGCATTTATCCCGCGGTCGACCCGCTCGCCTCGACCTCCAAGGCCCTCGCGCCCGAAGTCGTCGGCAAGGAGCACTACGAAGTGGCCCGCGGCGTCCAGCGCGTGCTGCAGCGTTACAAAGACCTGCAGGACATCATCGCCATTCTCGGCATGGACGAACTCAGCCCCGAAGACAAACAGACCGTCTACCGCGCCCGCAAAATCCAGCGTTTCCTCAGCCAGCCGTTCCACGTGGCCGAGGTCTTCACCGGAACCAAGGGCGAATACGTCAAGACGGAGGACACCGTCCGCGGCTTCAAAGAAATCCTCGAAGGCAAATACGACGACGTGCCCGAGCAGAACTTCTACATGAAGGGCGGCATCGACACCGTCACCCGCTAAAGCGTGGCCACCAAGATCCATTTCGAGATCGTCTCACCCGCCGGGGTCAGCACCGCGGCGGAGGTCGACCAAGTCGTCATCCCGACGACCTCGGGCGAGATCGGCGTGCTCCCGCACCACGAGCCGGTCATGACCATGCTCGAACCGGGCGAACTCGCCGTGATCAACGACGGCAAAACAACCTACGCCGCCGTCGGCGAGGGCTTCGCCCAGATCACACCGGGCCGCATTTCGATTCTGACCGACATGGTCGCACGCGAGAGCGAGATCGACGAAGACGCCGTGGCCAAAGCCATCGAACGCGCCCAGACCGCCTTGGCCAACAGCGCCAACCTGAGCGACGAAGAAGCCGCCGGAATGGAAGCCAGCCTCAAGCGCAACCTCGCCATGCTCGGCGTCAAACGCCGCCGCCGCTCGGCCTGAGTTTTTGAACAAAAGGTAACGAAGGGGTAGGCCTGATTGTCCCTCAGCGCTGTCCGTGTCCGCGTTAGAGCTTAAGGACTGGGTTCCTGCTTTGTTATGTTGACTTCTTCGCGCCGGTCATGTCGCCCTGGGGGCGCGCTTCGCGCTTGCGCGCGATCTTCACCGAGCGCCCACGCGCTCCGGTGATCGCTGACTTCGGTTAAACAATTCCGGAGAAACTCTCACGGAGGCACGGGGATCACAGGGTGAAGATCGCCAAGGTGTAGAGGATGGGCCACGGACTCATCATTTTGTCTCCGTGGTCGAGAAGACTTTGTAGCTCTCGAACTCCACTCTCGCTGGTGCGCTCGCGCCGCCAGCGGAGGCAATTTGCAAAGAGGCTGGCTCCAAGGTGTAGGGAAGTTTCATAGGGGGACACGCTTCGACTCCGTTGACAAAGACGGCTAGTTTGCGTCCCTCGGAAAGCACAACGGTCAGAGCGTTGAACTCGCCGTCGCGAAAGTTGGCGATTTTAAAGGGCCCGATCGGGTCGATGTCTTTGAGTCCGGGTGCCACCCAGCGTGCGGGGACGATGCGGAGCTGACCTTCGCTGTCGAGCAGCACCTCCACACCTTGGACGGTTTCATTTGGATGCTTGTTGTCGGATTTGAAAATGCAGAGCCCCCATCCTCGGTGCTTGTCCCGAGACGTTTTGCCGATTAGTTCGCAGGCGAAGTTGTTGAAAGCGTGGCCGGATGTTCCCCAACAGGGTTCGCCTGTTCCATCGAGCGTCAGGCGCTCATCGATAAAGTTTTTGTCGAAGTCGCCCCAGCCGAACCCGCTTTTCTTCGGATCAGTGAATTCGTCATCGACCCAAACTGCAGCTGAATCGCGGTCGAAGATGTCGGCGAGCGCCCGCGGCTGAAAGGGTTCTGGAATTTGCGGGAGTGCCTGCGTTTGCGTGTTTTCCTCTTGCTCCGAAGCAGCGGTGTCCGGAGCGGCAGAGGCGTTCCGAGCCACACGAAACCCGATGCCGAAGATACGGTCGTTCGGCGCACGGTTGCCCAAGCGTGCGGCTACCGCGACCGCTTCGTTATTCCAGCTTCCGCCGCGGAATGGGCGAAGCGAGCCAGCGCCGAGTTGTCCGCACCACTCCCACACGTTGCCGGTCATGTCGTAAATCCCAAGTTCGTTGGCCGCCTTGGTGCCGGGCGCCTTCGCGCCATCCTTGGAATTTCCCCAATACCATGCGACCGCATCGACATCGTCGCTTCCGCTGTAGGTATATCCATTGCTACTGACCCCTCCGAGTGCCGCCCATTCCCACTCCGCCTCCATGGGCAAACGATAACCGTTGGCATCCTTCCGTAAAGCGGGCGGAGTTTCCCCAGTCCGGTATACTTCTCCGTTCACCAAATACACTGGGTCCAAGCCCTCTCTTTCGCTCTTGGCATTGCTCCACTTGACCGCATCGTACCAGCTGACGTCTTCCACGGGGCGGTTCCCCGCGCTGGCGGAACCGACATTGGCCAAATCGGTGTATCCGTTGGTCGCGGCCCAGTTTCTCACATCTTCCCAGACGTCCCACGTCACTTCATGCTTAGCGATGACGAAGGTTGGCACTGTCGTGCCGGCGAGTGCGGAGGATGCCGGCAGCACGCCGCCCTCAACCGTCACCATGGAAGTGTCGTCTTTCGTGGTGGGCATTACCTGCTTTGCGCGGACCGCATCGCTCCCGTTGGCCTTGATGGCGATGCTTTGAGCCAAACGGAATCCGACGCTCTCGCTCGGATGGGTGTAGGCCTCCCGAAAGCCAACCGCGCAAAAGTCTGTGTTCCAGCTGAGCCAACTTCCGCCTCGGGTGCGACGGTAGATGTGGTAGTCAATGTCCTCGCACCATTCCCACACATTGCCACTCATGTCGTGGATTCCTAGTTCGTTCGCCTCTTTGGTGCCGACTGCCTTGGCCCCGCCATTGCTGTTGCCTTCATACCAGGCCACTGCCTTCACGTCATTGCTCCCGCTGAATTTGTAGCCTTTGCTGCTGTCGCCTCCGCGCGCGGCCCACTCCCACTCCGCCTCCGTCGGCAAACGGTAGCCGTTGGCGCTGGCGTCAACCGATGGCTCGCTTTTCCCTGTGCGGTAGATTTCTTCGTTCACACGGTAAACCGGCGTCAGGCCCTCCTTCTCGCTCTTTGCATTGCTCCATTTCACCGCATCATAATAATTGACGGAATGAACCGGATGATTCCCCGCACTTGCTGAGCCTACATTGGCCAAGTCGCTGTAGCCGTTAGCTACAGCCCAAGTCTTCACAGCCTGCCACTCGTCCCAAGTGACTTCATACTTATCGATGTTGAAAGCCGCGACTGGCGTCCCGGCGAGCGCAGAGGATGCCGGTAGCTTGCCGCCTTGCACTGTCACCATGGTGGAACCGTCATTCGCCTCCGCGCCTGTTGCTTCGGACGAGACAACGCTCTGCGTAATGCGGTCGTTTTTCTTCCGGTTCAGCAAGGCTACAGCGGCTATTGTCACCGCAACCAACAAGACCGAGGCTGCGGCCGACCATGCCCAGAGCGCTTTTTTGTTTGCCCTTGATGCCGGAATTTTAGTCGGCTCCGGTGCCGACGCTGCCTGGTTGGTGAAGTAAATCGTTTCCACGTCCGTCTTCATCTCGGTCACATTCTGGTAGCGACGCTCCGGCTCCTCCTGCAGCGCTTTGACCACCACTTTGTCTATGCGTACGTCAACCTGAAGCTTCCGCGACGGTGGATCGAAAGCCCCGCGGGGGACTTGGCCGGTCAGCATCTCGTAGAGCATGACGCCGAGGGCAAATATGTCCGCCCGGTGGTCGGCTTGGCCGCTCCTTTGCTCAGGCGCCATGTAGTCGGCTGTTCCCATCACCATGTTTGTCATGGTGAAGCGACGCGAGTGGTCCTCGTCCACTGGTCGTGATAGACCGAAGTCGGCCAGCTTTATCTGCCCTTGTTCGGTGACCAGGACGTTTTCCGGCTTTATATCCCGATGGATGACTCCTTGCTCATGAGCTGCGCGCAATGCCTCACAGACTTGGGATACGACGGCCAAAGCCTGGCCGCTGTCGAGTTCCTGTTTTTTCATGAGCCGGCGTAGGTCCGTTCCGGCCACATATTCCATGACGAAAAAGAGATGTCCTTCAGTTGTTTGTCCGAATTCGTAGACGGACACGATGCCCGGATGGTGCAGTTTGGCCAAAGTCTTCGCTTCGCGGCGGAATCTCTCGACGAACTGCTCGTCCACCGCCATTTCGGCGGGCAGCAGTTTGATGGCGACAACGCGGTCGAGGTCTTTTTGGCGTCCCTTATAAACGACCCCCATGCCTCCGCGACCAAGAATGCACTCGATCTCGTATTGAGGGAGCATCTCTGCAAGGTGCTCCGGATCCGGGGGTGTCCATGAGTGAGGAGAACCCGAAAGCTTCGGCTCATCGAGAGCCCGGGCCAGCAACTCGACAGGGTCCATTCCCTCGGTTTCCGGCCGAGTGCCGCCCTTCGAGCTGTTCGTGGGATCCTTTTTTTCTTCGCTCATGGTTTTCTTTCTTCACCTATTTCTAAGGAATTACCGCCCGCGAGTTGCAGTAAGAGCTGATATTTTTAAACGTGGCCGATAAGATCCATTAGTTCCTCTCTGACTGACTGGGGATCCGGGTCACCCAATGTCCGGCCGACTTCTTCGACCACAAGGTCGCGCCATCTCTGGCGCAAACGAAATACCCGGCTCTTCACTGTTCCGGTGCTCAAGCTGAGCTTTTCGGCGGCCTCTTCGTAGCTTTGTTCTGGCCCGGTGCCGAATCCGAGAAACGGCCTGTAGACCTCGAATGCCTCGGCTTCGCCCTGGGCGGTGAACTCATGGCGTATTCGCTGCAACGAATGTTCGAGGACAGTGAGAGCCCACTGTCGCTGGTAGATTTCGTCGGGCGTATTCGTGTCGACGGATTGACTCTCGTATCGATTGCGCGCGTATTCCTCGTCGAGCGAAATCAGAGGCTGGCGCGGGCCTCTTTTCAGCGCGTTCTCTTTGTCAAATTGGTCGGCAAGGTAGTTCCGTAAACAGGCCAGCAGAAAAGTGCGCAGTTTGCCCCTTTCGGGGTCCGCCGCTCCGAGCGATCCGGTTTGCAGGAGTCGCGCGAAGAATGACTGAACCAGATCCTCGGCATCGTGGGATGACCGGCCCGAGCGTCGTACATACGCGTAAAGCGGGAACCAGTAGTCCTTGCACAACGAAGCAAGCGCTTGGGAAGAGTTCGCGTCGTCTTTATCGATTGCTCGACGGACGATGCTCCATTGCGTGGCGGGAAACTGACCGCCTCCCACGCGCGTGATTTCCATGTGTGGCAGAATGAGCGGCTATCGCTTATCAATCAATCTCTCGATGAGTGGAAAGCCCTTCATTGCGCCCTGCTTTCAGGCGGATGCCAGCCTCAAACGCAACCTCGCCATGCTCGGCGTCAAACGCCGCCGCCGCTCGGCCTGAGTTTTTGAACAAAAGGTAATGAAGGAAACGAAGGGGGTAGGGCTGATTGTCCCTCCGAGCTCCCCGTGTCTCCGTGAGAGCTCAAGGACTGGGTTCTTTCTTCGCTACCTTGCTTGGCCTCTGTTCAACTATTCCATGCCCCGCGGCACTATCGAGCTGCGGAAAGCGCGAGTTTGAGGTCGCCCTTGGCCACCATGTGCAAAACGCTCGCGGCCAGTGTCTGGTAGGGAAGGCCGGCTTCCTCCGCCCGTGCACGCAAGCCGGCGATCGTCTCGTGCGTGGTGCGGATGTTGATTCGCGCCGGGCGGGAGGGCTTGCGGTTCACGACCATCTTGCCCGCCGCAGACGGAGCCGGCAGACCCAAGGCGCGCTGCTGCGCGCGGGTGAGCGCTTTGGTCCCTTCGAATTTCCAGCCATCTCCGGCCGGTTCGTCAACGTAGCTCGGTTTCTTTCTTTTGGTTTTCATAAGCTTTCTTCTGCTTGCGCCAATATCCCGCGCCGATCACGCGGATGGCGTTGCCGCGCAAGGCGAAGCGCACCGTCAAGATACCACTACCGTCGTGGCCGACTGCGTAGAACCGCGGTTCGTCGGAACTATGCGTGTCGTTTGGGACGATCATGCGGTGCGGATCTTCGAAGATCTTTTGAACGGTGGAAAAATCAATGCCATGTTTGGCGAGGTTGGCCGCTTCCTTGTCAGGATCGAACTCCAGCCTCATTAGCCTAATGTGTGCCTTTTGGCATCACTTGTCAAGCGCGGTGTATTCTTCGATCCCTCCGACGGACCCAATCGCTCGCCGCTGCGGTTCCTTTCCGTTAATTGTTTCTTGTGAAGGCTCTCCTTTGTCTGACTTTTTTTCTCGCCGCTTCGCTCGGCAACGCCACCGAGGTTCAGAGACATGGCCTGAGTTTCGAGCGCTGGGTAGCTGACACGTTTTTCGGAGGACATCGTTCGTCTGGCGCGACCGACAAATGGGATATCCCGGCCTCGGCCAACAAGGAGCACGGCCGCATTCCGGCCAATCCGAAGGCGACGCAATACGGCGAGCCAGTGCTGCTCGGCGATGCCCTGCGGCAATACGACATCAACGAACCCTTCCTGCTCATCGTCGGATTCTGGGAGCAGGACGGAGCCGGGAAAAAGTTCGTCCAGTCGCTCGTCGCCCGCATCGAACCCGAGCAATGGCGCAAGCTCTGGGCGCCGGTGACCCGGCAAGACCTCGAGGCGATGGACAAATTGGTCAAAGACACTTCGCGTCCGATCGCCGACGTTCGCCGTGAAGTGCTGAAGCGCAAAAAGCAGCCGCCGTTTTCCCAGTCGGTCATCCAGCTTAATCCCAAGATCGACAAATCCCAACGCCGCCTGCAGTGCAGCATTTCCTACGTTCGTCTTTTCAAGAACCTCGCTCCGGGCCGCGACCGGAAAGCCCAACCCTTTGCCGAAATCTTCGGACGCCGTATTCCGTCGGTCCCGGCGTCTCCGCCGCGCAAATTCTAGCGCGACGACTTGATGATGCCGCGCACGATGGCGTCGGCGAGGCGCTGACGATAAAACGGTGAGCGCACTTTGCGGGCTTCGGACGCGTTGGAAAGGAAGCCTCCCTCGACGAGCACGGCCGGACGCACATTGTTGCGCAACACATGGAAGCGTGCCCGCTTCACGCCGCGGTTGTTCGAGTAGCGCGCCAGTTCTCGCTGGATGTTGGCCGCCAGCGGGTAGGACCGCGAGCTGTGGTAGAACGTCTCCGTGCCCTGGGCCCCGTAGTTGCGCGCCCAGTTGTAGTGGATGCTGACAAAGACCGCCCCGCGTTGGCGGTTGGAAATAGCCGCGCGCTTCGGCAGTGGCACGAAGTAGTCGCCTTTGCGGGTCATGATCACGCGATAGCCGGCGCGGCGCAGGCCCTTTTCCACCCGCTTGGCCGTATCGAGGGCGTATTTCTTCTCCAGCGATCCATCGACCCCCCGTGCACCCTTGTCGATGCCGCCGTGTCCGGCGTCCAACACCACCGTGCGGAAGCGTCCCACTCCGCCCGGAGAGGCGCAGCCGGCAAGGGTTAAGGCCAGAGCGCAGACCAGTGCCGCGCTTAAAACCGATCGCATCGGCCAAAAGTAAAAAACGCCGCGCTTAAGGCAATTCAAATCAGCGGCGCATTGCGCCCGGCCACAGGGCGCGGCATCCTCCCGTGGTGCTGACCAAAAGGATCATTCCCTGCCTCGACGTGACCGGCGGCCGCGTGGTCAAGGGGACCAAATTCCTCGAATTGCGCGATGCCGGCGATCCGGTCGAGTGCGCCAAGGCCTACGATGCGCAGGGGGCGGACGAACTGGTCTTCTTGGACATCACGGCCTCCTCCGACAACCGCGTAACCATGGTCGACGTGGTCGAGCGGACGGCGTCCGAGTGCTTCATGCCCCTGACCGTGGGTGGCGGAATCCGCACGGTGGAGGACATGAAGGTCATGCTCCGCGCCGGTGCCGACAAGGTGAGTGTCAATACTTCCGCGATCCAGCGTCCAGAGTTGGTGCGGGAAGGCGCGGAACGTTTCGGGTCGCAATGCATCGTGGTTGCCATCGATGCCCGGCGGCGTCCCGAGGGTGGGTGGACTGTTTACACGCATGGCGGACGCAATCCGACCGACCTCGAAGCGGTGGCCTGGGCCAAAACCGTGGCCGACCTCGGCGCCGGCGAAATTCTCCTCACCAGCATGGATGCCGACGGCACCAAGGAAGGCTATGACATGGATCTCGTCCGCTCGGTGAGCGAAGCGGTGAGCATTCCGGTCATTGCCAGCGGCGGCGCCGGCAAGCTCGAGCACATGGCCGATGTCCTCCTCCACGCCGGTGCGGATGCTGTCCTTGCCGCAAGCATTTTCCATTTCGGCGAATACACCGTCGGCGACGTGAAACGTTTCCTCGCCGAACGCGGTGTGCCCGTGCGACTGGGGTAAGCAAATTCCCGAAAATGTTTAGCCACAGATTAACGCGGATAAACGACAGGATTAGATTTTCCGCCGACTGACATCGGCGGAAAACACAGGTCTTCCTACTCTCGGGCGAAGACGGTGTTTGACGGCAGCATATTGGAAAGCCATATTAATATGCATGAGAACGACCCTGATCTTGGATGAAGAGATACTCTCCAAAGCCTCCGCTCTCGCGGGCGTGAAAGAGAAGACGGCGCTGGTCCATCTCGGGCTCGAAACTCTCATCGCCAAGATGAGCGCCGCGCGATTGGCCGCTCTTGGCGGCACGGAAAGAAAAGCCAAAACGCCGCCCCGTCGTCGCGCTACCTGAATGGTCTTGGTCGATACATCCGTGTGGATCGACCACTTTCGGGCTGGCGAGGCAAGACTGGCTCGCTTGCTGGAGGATGCCGAAGTCGTGATGCATCCGTTTGTGGTCGGCGAACTGGCTTGCGGGAACCTTCGGAATCGCCGGGAGATCCTGTCCTTGCTGTCAGATTTGCCTCGCGTCGCACCGGTGTCGGATGACGAAGCCCTCTTTTTTATCGAGCGTCACCGTCTCCACGGCCGTGGTTTGGGGCTCATCGATGTCCACCTCCTCGCGTCGTGCGCGGTAGAAGGGAGTGGGCTGTGGAGCAAAGATGTGCGGCTGATGAAGACTGCCAAAGACTTGAAGCTGGCCGCGCACCTTGGCGCGTGATTCCTCGATAGACAGGCCAAGCAACTTTTGAGTCACCACCCTGCAAGCGTGAAATCGGCTGCGTAGATGCCGCTGAGGAGGCTCTTGTTTTCTGCCGGGGTCGCCCGGCGGAAAACTATTATCCTGCCTTTTATCCGTGTTAATTTGCCTGCGGCTGTCTCGAAGACTCGGCTGTGGCCTGTTTTTCAATGCCGGTCAGCCACTCGACGAGCAACGCATTGATCTTGTCCGTGCGCGCGTCGGGTTGCAGCGGATCGATGAAATCGTGCGGGATGTTTTCGGCGGCGGGGAATTCGTGGAGGAAGATTTCCGTCTCCGGCGATGTGGCGCGCCATTGTTCGACCAAGCGTCTCGTGCGGGCGTTGTTCACCGCCGGATCGTTTTCGGTGAGGATGACGCCGAGGCGGTTGACGCGTAATGTCCGATCGGGCTGTGCAGTCTGCAGTCCGAGGCGCAGCGCTTCGCCGAGGGCGCGGGTGGGGAAGCGTGGATAGGTGTAGGGAGGGCCCGGCAAATTTTCGCGCACCCGCGGATCCCACCAGACCATCTTGTTCGGTAGACGGTCCAGCGCGGCAGTGACGGCCGGCGTGAGCGGGTCGGGCACGACAGCCGGACCGAAGAGCGGGGCGAGAAGAAAGGCTTCGTCGATGTCATCGCGGTTTTGCGCCAGCCATGCGGCGGAGATGCCGCTGATCGACA